>ONPI01000041.1 GCA_900319685.1 uncultured Bacteroidales bacterium
CTCCTGTATGCGATAGCCCTCTTTCCGTTCCATGACTTGAACACTCCACCGATGGAACCCCAAAGCTGGGCCTCTGCGGTGTCAGGGAAATCGACACCGAGGACTTCCTTCACCTTCGCCTTGAAGCACTCGCAGAGTTCCTTGAGTTCGTCGGCAGTGATGTCGGTGTCGGACTTGTAGCCCTGACGCTCTTTCAACTCCATCATCATCCTGTCGAGCTGCTGGCGGATGCCCTGTCCGTCTTCAGGCTCGATGCCTTCGGCCTTCTCCATGACGACGTCGGAGTACATCATGATGAGGCGCCTGTAAGCATCATATACGAACCTTGGATTGCCGGTCTTCTGGATCATTCCAGGGATAGTGGCTGAGCACAGTCCGATGTTGAGGATGGTGTCCATCATTCCAGGCATTGAGCTTCTCGCACCGGAGCGGCAGCTGACCAGGAGCGGATCGGAAGGATCTCCGAATTTCTTGCCCATAATGGTTTCGGTAGCCTTCATGGCTTCCGCTACTTCCTTCTTGAGGTCGTCTGAATATCCTTCACCGAGTGCATAGTATTCAGCGCAGCATTCTGTCGTGATGGTGAATCCAGCCGGTACCGGCATGCCGAGCTTGCTCATCTCGGCAAGGTTTGCTCCCTTTCCTCCAAGGAGTTCTCTCATTTTTCCATCGCCCTCAGCGGTTTTTCCACCGAAGCGATAGACCCTTTTCTTTTTGTTGAACATATTATTTAAAGATGATTAATAGTCTGTCCATAGTTTTGAACTTGCAAATTTAAATAAAAAGTATCAAGTTCACAACCCGGATACTCCTTACAGGAGCTTCGAAGCAATGTCCGAAATCTCGCTCCTTTCTCCTATCCTCAGGAATATGTGCTCGAACAGCCGCTGTCCCTCCATTTTCTCGTTGAGGTGGGTCAGACCGTTGGACCACTGGTCCAGATAAGGCTGGTCGATCTGGAATATATCCCCGGTGAAGACCATCTTGGTGCCTTCCCCGGCACGTGTGATGATGGTCTTGATTTCGTTAGGAGTCAGGTTCTGTGCTTCATCGCAGATGAAGAACACCCTGCCGAGGCTCCGTCCCCTGATATAAGCCAGGGGAGAGATCAGGAGCTTCTCTTCCTTGAGCATCGCATCTATCTTCAACGCTTCCTTGCTGCCGGTCTTGAACTGGCCCCGGATAACGTTCAAGTTGTCCATGAGAGGTTGGATGAACGGACTCATCTTGCTCCTCTGGTCTCCCGGAAGGAATCCGATTTCCTGGTTGCCCAGGACTATGGTCGGACGCGTCAGGATGATCTGGTCGTAATCCCTGGCCTGTTCCAAGGCTGAGGCAAGGGCGATCAAGGTCTTTCCGGTTCCGGCGCCTCCAGTCATCGAAACTAGCTGCACCTTAGGGTTCAGGCACGCTTCTATCGCGAATTTCTGTTCGTGATTCCTTGGACGGATACCGTACACGCTGTAATTCTTGACCAGGATTATCCTGCCTCTGTCAGCATCGTAACGTGCGCAGATGGTTTCGTCGCCGTTCTTGATCTTGTAAAGCTGGTTCGGCCGAGGTTCCTTCTTGGCGACGGCATTCCACGGAACCGAGTTTTCAGGGCCGTATGCAAGGTCTTGGATGGCATTGAGGGATATCCCATCGAGGTATTGGACCTCCTTGTTGGAGTTCTCGATCTTATCCTCTTCGACACGGTCGGTCAGATAGTCCTGGACCTCCATTCCCGCGGCCTTGGATTTCATCCTCAGGTTGATGTCCTTGGTTACCAGGGCTACGAAGCGGTCGGGATTGTTGTCGCGGACCCAGATCGCCGTGGCCAGTATCCTGTGGTCAGGAATATCATCGTAGAACATTCCTTCCATGTCCGGCGGGAAAGGATGGTTCGGCTCGATCTTGATCCTTCCGAGGCCCTTGCCTATCTGGACCCCGTCCTTGCCGAAGGTCTTGCCCTCGGTGATCCTGTCGATGTCGCGCATGAAACCCCTGGCGTTGAATGCCAGCTGGTCGTTTCCCTTCTTGAATTTGTCCAGTTCTTCGATTACCACGACGGGGATCACTACATCGTTGTCCTGGAATTTGCGGATGGCTTTGTAATCGTGGAGGATGATGTTCGTGTCCAGCACGAAGATCTTTGGTTTTCTTTTAACGTACCTTGCCATATTTCAGTGTTATCAATCTTCTCCTTCGGAGGTCTGGCTGTTCAGCAGGGATTGCAGGATCTCCGAGATCCCGTTGCCCTTGCCGGTCTTGACCTTGACCCTGCCGGTTCCGGGGACCGGATGCCCGACCGGGTAATATGCGATGTCCTGCAGCAGGAATTCGGCATCGACATAGTCGTAGTCGATGTCCTTGATCTGGATCAGGGTCCCCGGAATCTCCGAGAACAGCACCCTGATGCTGTTGTCCTCACCGTAAGCACTCAGGATACCGCTTACGTCCAGGGTCGCTCCGGTATCTTCCGGGCACATGGATTTGAGTGCCGGAAGGAGTCCTCCGTCAGCGACCGTGACGGCCGAGATCACCACGCGGTCTTCCACGAATTCCCTGAGCACCTCGAAGCAGTCGATGAAATAATCAGCGTCGCCCACTTCAGGGAACGTATCGCCGTTCTGGCCAAGGGTGTCACACAGCAGGGAATTGCCGAGCCTGAAATCGCATCCGTCGAACGGAACATAGATCAGCCAGCTCTCCGGATCCGGGACAAGCTTGTCCGGAACGGCCTTCCTGCGCCCAAGCACCGGGTGGTCGCTCCCGAACGGAGCGTTCCCCGGGAGGTCGAACTCCTCGTCGGAATCCATTTCCGGATCTTCTTCCGTTATCCTGTCCGACGCGGCGACTTTGAAAGAGACCTGGCAGAACTTTTCACTCTCGTTGAATGAATATGAATTGAGGGATATCCCAAGTTCATCGATATAATCGGCAGCGGCTTCCACCGATGAGTAGAATGCAGCCATATTCCCCAGTGGCTTGCCGTTCCAGCGCCACCTGGCTATCAGGGCCAGGTCGCTCAGGCGGAAATGACCTTTCATCCAGAGCGTGTCCAGCAGTGCCTTGGCGATCCTGCTTTTGGTGAACGGCTCCGGAAAAGCGATAGGGCAGTTCCTCGGGGTCCCCATGAGGGAAGACACCTTGGAAAGGTAGCTCTGTATCGCACGCACGTGGAACTCGTTTGCGGAAGGGGAAGGATCCCTGGTCTCATCGACAATCGGCTCGAACGCTCCGTCCCCATCGGCCTTCGGCCCGATGCCTTGACCGAGACATTCGTCCAGGATTTCGGACGGCGTAAACTGCCGTGGAACTCCGTCAATGACGTATGTCGAGTTCAATGCTGAGGTTTTTTCTTTCATTCCTTATCGAATATGTCTGTAAAATTAAGTATTTTTGAATTCAGTTCAAAAACAGATTGACTGCTGTAAATGGAAAGCTATTCGAAACAGAAGTACAAGAAAAAGGTCGAGGAGATATTCAAGCGTTTCCCTTCGGTGCAGAAAGTGCCTTTCGGAGAGGCCTATAAGCCGGGGATGGAGCATATAGAGAGATTCTGTTCCGGCCTTGGAGACCCTCAGCGGAAATACCGTACCATCCACGTCGCCGGAACCAACGGAAAGGGTTCTGTCGCGAATATGCTGGCCGCAGTCCTGGTCTCTTCCGGCCTGAAGGTCGGACTCTACACTTCTCCCCATATCGTGGATTTCCGTGAGAGGATGCGCATAGGAAGCGAACTTGTATCCGAAGAATATGTATGGGACTTCCTCTGCCGTCACGAAGAAGAGATGGACCGCCTGGACCTTTCGTTCTTCGAGATCACGACCGGAATGGCTTTCAAGTGGTTCGCGGATATGGAAGTGGACGTGGCGGTGATAGAAACCGGCCTTGGGGGGCGCCTGGACAGCACAAATGTCATCGTCCCGGACCTCTCGGTGGTTACGAACATAGCCCTGGACCACTGTTCCATCCTCGGAAGCACCCTGGAAGCGATAGCGTTCGAGAAGGCGGGGATATTCAAGGAAGGGGTTCCGGCGCTGGTAGGAGAATACCTGCCTGAAACCCGGCCAGTGTTCGAGCGCAAGGCTGCCGAGACAGGGAGTACACTTGCTTTCGCCGAAGACGCGATCCCTTCTCTGTGGTACCGCAGCGAGGCAATCCTCAAGAAGATGGACCTCCGCGGGGAATACCAGAAGAAGAATCTCCGCACGGTACTGGCGGCAATCGATATACTGAAAGACATCCCGTTCTACTCCTCTCTTGCAGATGCGGCCGCAGTCGAGACTGCAGTCTCCCGTGCTGCTTCGATAATGGGCTTCCACGGCCGTTGGGAGCGGCTTTCACTCCATCCTTTCATAATCGCAGACATCGGCCATAATCCGGCTGCCCTCAAGGAGAATTTCTCACAGCTGAGGAGGATGCGCGAAAATGGAGAATGCTCCTCGCTGATAATCGTATATGCCGTGATGGCGGACAAGGACTTGGACGGAATAATGCCGCTGATGCCCGAGGATGCCACTTACATATTCACCAACCCGGAAATCCACAGGGCTCTGCCGGAGTCTGAACTGACTTCGCGCTACAAGGCTTTCTGCTCGGCCGAAGGCCGTCCGGTGAACCGGATCTACGAGGCCGAAACCGTACGTAAGGCCCTTTCCATGGCAATCACCCTTGCGAAGCAGACCTCCAGGAAGACAGACTCCTCCAGGGCTGCATTCCCGCTCATTTTCATCGGCGGAAGCACCTATCTTGTGAGCGAAGCTCTGCAGATCCTGAAATCCTTGCAAGGTTTTTGAATATAGACCGAAGTATGAAAACGCATATCCTTATACCTGCCGTTGCAGCGGCATTGCTCTGCGCGGCTTTCATCACATCCAATGCTTATATGAGGACTGACAAGACCCAGAAGCCGGACGGGCAGGGGCACATCCTGGGCTCGCTCTGGAAGGAATATTATGATGCCCAGAAGGCTGACAAACCGCTGAAGATGGCGGCGGCCCTGGAAAAGATCAGGAAAGAGGCGTCGTCAAAGCGGCTTCACTGGGATTTCTATGACGCAGTGTCCCGTAAGATGCAGGCCGAACTGTCCCGCAACTGGAAACTGAGGGATTCCCTCCAGAAGCAACTCTCCGCCGAGGTGGAAGCCTATGGGGAACCTATCGTCACATATTCCCACAGGAAGGACAATGGTGCCGGCGACCTGCTGGACTATGTCCTCTCGACGGGCTCCAGGCTCCAGGCTGGGCGCAATTCTCAGTTCTACAGCCGCATCGGAGGCCAGATGAACGGTCTCTTGACGGACTGCGTGAAGGATGATTACGAATATGCGCTCTGGTCGGAGTTCGGCGACTGGAGGGGAAGGGACCGTGCCGGAAAGGTCCTCAAGGACTATATCGGCGACACCTACCCTAACGCAGCGTGGCTTGAATTCCGCTCCATCGAGAACAAGGCCTATGATTCCAGGATCCCTGCCTACGAGGAATTCGCCGGGAAGTATGCGGGGAAGGCGGTGAACCTGTTCGCAAAGGCCCATATCCTCCAGGATGCCTTCATGAAACTCAATTCCAAGAAGGCGGATGAGAAAGAGTATAAGGAATTGCTGACGAAGGCTAAAGCGGCCGAGAAGGAGCGCAAGTCATATTCATCGGGCATCGACAAGAAGATCGCAGAGTCGCTCGATGATTTCAAGAACCTTGTGGAAACACTTGAAAGCAAAGGCGTTTCGCTCTCTGTAGATGGCACTGACCTGTTGATCCTGTTCCGGAACCTGGACAAGGCGGAACTGGTGATGGCTCCGGATGCCAAGGAGGCCAGACCGTTGTTCACCAAGACGGTCGTAAATGAAAGGAATAGCTTCTATGTGCTGGATACCGTCCGGGTGCCCATCCCAAAATGCGACGACGGGGACTATCTGTTCACCGTCAAGAACGGCAAGCTGAAGGAAAGCTTGCCATACACTCCCAAGACTCTGTCGATAGCGCTCCGTGACGACAGCGAGGGCCAGCGGTTCTACGTGGCTGATTACCAGACGGGAAAACCGGTTGGGAAAGTCAGCCTCGAGCTGTTCCGGTCCGGTTCCTCCGTGGCGAAGGCGGAAGGGATAACGATGGATGGCTTCACTCCGGTCCCTGAGGTAATAATGAAGGCTGTCAAGGAGCGGGCTGTCAACTACCTTGAGGCATCCTTCCGGGATTCCGACGGATTCCTCCGCAAGTCCAGGCAGCTTGACCTGGACAAGCATCGCGGGGACGAAGGAACGTATGGGGAGAATGGATCCCAGTACTGCAACATCTTCACGGACAAGTCGGCCTATAATCCTGGAGAGACCGTGAAATACAAGGCGGTGTTCTACAGCGGCAACATGCGTAAGAGCCTGGCTGCATTCAAGGAAGGTGAGAGCGTAATCGTGAGGCTGTACAACACGGAAGGCAAGGAACTGGAATCTACTTCGCTGAAAACCAACGGGTTCGGCTCCGTAGCCGGAGAATTCCTCCTCCCGAAGGACCAGAAGAACGGACGGTTCCGGATCTGCGCGGTCAAGGGCAGGACTCTCCAGACAAAGGAAATCGTGGTGGATGAATACATCCTCCCGACCTATGACCTGAGTTTCAAGGAGGTGGACAAGCTTTACTTCAGGGGAGATACCGTCAGTGTGGAGGGCTTGCTCAGCAGCTACAGCGGCCATCCTCTTTCTGCGGCTAAAGTCACCTACGAAGTGGATGCCCACGGCAGGAAAGTGGCTTCAGGTGATATCATCCCGGATCCGGACGGCAGCTTCGCGCTGTCTTTCCCTTCCGGAGACGAAGTCTGGTTCAGGGTCCTTGTGAAGGTCACGGACGGAACGGGGGAGACTCGCGAGTTCCGGCGTAACGTATTCGTAACGGATCACTTCTATATCGATATGGACCTGCTGGACGATGCTTCCGGATCTGCAGATTTCGGGGAGCGCAGGTGGAATACCAGCCTTCTTTCCAAGGACGAAGCTTCCCTGAGGCTCAGTGTGAAGAACAATGAAGGCATGACTATCCCTGTGCCGCTGAACTATTCGGTATTGGATGAAAAGGGTGCGAAAGTACTCTCAGGGACCGCAGAGTCGGGCAAGGAATTCACTTTGGAATTGCCGAAGTCTGGTCTCTATACCGTGAAGGCGGAAGCTTCCGTGAAATCCTCAAGGGGAGAGGAGATCCGTTCTGAAAGCGAACTCTTCATACTCAGGCTTACCCCTTCGGACAAAGTACTGGACGCCAGCATAGAGAATGTATTCCTCCTCGATGGACCTTGCGAAGACGGATCGCTGAAGGACGGAGAGGATATCCATCTCCGTTTCGGGGCAGGCAACGGTCCCGTCTGGGCGGTTGTAGAACTGTTCGGGGACAAGAGGCAGCTTCTGGAACGCAAGATGGTGTTCCTGGAAGGCAAGGCAGGAGCTGAGGGTTCCCTCGAGGAGATAGTCTACGAATACAAGCCTGAGTATCCTGATGCCGTTTACCTCAACGTATTCTATTTCCGGAACGGAAGGAATTACACGTTCGGCAGGGAATTCCGCCGTGAGAAGAACGAACTCGATCTTCCTCTGAGTTTCAGCGTGTTCGAGGACAAGGCCCTCCCGGGCAAGGAATATTCGTTCGTGCTGAAGACCAGGTCTGGGGTCGAAGGCGTCGCGGCTGTGTTCGACAAGAGCACCGAGACCATCTCTCCGAACCGCTGGAATACGGTCAGGTTGTATTCCATTGGCGCTGAATCCGTGTATGTCTCGGCGGTCAACGGAAGCACCGGTACCGAGCATGTAGTATATGTAAGGGGGCTCGGCTCTGCCAGGTCGGGTGCGGTTCCTATGTCCAAGGCTTCCTTCAACGGGGCCGTGGAGATGGAAGAAGCGGTCGCCGAATCTGCGGACATGGTCATGTATGATGCCCTTCCTGCACCCGCGCCGGCAAGTGGCGTCGATGCTGGGGAGATCGCTGAAGTCGCACTCCGTTCAGATTTCGCATCTTCGCTGGCATTCGAGCCGTTCCTTTACTCGGACCCGTCCGGAGACCTTACACTCAAGTTCAGGACATCCGACAAGCTCTCGACTTTCATAGTCCAGGTATATGCCCACGACGTGAATATGCAGAATGCCCTTGTGAGGCAGGAGATGGTGGTTTCGCTTCCGGTGAAGCTCTCCGTCGTCGAACCGAAGTATCTTTACAAGGGTGACCGTTACGTGCTTCACGGGACGGTGTCGAACAGTTCAGACTCTCCTGTCGACGGCATTGCCGCCCTCCAGGTCTATCCTTCTTCGGACTGGCAGGGATCGGCTCCTCTGGAAACATTGTCCCAGAGCCTGATCGTTCCTGCAGGCGGTTCGGTTCCGTTCGAATTCGAGGTGGATCCGAAAGATGCCTCCGAACTTGGGATGAAGGTAGTCTTCATGGACAAGGCAAAGACCTTCTCGGACGGTGTTTTCGTGTCGCTGCCGATCCATGATTCCAGGCAGGTGCTGACAGAAGCGCATTCCGGAGTCCTGCTCGCAGGAGCGGACGAGAACGCGCTGCTGGAGAGGCTGAAGTCAGAGTTCACGGGTACGACAGCCGCGGGAGCCGAATACAAGCAGACAGATATCCTCAAGATGGTCCGGGAAGCGCTTCCTTCCAAGGCGGATCCTGAAGGCAGGGACGTGCTCTCACTCTCAGAGGCGTTCTATGTCCGCATGGCAGCCGGAATCGGGCAGTCACCTGACGATGACCTCCTTCCGAGGATCCTTGCCTGCCGCAACTCGGACGGCGGATTCGGGTGGTTCGAAGGCATGAATTCTTCTCCGGTGATCACTGCCGTGGTGCTCGAACGCTTTGCCAAACTTCGTGACAGCGGTATGTTCGGCGGCTTCGATGCTACGCCTTCGGTCGTCTATCTCGACAGGAACCAGTTCCTGCGCGGAGAATCATTCCCTGTCTGGTGCGGCTTCCTTTCGGCCGAGCAGTACGCTTACGTCCGTTCGATGTTCGCCTCTGTGCCTTTCAATGTCAGCGTGGAAACCAAGAGCGGCAAGGATGCATATTCGGAGAACTACAAGGCTTTCAAGAAATACATCAAGGCATATCTGCTGCCTTCTGCAAAGGATGGCAGGGGAATGAACGGCCGTATCCTTGACAAGGCACGCCGCCTGAAGACCTTGCTGAACCTCGCCGGGAACGCCGGAGGTACAGCCCTGGCTTCCGCCTGGGGTGTGAAACTTGCTACATCGGACAAACTGAACAAGTCCGCCTCCGCCGACGTCGCTTCGCTGCTGGAATATGCCGTGGAGCACAAGGACGGCGGCTGGTATTACCCTAACGCAGTGATGCCTTGGCGCGGACTCCTCGAGAGCGAGCTCTATGCCCACTCTCTCCTCTGCGACTTGCTGGAAGCTTACAGCACCAAGGTTGCCGACGGTATCCGCATATGGATGATGCTTCAGAAGGAGACCCAGAAGTGGGAGGACGATCCGGCTTTCGTGGATGCAATCAATTCCGTCCTGAGAGGTTCCGATGAAGTCCTTGCTACAAAGGTCGTGATGCTCACCAAGACTTACGAGAAGCCTTTCGTGGAGATTGTTTCCGCCGGGAACGGATTCACAATCGAGAGACATTTCTTCAAGCAGGTCACCGGAGAAGACGGCAGGATAGGCAGGTTGGAAATCGTCGAAGGCATGCCGATCCATACCGGCGACAAGATCACGGCCGAGTATCAGGTAAGCAGCGACGAGAACCGCAGTTTCGTCAAGCTGGTAGCTCCGCGCGAGGCTGCCTTCAGGCCGGTCCAGGAACTGTCGGGACACTATGGATGGTGGTTGAGCCCGCTCAGGGTGAGGGGCTTGTACTCGGTAGTCCCTCAGGGATACCGTAACGTCAAGACCGACTGCACCGAATACTTCTTCGATGTCTATCCGGAGGAGAAGACCACGGTTTCCGAAGAGTTCTTCGTGACACAGGACGGAACCTTCTCCGCTCCGGTGGTGACCATAGAATCCCTGTACGCGCCTCATTACCGTGCGAACGACAAGTTTGACGGACCGGTGAAGGTGACAGAAAAAACGGAAAAATAATTTGCAGAATTAAAAAACAATCGTACCTTTGCAATCCCAAAACCGCAAGGTCAGGGATTTGCTCGGGAGTTTAGCTCAGTTGGTTCAGAGCATCTGCCTTACAAGCAGAGGGTCGGCGGTTCGACTCCGTCAACTCCCACGAAACGGCCGGACTGCGTTTTATACGCAGCCCGGTCTTTTTTTGTTATATTCCATTATTATTTATATTTTTGTTTAATCCTACCGAATGTCATTTTTAATCTATATGCAAATGAAACTAAAGGTATTAGTCATTTCGATTGCTGCTCTCCTCATCGGGACGGCGGCAAAAGGACAGGACTTCGCCATCAAGACGAACCTTCTCTACGATGCTACGAGAACCGTCAATGCAGGGGTTGAATTCCCGATCGCTCCGAAGTGGACGGTGGATGTCTCCGGCAACTACAACGGGTGGTCCAAGCAAGAGGGCAAAGCCCGCTGGAGGGTACTGATGGTCCAGCCGGAAGCCCGCTACTGGTTCTGCAACCGCTTCGCCGGCCATTTCGTCGGTATCAATGCTCTGGCACAGAAGTACAATATCGGCGGTATCAACGAATTCAGCGGCAAGTTGCTCGGGACTGATTTCAGCCTCCTCAAGAATCATCGTTATCAGGGATATGCGGTAGGCGCCGGACTTGCTTATGGCTATGCGATTCCGCTGGCCACCCATTGGAACCTCGAACTCGAGGCCGGTATCGGATACGTCTATTCCTGGTATGACATGTACCAGTGCAAGAGTTGCGGGCTGCCGTCAATATCGTTTATCTGTTCTAGAAAAGGAGGAATGATCATGAAAAAGCACATTTCCGCAATAATATTGATGGCCGTCGCCTCCCTCCTGTTGGGAGCCAGCCTTCGTGCGGCTGACAAGGTGACCGTAAGGCCTGGTGCCGGCATCAGCAACGTGGCCGTCGACCGCTCCGGAAGGAATATCAACGTCAATATGGACGTGGACCTTACGAAGGTCTCTATCCCTGGCAACAAGGCATATCTGCTTACTCCGGTCCTTGTGAAGGGCAGCAATTCCGTCGAGCTTCCTGCCATCGGTCTCTACAGCAGCGGCAGCTTCCTCCAGTATCTCCGTAACGGAAGCAAGCTTTCTGCCGGAGAGACGATGACATATTCGGTGAAAAACATGCCTTCCTCCGTCAAGTACGATGTCACAGTGCCTTACGAGAGCTGGATGAACGGGTGCGACCTCGTGCTCCGTCAGGAGCAGTACGGCTGTGCCAACTGCAAGGAAATCTCTTCCACCAGCGACAGGCTGGGCGGATACAGGATCAAGACATTCACTTTCTCTCCTGATTTCGTCTTCGCTCGTCCTGAGGCCGAAGTTACCAAGAGCAGGTCTATCTCCGGTCAGGCTTTCGTCGACTTCCCGCAGGGTAAGTCCACCGTCAATCCTGATTATCACAGCAACGCCCGCGAACTTGCCAAGATCCGCGCCACAATCGACTCGGTCCGCAAGGATAAGGACGTCACCATCAACAGGATATTCATCAAGGGCTTCGCTTCTCCTGAAGGCAAGTATTCCCTCAACGAGAAGCTCGCAAGCGCCCGTACCACTGCCATCAAGGATTACGTGAAGAATCTCTACAGCCTCAGCAACAGCCTGTTCAAGACCGACTTCGTTCCTGAGAACTGGGAGGCCCTGAGGGAATATGTGGACAACTCCAACCTGCCTCACAGGGTCCGTATCCTCGACCTGATCGATGACGATGAAACCTACACCGACCTCGATGCCAAGGAGTGGAAGATCAAGAGCACTTATCCGGATGACTACAAGAATATCCTTGAGAACTGCTATCCGTTCCTCCGCCGCACGGACTACAAGGTCGATTACACGATCCGCAGCTATGCTTCCGCAGAGGAAGTCGAGGAGGTACTCAAGACCCGTCCTGGCAATCTCAGCCTTGAGGAGTTCTATCTCGCAGCCCAGAACTACACTCCTGGCGACGAAGATTTCAACAAGACATTCATCACTGCTGCCAGGGTATATCCTGACGATCCTACAGCCAACATCAATGCCGCGATGGCAGAAATGCAGGAGGGTGACCTCGCCGCTGCCCGAAGGTATCTGAAGAAGGCCGGAGACAGCGGTCTTGCCGCTTATGCGAAGGGTCTCTACGCTGCCCTCAACGAGGATTTCGACGAGGCGTGGGATTACTTCAAGCAGGCCAGGTCCGCAGGTGTCAGGGAGGCCCAGGACGCTCTCGACCAGCTTAATTACCGCAAAGAGATCCTCGGTCTCTAGTTTTAACCCAACCAGATCATCAAAATGAAAAAGCTTTTCATCATCCTGACTGCTGCCATCATGTGTGCTTCCTGCACGGAGCAGTTCAACGCCGCCTATCTGCTTTCCGGTGGCGCCAAGGTTGCCCAGGCAGCTACACTAACCGACGAACAGATTCAGGCATACGTCGCCCAGTATGTGGCCCAGCTTGATGCGGAGAGTCCTGTCCTTCCGGAGACCAGTCCTTATGTCAAGAGGGTCCGCAACATGACCAAGGGAATCACCTCCGTGGAGGGTATTCCTCTCAATTTCAAGGTTTACAAGACTGACGACGTCAATGCTTTCGCTTGTGCAGACGGCAGTGTGCGCATATATTCCGGTCTTCTGGACAGGATGTCCGACGACGAAGTCCTGGGTGTGATAGGCCATGAAATCGGTCACGTAGCTCTCAAGCACTCCAAGAAGCAGTTCAAGCAGGCTCTCCTTACTTCTGCCCTCAGGGATGCTGTGGTTTCCACCGGAGGTACGATCGCTGTCCTGACCGCTTCCCAGCTCGGTGACATCGGTGAAGCCTTGATGAGTGCGAAGTTCTCCAGGAAGCAGGAAAACCAGGCCGACGACTATGGTTATGAATTCCTGAAGGCTTACGGCAAGAACCCTTGGGCTATGGCTATGGCCTTCGAGAAGTTGCTTGCCATGTCTTCCGGAGGTACATCGTCAGGTACCCAGGCTGCTGCAAGCTCGCCGGTTTCAGAGATATTCTCCGACCATCCGGCTACGGAGAAGCGTATCGAAAGGATGTCCGCTAAGGCTACCGCCGACGGCTACAAGAAGCCGACCAAGTAGCAGTTTGCTATCCATTTGACTTTCAAGAAGGTGACCCTCGCGGCCACCTTCTTTTCTTATGGTACCATATGGAAGATTCTAGCCTATCGTGAAAGCTATCGAGATGCTGTTCCCGCTCTCGTCCACGGCGGTCACCGTGTGCTTCCCTTTCGATGGGATGAGCCTGATCTGGTGAAGGAACTGGGTCTGCCCTGCATATTCGTTGTCAAGATGCCAGAATACCTTGGTGTCGGGATTCCTGTGGGCAAGGTTGAAAGTGATTCCGGCGGTGGACCCGTCCAGCTGGCGGGGAATGTAGATCTCTGCTCCGCTTTCTGGATAGATGAATTCCATCGGGGAATAATCCTGCTTGTTTTCAGGAATATATGGCTTGTATTCCGGGTGGTGCTGCCGGTAATACCATTCCATGGACGGCGGCAGGGTGAAGGAGCATATTCCGTCAACGGTCTTGTGGTAAGGGCATGGACTGCTCTTTATGGCTTTCCGTGGAAGCATAAGGGTGTCCGCATGCGGACAATCTACACCTTTGAGATGGCCGGATTCGCTGCAGACTTCGGCGGTAATGTAGTCTCCGTACACCGGCTCCTTGAACCATCCGTCGGCATAGTATTCTCCACTGCCTTCCTTCTGCCGCAGGAGATTGAATATGTCGAACATCACGGGGCCTGCGGTCCGGGCTCCGGTCAGTCCCGGCATTCCCTGTCCCTGTGCGTTCCCGGCCCATACCCCGACTGCATAATCGGCCGTGAAACCAACCGCCCAGGCGTCCCTGAACCCGAAACTGGTGCCCGTCTTCCACGCTACTTTCTTCACCGAATTGATCAGATGCCAGTCGATCTCGTCAGGCCGGTTCACTTCCTTCAAGGCATCGATAGTCCACCAGAGCGCGCATTTGTCGGTGAGCGGGAAGCCATGCAGGCGGTCACCCTTCCTGGTATGGGTGGTGTCGGGACTCTGGTAGGAAGCCGACATCTTGGAATACATCGTCGTGATGTCCATCAGGGTAGCTTCACCTCCTCCGAGGATCAAGGACAGGCCGTAATGCGATGCACTCTTGGGAAGGGTGGATATCCCGCTGCGCCGAAGTATGTCGAGGAACTTCGGCACACCGTATTTCCTAAGCATGTGGACGGCAGGGACATTGAGGGAGCGGACCAGGGCTTCGGATGCCGGAACGGCTCCCACGAACTGCCGGTTGAAATTCTGCGGGCTGAAGCCGTTGATGTTTACCGGGATGTCGGGGAGGAGGGTATTAGGCAATATCTCGCCTTCCTGAAGAAGCGAGCAGTAAAGTACCGGCTTGAGTATGCTGCCCGTGCTCCTCGGGGAACGGATAATGTCCACGTCGCTTCCCGGACGGGTCATGTCGGGATTGGCGTTGCCTACGTATGCCAGGATATCCCCCGAGCGCACATCCATCACTATTGCTGCGAGGTCGTGGATCCCGGTCATGGAGAACTCCAGGTTCCACTGGTCGGCAACCGCCTCGACCTGCCTTTGGAGATGGATGTCGACGGTAGTCCTGACCCTCTGTCCCGGGGTCTGCTTGCAATGGTACTCGGTAAGATGCCTGGCCTCCTGGGGCAGTGGCAGGGGTTCGTCCGGAAGTGGCTCTTCCAGAGCTAGTTCCAAGTCAAGATCGTCCAGATATCCTCTTCTATGGAGGGTGGTGAGCAGGCGGTTGCGTTTCTCGAGCAGGCGGTTCCTGTTCTTGCCTGGATGGATGTCAGAAGGAGAGTTCGGGAGGACGGCCAAGGTGGCGGCTTCAGCCCAGGACAACTCGGCAGGCGGGCGTCCGAAATACCTCCAGGAAGCTGCCTCGAGCCCGACCACGTTACCTCCGAAAGGGGCATGGGAGGCATAGAGGCAGAGGATTTCCATCTTGTTGTAACGGAGTTCCAGCCTTGTGGCGAGGATGGCTTCGATGATTTTCTGGGCCATATTCCTTGGCTTCCTCCTCGACATCCTGATCACCTGCATCGTCAGGGTGCTGCCTCCGCTGATGATCCTGCCCGCTTTGATGTTGCCGATCGCCGCCTTGATGACGGCTACAGGATTGACCCCGTGATGGAAGGCGAAATACCGGTCTTCGAATTCTATCAGGGCGATCTGGAATTTCAAAGGAATCGAATCGGACGGAGGAAATCTCCACTGTCCGTCCGGAGCGGTGCGCGCCCCGAGCAACTCACCGTTCCTGTCAGTGACGACGGTGGAATAGCCGGTGCCCTTGAACAGGTTCCTGGGGAGGCAGAAAAGGTAAACGATAAGGATTGCGGCGATCAAGCCGCACGCAATCCTTGTCTGAACCTTTCCGCCCATTCCGTCCTATTTGCTCACCCTGGCGGTTCCGGATGCCGTATTGGCACTCACCTTGGAGTCGTACATTGCCTCACACTTGACGGCAGGAAGCACGAACTCTCCTTCATAGGCGGCATGCAACTTGACCCTGAACGTCTTGGAGGTACCCTTAGGGAGGTCGAAGAACCAGATCACCCGGTCGTCCCGGATGTCGCGGTAGCTGTAGTCCACCTTTCCGGATCCACCTCCGGCCAGACGGTCGTTGAATATCTCCCAACCTGACGGGATTGCTTCAGTCAGGGCGAGGTTGGAATAGTCCTTCACTCCGCTCACATTTGCGACGGTTATGATGGCTGTGAAGTCCGTTCCCTGAGGGATGTCATTAGGAATCAGGGCCTTGCCACCGTTGGATACGTAATTGACGCTAAGGCTGATTCCATTGGACTTGGCAGGCGTCCTCTCTCCGAACCGTGGAATCGCGGAAGTGACCATAGTAGCGTATATCACTCCGTCTCCCTGGTTGGTTACATCGACTCCTCCGCTCCTGGAGTCGAGGGCGACGGTGACCGCATTCTTGGCCGACAAGACCTGTGCCGGGGTCCCGCCCTGGGTCACCTGCGCATTCAGGTAGCCTGTGCCGACCTTCGCGGCAAGCCTGGATAGGGCCTTGGTGGCGAAGGCGGTTTCCTGGGTGATGTACCATTCTCCGCTCATTGCATTGGAAACCTCTCCGGCAAGCTCCATGGCTTCTGTGATATCATCCGTAAGTACCTGGGTTTCGAGTGCGATCGCCTTGTCCCTGAGCGGAGATCCGTAGGTGCCGTCAGCTTCCTGATAGTCGCTGAATCCAGTCTTGAGGTTGGCGGTGATTTCCTTGGCTACGCTCTTCTTGCCGGAAACCGCATAGGCGGAAGCCAGCATCCAGGCTGCCTGCGGGGAGAGGTTCTCGCTCTCTTTCAGCCTGTTCATCGCTCCGCTTTCGGCCTCACCGTTGAGCGCGAGGGTGAAGAGCCTGTAGGCCTGCTCAAGATCCCAAAGGTAGCGGTTGTCCGTGTTGCGGTAATCCTGTACGCCCTTCTTCTGGAACCTTGACCAGCTTGCAAGCACACCCTTGCTGACGCTGAAGCCGTTCTGGGACGCCATGATCATGAATTCTCCTGCCATCGAACTGATCCAATTGCCGGCATCCGATGCTCCCGGCCAGTATGAGAAACCTCCGTTGCCGAGCTGCCTCTGGTAAAGCTGCTGGAGAAGTTCCGGAATCATCTTGTCGGCCTCATTGAGCTGCTCTTCCGTAAGCATGTTCTTTATGGAAAGCAGGGCGATGCCCTTGGATGCTATCTGTTCCGTGCAGTTGTACTGGTAATTCTTGGTGAAATTGAATATTCCAGGATAATCTATCGAAGGGAAGGTGGCCAGGCTGAGGGAAGCCCACTGGCCGTCTGCAGTCTCGAACGGGGAATACCCGAAGTGACGCGTCTCTCCCTTTCCTATCATGGCCTTCGTGACCGTAGTCACAGGCGGTTCAGGATTGCGGATGCCGATGTTTATCGTCTCGTATGCCTTGTAACCGTTTCCGGTTGCCGTGACGGTAACCTTGGCAGTACCTGTTCCTGTTGCTTCGAGACCGAAATTGGTCATCTGGTCACCTGGCTTGGTGAACGTCAGGGATGACTTGCCGCTTCCGGTAAGCTTTGCAGGGCCTTCCACGGAAACGCTGACATCCACGTTCTTCACACCGTCCTCGAGAGCGAACACATTGACAGGAAGGGTCACTTTCTCTCCTGTACCGAGGACCCTCGGCAGGGTAGGGAGGACCATCAGAGGTGACCTGACCGGAACGGTCTTTTCAGCGTTGCCGTAGGCACCGTCCCTGGCCGCCACGACCATCACCCTTACGCTTCCGATGTACATAGGCAGGGTGATCTTGTGTGTCGCCGAGCCGTTCTGGAGGGAGAATGGTCCGAGGAACTTGACCACGGCGTTGAAGCGGTTGTCCTTCTTCGCTCCGATGACTATGTTCTCGTCACCTCCGATGCTGAACATCGGGGAGAAGCGTCCGCTGAATGCTCCCACTATGTCGTCGTAGAGGTCCCATGTCCTGACACCGAGGGCTTCCTTCGCATACATGGCGTTCCAAGGGTCTGGAGTCTTGAATCCGGTGAGGTCGAGAAGGCCCTCGTCTACGATTGCAAGGGTATAGGTCATAGGCTTCCCGTCCTTCTCCTTCACCTTTACCGAGAATTCCTCGGCAGGACGCAGCACATCCGGCATGGAGATGACCGGCTCGAGGTGGGATCCCTCGTTGTTGACGGATATCGGCCGGACGCCGTACAGACGTATAGGGAGATCGTTGTCGACCCTCTCGTGAGGCTGTACGAGCGTGACGTGGACGTAGAAATTAGGAGCCATCTCAGGAGTTACCTTGAAAGTGTACGCGACATCGGCGTCGGCCGAAGTCTTGACCCATTCGCGGGATATGACTTCCCTGGAATTCTCAAGGGATACAAGGGCGTGTCCCTTGGCAGCGGAAGGAATATATACAGTCACCTTCTCGCCTACGTCGTAGGAATCCTTGTCGGTGGAGAAGGACAGCATCGTAAGGCCGTCCGGGTCGGATTTGGCGGACCTTCCCCTGTAGGCCGGCCAGTCTACGTAGAATACCTGTCCGGCGGTGTGCCCGCTTACGGAGTTCCTGACTATCAGCAGGTAGCGTCCCCATTCGGGATAGTCGATCTTGAATGGAATGGTGCAATCCCCGTTAGCGGAAGTGAGCACTCCGCTTGCCAGGGCTTCCGGAGCGGAGCCGTTGACGTATGAGTCGAGGCTTTCGCTGCGGCTTTCCCACCACCAGCTCCATTTGAGTTTGTATATGGAATACTCCAGTTGTTCTCCCGCGACTCTCTTGCCGTCCTTGTCCACAACTGCCACGGCAAACTTGTATTCCTTGTCAGTTTCCAGGAACTGGCTGTCACCTTCTTTCGGAACCTTTATTCCGACATAGGATTTGTACGGGGAATACGGGACGGACATCGTGCTGAAGCTGAAGTCTCCTCCCTGTTCTTCCACTGTGGTGACGATGTCGGCGGTGAGCATGCCAGGAGCCCCTTCCGCAGCCGGCATGTCGACGCTTACACTGGCTTGCCCGTGTTCGTTGAGCCTGGTGTCCACGAGATTGTGCTCGCTGACGGTGAATTCGGACAGAGGTCCGGTGAAATCGTATCCTTCGAATCCCTTGAATGTCGTCGCCGCACGTCTCAGGGTCATGTTGACCTTGACCGGAAGGCCGGATGCCGCAGGCCCCGTCAGCCAGTTTGCGGAGATGTTCATCGGAACCCTCTCTCCGCCGCTGATCGCTCCGTCTCCCAGTCCGGTGTCTATCTTCAGCCTGTTCGGCTTTATGCTTTCTATCCTGAGGGCTTTGCGGAAGGATGCACCTCCGATCTTGAACCATGCGTTCCAGGTACCCGTAGGGTCGTCGCTCTTCGTAGGAAGGTTGAATACGTACATACCGTTCCGGGCGCTGCTGTTTACCTGCTTGGTATAGAACTGGCCTTCAGGGGTATAAACTTCCATTATGGCCGGATGGTTGTCCGGAATCCGGTCGTCCTTGTCCTCGAGGATCATCGCGACGTGCAGGGTGTCTCCCGGTCTCCAAACGCCCCTTTCTCCGTAGATGAAAGCCTTGAGTCCCTTCTCAAGTTCCTTCCCTCCGACATCGAAACGGCTCAGTGATTTCTCGTCCCCTGCCGTGACCTTGAGGTAGCTGGTCGCTCCTCCGCGTTTGGCTACCACCACGAACGGCTTGCCCGAGAGGTTTACCTCTGCCATTCCGTCAGTGCCGGTCTTGGCATATCCTATCTCCTTGAGCTGGTAGTTGTAGACGTACAGTTCCGCATTGAACACCGGGTCTGTGGAAAGGATGTCGCTGACGCTTACCCAGATCTTGTCGCCGTCGGAGTACTTGGCGATTACGCCGAGGTTCGAAGCGAGCAGGTTGATCTGCGGGAAGCGGCTGTCCTGCATGTAATAAGTAGGCTTGAGAGGATTGTCACGGTCCTCCCAGACGTACTCGTCCCAATCGAAGGAACTCTCCCAGAAATTCGGATACGGCTTGTCCCACTGGTAGACATCCTCCTCGGTCACATCTTCCGAGGATATGTTTACCAGCTCGTTGGTAGGAGTCCCGCTCTTGAAGGATGCCTTCTTGCCATAGATCGAATACTCAGGCTTGAAGGAAAGCCGGATCCTGTATATCGCACCGGCTTCCTGCTTGAAGAGACCGGAGAGATCGACAGAGAAGTCCTGCCATTTGTGGAGATTCTTCGAAGGGTCGGAATCGAGCGGCAGGCAGCGCTTGTAAACCAGCCTTCCGCAGCGGCGGAGGGACTGGTCGCCGGAGAAACCGTTGTCCTGGAGGAACATCAGCACGTTGTCTTCGTAAATCTGGATGATCCTGATGTCCACGGCGTTGAGGTTGACTGCCTTGAACGGGAGGATAAGTTCTCGCGAGTTCGGCAGGATATTCCCGGAAATAGGGATTTCCACCGCCGGCTTTTCCTCGGAGGCTGAGAATTCCTTTGTATATTCCTTGCCGAGGGCAGAGCCGTCATAGCTCTTCACGACATCCGAGATGCGCAAGGTGACGGGGCCGTCCTGAGGACTCTCGTAAAAGACCTTTACATGGGAATTCTCGATCTGGCAGTAACTGCGGCCGACCCCTTCCAACGTAAACAGGCCGGAGTCATCATCCAGGTCGGCAAGCGGTTCGGTGAAATATATGTCTATGTAAGGGTCGTCGGCCTCGATCCGTTCGGCACTCAGAACCTTGAAATCTCCCGTCGCCGGAATCTTGATCTCGAGTTTCGAATCCGTAACGAAACCGGTGTCTCCGGATTTCAGGCTGACTTTCAGGGTCCTGTCCTTGGTGTCCCTCGGCAGGTTTACTATGTCGAAATGGTAGTTCAGCGGATCTGTTCCCGCCGTGACGCTGGCCTCGGCAGAACGGTCAGGATAATCGTACTGGAGCATCTTCTGGACTTTCTCCAGAGGAAGTTCCTCGGTGAGGGAGATCGTTCCGGATATGCTGGCGAGCTCCGGTGAGGAACTGGTTATGGTCATACCGTCCATGGAGAGGATGGCTTCCTTAATCGCCACCAGGAACTTGAAAGAGAATTTCTTGAATTTGCGGGCTCCTACTTTCTGGATCTTGTCCAGCCGGAGCCTGCCGGTGTACGATTGACCTGGTTTGAGCGCTCCTGTCTCAGGAATGAATTCGATGGTGTTCTGGGAGAGCCACCTGGCTGTTCCTTTCACCGGCGGGGTGAATGACAGGATCCCGTCCTTTATATCCGCTCCCGGGACGGCGTCGGCAATGTCCGTGGCAAGTTCCACCCTGATGGTGGACTTGTCGGAAATGATGCCTCCGGTATAGGCTTTTATGAAAGTTGCGAATTCCGTGCTCTGACTCTTGTTATTCCCGGAGCGGCTGCAGGAAGAGAGTCCGGATAGCAGGATTGCGGCGACGATGGCCGGCATCAACAGGCATACGATCCTTTTCATATTCTGTCCATTTAAGTTGGTATCATCAAAGATAGTCATACTTTCCGGATAATCCTCCACCAGGGCGGTCGTTTTTATGCCTGTGACAAATTGTCAGTCCCCGCCTGATGGCACATCCTTTGATTTCATCCCTGTGCCTCCGGGTCAGTCCGGAAAAAGGAAATAACATCAAAAAAACAATTAATATCATGATCAAACCATTGGCAGACAGAGTCTTGATCGAGCCTAAGGAGGCCGAGACAAAGACAGCTTCAGGAATCTACATCCCTGACACAGCAAAGGAAAAACCACAGCAGGGCAAGGTTATCGCCGCAGGCCCCGGAAAGAAGGATGAACCTATGGAGGTGAAAGTGGGTGATGAAGTGCTCTATGGCAAATATGCCGGCACCGAAGTAACTGTCGAAGACAAGAAATATCTTATAGTCAAGCAGTCAGATATCCTGGCTATCCTGTAATTATCGGAGGAAACAATTATGGCAAAAGAAATAAAGTTTGATGTCGATGTCCGCTCAAAGATGAAGGAAGGAGCAGACGCTCTTGCGGACGCAGTGAAGGTAACTCTCGGTCCTAAGGGTCGTAATGTAGTTATCGACAAGAAGTTCGGCGCACCTCAGGTCACCAAGGACGGTGTCACCGTGGCAAAGGAGGTTGAACTCGAAGACAGATATGCGAATATGGGTGCGCAGATGGTCAAGGAAGTCGCTTCCAAGACCAATGAGCAGGCCGGTGACGGTACCACTACCGCGACCGTGCTGGCACAGGCCATCATCAACGTAGGCTTGAAGAACGTGACCGCCGGTGCCAATCCGATGGACCTCAAGAGGGGTATCGACAAGGCAGTCGCGGCAGTGGTCGCCAGCCTCAAGAAGCAGACCAAGAAGGTCGGGAACGATTATTCCAAGATCGAGCAGGTAGGTACAGTGTCCGCCAACAACGACGGCAATATCGGAAAGCTCATCGCTGATGCGATGTCCAAGGTGAAGGGCGACGGTGTCATCACCGTGGAAGAGGCCAAGGGAACCGAGACCGAGGTCAAGGTCGTAGAAGGAATGCAGTTCGACAGGGGATATATTTCTCCTTATTTCATGACCAATCCTGACAAGATGGAGACAGTCCTGGACGATTGCTCCCTGCTGATCTGCGACAAGAAGATTTCGACCATGAAGGACCTCCTTCCAATCCTCGAGCCTATCGCCCGTGAAGGCAGGGCTCTTCTGATCATCGCAGAGGATGTGGATGGTGAAGCTCTCACGACCCTCGTCGTGAACAAGCTCCGCGGTACCCTCAAGATCGCTGCCGTCAAGGCTCCTGGATTCGGCGACCGCCGCAAGGAGATGCTTCAGGATATCGCTACCCTTACCGGTGCCATCGTGGTTTCCGAGGAAAGGGGTTTCACTCTCGAGAATACGACTCCTGACATGCTCGGAAGGGCTGAGAAGGTCACCATCACCAAGGACAACACCACCATCGTGGGCGGTGCCGGTGTGAAGGAAGACATCGCTGACAGGGTCGCCCAGATCCGCAAGCAGATCGAGACCACCACTTCCGACTATGACAAGGAGAAGCTCCAGGAAAGGCTCGGCAAGCTCGCAGGCGGAGTCGCTGTACTCTATGTCGGCGCCGGTTCCGAGATCGAGATGAAGGAGAAGAAGGACAGGGTGGAGGATGCTCTCAACGCTACCCGTGCTGCAGTCGAAGAGGGTTACCTCCCGGGTGGTGGTGTGGCATACATCCGTGCCGTCGATGCCCTGAAGAACCTCAAGGGTGAGAATGACGACGAGACGACAGGTATCCACATCGTGGCCCGTGCCATCGAGGAGCCTCTCCGCCAGATTGCCGCCAATGCAGGCGTCGAGGGAAGCGTAGTCATCCAGAAGATCCGCGAGCACAAGGGAGACTTCGGCTACAACGCCCGTACAGATGAGTATGTGAATATGCTCGAGGCAGGTGTCATCGATCCTACCAAAGTGGCTCGTGTCGCCCTCGAGAATGCGGCTTCAGTCGCCGGAATGTTCCTGACCACCGAATGCGGTATCGTGGATATTCCTGAGAAGGAGCCTGCAGCTCCTGCCATGCCGGCCGGCGGAATGATGTAGTTCCTTGCGGGGCAAAGAACCCCTGAATATAAATCTGATGTGGCTGATTTCAAGGTTCCTTGAAGTCAGCCATCGTTTTTTGTGTTTTTTGCGCCGATTCTGTGTATTTTTGACTATCTTTGAAGATGTCGCCGCGACCACGGTTTGTTATAGGATAATACATTTAATCATTTAATATTTCAATACTATGGTTATTGTCAACAGTTATGGTCTGGCAGTTTTTCTCTGCTTCATCATCATGCTCTGCTGGGGCTCTTGGGGAAATACCCAGAAGCTTGCAGCAAAGAGCTGGAGGTATGAATTGTTCTATTGGGACTATGTGATCGGTATGGTCATCTTCGCCCTCCTGCTTGCCCTCACCTTGGGTAGCTTCGGACACGACGGTGAGCCTTTCTTCAAGAACATAGCCCACGTTTCCCTTGCCAACTGGGGATGGATCATCATCGGAGGTATCATATTCAATGCTTCCAACATCCTCCTGTCGGCTTCCACCTCCATCGCCGGTCTGTCGGTGGCCTTCCCTCTGGGAGTAGGCATCGCACTTGTCCTCGGTGTGGTCAACAACTACATCGTCAACCATACCGGCAATCCTGCCCTCCTGGCTATCGGTGTCGCCCTGGTTGTGATCGCCATCATATGCAACGGTGTAGCATCCGGAAAGAAGGGTGAATCAGGCATCAGCAAAGCCGACCAGAAGAAGGGAATCATCCTGGCTGTCTGCGCAGGTCTCCTTATGTCCTTCTTCTCCTCCTTCGTCATGAGAGGAATGGGTAATGTCGACGCAGTTGCCGATTCCGCCAAGTTCGCCGCTCCTTACGCAACGCCTTATACTGCTTCCGTAATCTTCACCCTCGGTGTGCTCCTGAGCAACTTCCTGTTCAACACCATCGTGATGAAGAAGCCTTTCGTAGGCGAGCCTGTCACTTACAAGCAGTATTTCGCCGGAAATGCCAAGACGCATCTCGTGGGAATGCTGGGCGGTGCCATCTGGTGCCTTGGTACAGCACTGAGCTACATCACTTCCAAGGCTGCAGGTCCTGCCATTTCCTATGCTCTCGGACAGGGCGCTCCGATGATTGCTGCGATCTGGGGAGTATTCGTGTGGAAGGAGTTCAAGGGCTCGGGCAAGAACGTATATACCCTTCTCGGCCTGATGTTCCTCTTCTTCATCGTGGGACTTTCCCTCATCGTTCTCGCCGGAATGTAACAGGAATATCCGATACTATTATATGGAGCGCTCCGGAAAAGGGGCGCTCTTTTCGTTGCGTATGATGCTTATGAACTTTTTTTCGGCCGGAATTGTTGATAACTTTTCTCAAAAAAAATTTGGTAGTTTCGGAAAAAGGGCTACCTTTGCAGCCGCTTTTGAAAAAAGCATTGGAAAGTTCATTGAAAAGACTGAAGGAAGTACAAGCAAAAAGTACCGAGAACAAGAACGAGAGCGTTGATTTCTTTAGGTAAGATATAAGCTGTCGGGATCTGACTGGAATTTTATATGTGTATATACAAAGAAGAGTTTGATCCTGGCTCAGGATGAACGCTAGCGGCAGGCTTAACACATGCAA
>ONPI01000085.1 GCA_900319685.1 uncultured Bacteroidales bacterium
CCTGCGCAGGGCGAACGAGGGCAAGGGACTGGGCCTCGACCTCGGGTTCGATTATTACGGGAGCAAGGGCTTCACCGAGATGTTCCATTCCAAGATAGGCGACCAGGGGGTATTCAACCGGAACGGTGCGATGTGCGTTGTATTCACTTCCGGGATAACGATGCGGACCAACAAGACGGATGACGTCGCCTGGACCATCAACTACGAAATCTTCAAGAAAAGAATATTCCTGATCTTCCACTGGCTTGGAAAAATACTGTGACGATGAAAGGATTCCTGAATATGATGAGGCGTTACATTGCGCCATTCAAGAAATACCTCTGGGGCTCGGTCATACTGAACATCCTGTCCGCGATCTTCAACATCTTCTCGTTCGCGATGATCGTCCCGATGCTCAGGATCCTGTTCCGGATGACTGACAAGGCATATGTGTTCACACCTTGGAACGAGGTTTGGCATAAGCCATTGAAGGAAATCGGAAACGGATTCATGCAGAACGTCTATGCACTGCTGGAGTCCAACATCGCCCGGTTCGGTGAGATAAAGGTCCTCCTGGCGCTGTGCATATTCCTGATCGTAATGACATTGCTCAAGACCGCATGCTACTTCGGCTCGTCGGCAGTGATGATTCCTATCCGTACGGGAGTGGTCAAGAGCCTCAGGATGAAGATATATGACAAGATCCTCTCCCTTCCGCTGGGTTTCTTTTCCGAGGAAAAGAAGGGCGATATAATCGCCAGGATGAGCGGGGACGTACAGGAAGTCGAGAATTCCGTCACCGGATCACTCGAGATGCTGATCAAGAACCCGATCCTCATCCTGATCTATTTCGTGGCACTGCTGTTCATCAGCTGGCAGATGACCGCGTTCACCATCATTTTCGCCCCGGTGATGATCTGGGCGATGGGAGTCATCGGAAAGAACCTCAAGAGAAAGTCCCTGGACGTACAGAATCTTTGGAGCGACGTGATGTCGCAGGTTGAAGAAACCCTGGGCGGTCTCAGGGTCATCAAGGCCTTCATCGCGGAAAAGAAAATGAGCTCCCGCTTTGACTCCGTCACGGAATCCATGAGGAAGAAGAGTTCCAGGGTGTCGATGCGGCAGGCCCTGGCCCATCCCGTAAGCGAGTTCCTCGGGACAGTCCTGATTACGATCGCCCTGTTCTTCGGAGGATATCTGATCCTTAGGGGGCACTCCGTCATCGACGCCCCGATATTCCTTTACTACATGGTGATACTCTACAGCATCATCAACCCTATCAAGGATTTCTCGAAGGCCGGATATGCCATACCGAAGGGAATGGCATCGATGGAGAGGATCAACAAGATCCTGGATGCAGGAAACAATATCCAGGAAAAGGAGGATCCCCTGCCACTGGATGGATTCAACGACAGGATCTCCTTCTCCAACGTGGGTTTCAGGTATCCGGACGGGCAGAAGATGATCCTGGACGGTGTCAGCTTGGACATTCCTAAAGGCAAGATGATCGCTATCGTAGGTGCCTCGGGAGCCGGCAAGACCACCCTCGTGGACCTTATTCCGAGATTCTACGATCCGGAATCCGGCTCAATAAGCGTGGATGGCAAGGACATCCGCGATGTCAGGATCAAGGACCTGCGTAATCTGATCGGCAATGTCAACCAGGAATCCATCCTGTTCAACGACACCATTTTCAACAATATAGCCTTCGGAGTCGAAAACGCGACCATGGACCGCGTGATCGAAGCGGCCAAGATTGCCAACGCACACGATTTCATCATGGAAAAGGAGGGCGGTTATGACTTCATAATAGGTGACCGCGGAGTGAAGCTTTCCGGAGGCCAGAGACAACGCATAAGCATAGCCAGGGCAATCCTCAAGAATCCTCCTATCCTGATCCTGGACGAAGCGACTGCCTCGCTCGACACCGAATCCGAGAAGATCGTACAGGAAGCCCTCGACAGGCTGATGAGTTCCAGGACGACTATCGCGATAGCACACCGGTTGTCCACGATCCGCAACGCAGACGAGATAGTCGTGATGGACGAAGGCAGGATCGTAGAGAAAGGACGTCACGAGGAACTGCTGGCACTGGACGGATATTACAGGAAACTCAACGACATGCAAGCACTATGACAAAGGATATGATCAAGACAATAAAGGTACCTTTCATCAGCGGTCTGGCCGGGATGGACCTGGAAATGCTGGACCTGATGATGGAAAAACATGCCGCCAAGTTCGCGGTCTGCGAATGCAACTGGCCTGCCGTGGCACCCTATTCTCCTGACTGCAACGGAGCCCTGGCGAGGACCGAGGGGCACCTCGCAGTCGTCTTCCACGTCCGAGGCCTGGACCTCAGGGCTACGGCGATGGAGGACAACGGCAACAGTTGGGAAGACAGCTGCTGCGAATTCTTCGTTTCCGACCCAGCTGACGGGACATATTACAATTTCGAACTGACGTGTATAGGAAGCCTGCTTGCTTCGAAGAGGAAAAGCAGGAACGAGAAGACCGACTTCCAGGCAGGACAGCTGGAGAGGGTCATCCGGCATTCTTCCCTGGAAAGGAAGCTGTGGGATGTCAGCGACAAGGTGTACTGCTGGACCGTGGCGATGCTGGTTCCGTTCGACTTGATCGGAATCGAAGAAGGAAAGCTTCCTGAAATCCTCAGAGCCAATTTCTACAAGTGCGGTGACCTCACCGCGCATCCGCACTTCCTAAGCTGGAATCCGATAGTCTCCCCGAGCCCGGATTTCCACAGGCCTGATTCCTTCGGCAGACTGGTACTGGAAAGATAGTGTTCTATGGATAAGGCGGGCTTCATATTCCCTACCATCTTCGTGCTGTACGTCGCAGCGGTCCTGTTCTGCTGCTTCGTACGCTTCGAAAGCCTGCCGGAAGTGGGCAGGTCGTTCCTGGGGATACCCGCCGACAAGGCTGCCCATTTCCTGATGTTCCTGCCGTGGCCGGCACTGTTCAGTCTCGCCTTCCCTGGCATGTTGAAGAAAGGCATAACCGGAACCGTTGCGGTCATATTCATACTGGGATTCGTTTTCGCCGCATCGACGGAGGCTGGACAGTATTTCACGACCTACCGCGAAGGCGACCTGAAGGACCTGCTCGCCGATACCATCGGACTGCTGGCCGGGTCCCTTGTGGTTCCCGTAATAAAGTCCCACTCAAAAAGAGGCCAAAGATGAGAATTTATATTTCAAGAAGGATAATCGCATTCATGGTTGCCTTGTGCGCGGCTTCTTCCGGACTGTCGGCGCAGCAGGCCAAGGACTTCAAGCCCGCCTTGGACTCGATGAAGGTCCTGCTGCATGAACGGACATCCGTGGATGGCACCGTAAAGGCCAGCAAGGTCGTCAAGAGAGGGACCGCCCTGGATTTCTACATGACATCAGGGTTCGGCGAATATCCGTGGAGGGATGAAGACGTGAAATGGTTCAGGACCAATCTGAAGAAACTGCTTCCCGCTCCATTCACCGGATACACCGTAGGAAACCTCTACGTTGCAGGCAGAGCCATATCCGGTTACATAATGCCTGAGATAAACGACAGCGGCAAACCTGTTTCCGCCAGGTTCAGGGTACGGGATTCCAGAGGCCTGGAACCTTTCGTGACCCAGATCGGCGAGCAAAGCTTCATGAAGGGGATGACCGGAAGGAATATCGCATTGTGGCAGAGCCACGGCATGTACTACGAGGAAAAGACCCAGCGCTGGGAATGGCAAAGGGCTCCGGTATTCCAGACCGTCGAGGACATGTACACCCAGAGCTACGTACTCCCTTTCCTCATCCCGATGCTGGAGAATGCCGGAGCATATGTGATGACCCCACGCGAACGCGACATCCAGCCTTTGGAAATCATAGCCGACAACGATCCTGCATTCACGACGGGACGCGGGAAAAACGTACGCACCGAGGGCCGTTATACCGAAACCGGCACCTGGGCCGACGCCGGAACCGGATTCGCCGACACCAAGGCGGTCTATACGAAATGCGACAATCCTTTCACTTCAGGGACAGCACGCCAGGCTGACTGCGCCGACCACAGGAAAGACAAGGCGTCCGAAGCATGCTGGACACCGGACATAACGCAGAGAGGGAAATACTCTGTCTATATCTCATACAAGTCCCTTCCGAACAGTAGCCCGTGCGCCCACTATACGGTCAAGCACATGGGAGGCAGCACCGAGTTCCTCATCAACCAGAAGATGGGCGGAGGAACCTGGATCTATCTGGGCACATTCGAGTTCGACAAGGGCACCAAGGGTTGCGTGATCCTGGACAACGGCATCCCGGAAGGTCACGAGGTTCCCCGTAACGCAGTGATCACTGCTGATGCTGTACGCTTCGGCGGGGGCATGGGCAAGATCGGAAGAGGCCTGCAGGATCAGGATGCAAGCGAATATACCACCTCCGGCATGCCTTCATTCACCGAAGGTGCATATTACTGGATGCAGTGGGCAGGGGTCGATTCCACCATATTGAAGCTTCATCCGAACGACTACACTTCGGATTACGCAGACCGTGGAGCATGGGTAGGCTGGATGTCCGGCGGATCGCGGACGAACCCGAAAGGCAAGGGCCTCGGAATACCGATCGACATGTCCTTTGCATTCCACACCGACGCCGGTACGACCCCAAACGACTCCATAGTCGGAACCCTTTCAATATACACGCTGCTCTGCGACGGCAGCAGCAAGCTGCCCAACGGTGAGGACAGGCTTCAGCAGAGGATGTATGCAGATTTCGTGCAGAGCCAGATCGTGGACGACATCAGGAAGACCTACAACCCGGAATGGAACCGCCGCGGACTCTGGGACAGGTCCTACAGTGAATCCCGCACGACTACCGTACCTGCGATGCTGCTGGAACTGCTCTCACACCAGAATTTCGCGGACATGAAATTCGGACTCGACCCATCCTTCCGGTTCGCGGTAAGCCGAGCGGTTTACAAGGGAATGCTCAAGTACCTCAGCAGCAGGTACGGTTGCGATTATGCAGTCCAGCCTCTGCCGGTCAACTCCTTCTCCACCTCGTTCAGGACCGCGCCGGCCACCGGCACCGCTGCCCAGATAAAGCTGAGCTGGAAAGCGACCGAGGATACACTGGAATCCACCGCCAAGCCTACCGGCTTCATCCTCCAGACCAGGATTGACGACGGCGCTTTCGATGAAGGTTACGCCCTTGAGAACGTCAAATATTCAGCAGGGAAATACACGGCAGAGATTACGGTCCGGCCTGGACACATCTACAGCTACAGGATAATTGCCTTCAACGAAGGCGGCAAGAGTTTCCCATCGGAGATCCTCAGCCTTGGAGTACCATCCAAGGTAAAGGGCAGGAGCGTGCTGATAGTGAACAACTTCACCAGGGTCTCCGCACCATCGTGGTTCGACACTCCGGACTATGCCGGTTTCACGAACAACCTGGATGCAGGAGTTCCGTACATCCAGGAAATCAATTTCATCGGAGACCAGTACCAGTTCCGCCGTGAGCTGCCATGGGTGGATGATGACAATCCGGGATTCGGAGCCTCATTCACGGACCAGGCCGGCAAGCCGGTTCCGGGGAATTCTTTCGATTTCACAATCATCCACGGCAAGGCCATGATGGCCGCCGGACGGCCGTTCCATTCATCCAGCAGCGCGGCCTTCGCCGAAGGGAGTTTCTCCGCCTCCAACGATGCCGCAGCAGACATAATCTGCGGGAAGCAAGTGACTACGATGGTCGGCAGCGGTAAGGTTCCGGACAGGTTCCAGGTATTCCCGGAATCCCTGCAGGAAGCAATCGTAAAATACACCGGTGAAGGCGGCAACATCCTGATATCAGGGGCCAATATCGGTACCGACGTATGGGACAAGGTATTCCCTGTGGAAGTCGATTCCACATACACGGCCAAGACCAAGGAGTTCATCCAGAACACCCTGGGTTACAAATGGCTGACCAATTTCGCCACCCACGGCGGTGTCGTATGGCCGATGAAGAACAATGCATTCAACCTAGCCGGAAAGATGGGAAAGATTACATTTTACAAAGAACGCAACAGCTTGATATACAATGTGGAGACACCTGACGGAATTGTGCCGGCGAATGATAACGCCCATACTTTCCTCAGGTACAAGGACACCAACATATCGGCTGGCACCTGCTTCGACGGAGATGGATACAAGACCGCATGCCTCGGCTTCCCTATCGAGGTAATCAAGGAACAGGACGATATCAACGAACTGATAGCCAACATATTGGAATATTTCGACAATAGTAAGTGACATGACCAAGCGCGAATCTGAACTCATCGCTCTCCTGCATAAGGAGGTGAAGCCCGCACTGGGCTGCACCGAACCCATAGCCGTAGCACTGGCCGCAGCTAAAGCAGCCGAGAGCTTCTCTCTGCAGGACAGGAAATGCAAGCCTGTTGAAACGGACGTCGAAGTGTCCGGCAACATCCTCAAGAACGGAATGGGAGTCGGTATTCCGGGCACCGGAATGATCGGACTGCATATTGCCGCCGCCCTGGGTTCGGTCTGCGGGAAGAGTGAATACGGTCTCGAAGTCTTGAAAGACCTTGACGAAGAAGACGTTACCACCGCAAGGCTGGCGGTAAAAGAGAAAAGAGTACGTATTGAATTGGCGGATACGGCCAAGCTTCTCTATGTCAAAGTCACGGTCAAATGCGGCGATGATTATTCCTGGGCAGTCATCGAAGACGACCACGACCGCATAGTCGAAACCGGATTCAACGGAAAGGTTTGCAAGCTCGGAGGGAAGACCGAGGACAGTGAACCCGAACTCAAGGGGATACTCGATTACAATCTATCAGTCAAGGAAATCCTCTCCTTCGCGAGGGCCGCTGCCTACGAAGACATCAAGTTCATCCTGAAGGACAGGGACTTGAACCTGGCGCTCGCCCTGGAAGGTCTCGAAGGCGACTACGGCCTGAACGTGGGCAAGGCGATCAGGGAGAACCAGAACGAAATATTCGGGGACGACTTCATGAGTTTCGCCATGGGGATGACTGCGGCGGCATCTGATGCCAGGATGGCAGGCTGCAAGCTGCCGGCAATGAGCAACTCAGGCAGCGGGAACCAGGGAATCACCGTCAGCATGCCGGTGATTGCATATTTCCTGAAATACGGAACCAGCGACGAACAACTTGCCCGTGCCCTGATCCTTGCCAACTTGGTCGCGATCCATATCAAGGGATATCTTGGCAAGCTTTCAGCACTCTGCGGCTGCGTCATTGCATCCACGGGATCAGCCTGCGGACTTGTATTCCTCCAGGGCGGAGGCTACGAGCAGATTTGCGCCGCGATAAAGAACATGATCGGGAACATAACCGGTATGGTCTGTGACGGTGCGAAGGTCGGCTGTGCGATGAAAGTGGCTTCCGGGGTAGCATGCGCCATCCAGTCAGGGGTTCTCGCCCTGAGGGGAACCTGCGTATGCGAGACGGACGGCATCATCGACAATGACATCGAGAAAAGGATGCAGTCAACCGATAAACTGATCCAGAAAATAATGGTCTGCAAATAGCGGATACGGTTCAAGTCCCCAGCGGATACGCGTCATCCGTGACATCGAACATACCGTCATTCACATTGAAATTCGTTACCTTGCCGGTACTGTCGGCATAATGGCCGGCCATTGTGAAATTCCCGGAAAGGATCTTCTCGTCCGGAGACCACTTCCTGATCTTCAGCATCGAGCTGGTCACCGTTACATGCCTGTATTCCGCCTTCCTGTCTATGATAAGCGGAGTGGCAGTGTAGCCTGGCCCTGTCTCAGGAGGTCCCCAATGCGCAATCTGTGGAAGGTAAAGATACTCGAAGTCGACTGCAGGCCGCAATGTTGCGTTTTCCTTGACTTCACCGGACGGAATCGAGAACGAAATCCGCGAAAACCGCTTGTGGTCCAGCCTGGCTTCAATCACGATCTCCCCGTTACCTTCATCTTCCTTATAAGTGGCATGTCTCATTATAGGATACTCCGAAGGAAATCCCCCACTGATAGCCTGGTACACTTTTTCACCGTTGAGAGTGAATGAGAGGACGTTCCTCCCCGAAGATGTCTCCTTGAAATAGACATCCGGATTCAATCGTTCGCAGGAGCAGGCCGCCGACAGGACAGCAAGCAATGCCGGAATAAGTAACTTAATCTTCATATTTAATTCTATCTGCTTTGTCGATCAATTCAAGCAGGTTCTCCCTGAGCTGCAGCTGGTATGGATCGAAACCCGCACTGTTCCTGATACTCCTCGACACCAGTTCATGAGCCATGGCGAAAGAGGAGGAACCTTGGTATCTGGTCTGCCTGAGCATCATTCCGTATGCCGCTATCCCGGCAGCCAGGTCCAGGTTGGCGGAAGATCCATCCGGATCTGAAACCGCTATATCCATTGTAAGAGGGATGCTGGCATCTCCGAGTGCCTCCTTGTAGCGGAGATCATATTTCGCTATGACCTTGGACTTAGCAAACCCCTCCGCAGGCACGATCTCGTACAATGCGGTGATGGTCTGGCTGGCTCCGATCTCGCCGGCATCCTTCTTGTCATTATCGAAATCCTCTTTGCCCAGGACACGGTTCTCATAACCAATGAGCCTGTAAGACTTGACCATCTCCTTGTCGAAGGTGACCTGGTTCTTCACGTCGTTGGCCACGGAGGTGAACTTGTTGCGCTCGATCACGAAGACTTTCGTGAGCTCATCCTCCGAATCGATGTATTCGTAGGTGCCGTTACCGGCGTTAGAGACCTTCTCCATCATGCCGTCATTCAGGTTGCCGGTACCGAAGCCGCATACTGTCAGATAGATACCCTTCGCAGCATAGTTTTCGGCCAGCTCCAGTATGGCATCAGTGGAGGTTTCGCCGACATTGAAGTCGCCGTCGGTACCCATTATCACGCGGTTGTTGCCACCCTCGATGTAATTGGCGAGGCACTCTTCATAAGCCATCCTCATACCGGAATGTCCTGCGGTACTTCCCGAAGCCACGAGCTTCCCGATGGCCTTCTTGATCTTGCTGGCCTCCCTGACAGGAGTAGATTCCAGCACCTTCTTCTCACCGCTGGCATAGGTTACGATGGAAATGCGGTCGTCCGGGTCCAGATAGTCGATCATCATCTTCATCCCTTCCTGAAGGAGCGGAAGCTTGTCCTTGGTCGCCATGGACCCGGAGATATCCAGGAGGAATACATAATTGGACTTCGGGTGCTTCCCCTGATATATATCACGTCCCTTGATTCCGAGACGGAGAAGCTTGTGCTCCGGTTGCCATGGGCAGGCTCCGACCTCGGTCGGCCTGAAACCCTGATTGACCATCCGGCGCATATAGGCATAAGCCGCCCCGTCGGCATCCACGGAGAAGGTCGATACATTCTCGACTTCAGTGTCGATGAAAGGATTGTCGAGGAAATCATCGAACTTGTCCCCGGTTCCGTCGGGATCGGTCAGGACCACCACGTGTCCGTTCGCGAGCTCGAAGTTATCAGCATAGTCCATCATACAAGAGACGGTACCGGCGATCATGAGGCACATCACCGGGACCATGATAAAGCAACTCGTCTTTTTCATATCAAGTAAATAGTTTGAAGTTCAATTAAGCAGCGAGACTTTGCTTAACTAAATGCACAGAATGAGGAACCTTGCACGTATGTTTAAAAAATATTATCTTAGAGGCATGAGACTGAAAGCCATACTTTTACTTATACTCTCCTGCTTCACGGCATTCGCACAGAACGATCCGCCTGAGCTTCGCTATGTGGTGAACGGCAACGTTGCGGATGCCGAAACCGGACGTCCGCTCCAGTACGTAAGCGTCAGCGTGATGGGACAGAACTACGCAACCGTGTCCAATGCTGACGGAGACTTCATCATCAAATCTTCCACGGAGCCTCGGATGCTAGAGTTCTCGCTCCTGGGTTACAAATCCGAAAGGATCAAGGTGCCGGATGACCCTGACGCAGTACTTAAAGTGAGGCTGACGCGTATGTCCCTGACCTTGACGGAGGCGATGGTCGTTACGGGAGACCCATACCGGATACTGATGGATGCAATCAGGAAGATAAGGGACAACTATCCATCCAGGACAGAAACCTTCGACTGTTTCTACAGGGAAACGATAAAGAAGAAGCAACGCTACATATTCATCTCGGAGGCTGTCGCCAAGATGATGAAGACTTCGTACGCGGTTGGTGTGACGCCTGACAGGATAGCCGTGGAGAAGAGCAGGATACTCGAAAGCCCCGACAAGCGCGACACTTTGTCCGTGAAAGTGGCGGGCGGTCCTGCACAGGCGGTATTCCTGGACATTGTCAAGAACCGTGACTTGCTGGACCAGGAAACCCTCAGCCATTACAGCCTGGCCATGGGTATTCCGGAAATGATCGGCGACAGGACCCAGTTCGCCATCAAGATTTCCCCTCTCGGAGATGTCGGATACGCCCAGTACTACGGCACGATCTACATCGATGTCGAGACCCTTTCTTTCACCAGGTTCGACCTGGAACTCGACATGTCCGACAAGGCCAAGGCAACCCAGATGATGCTCATCCGGAAGCCGACTGGGCTGCGTTTCACTCCCCTCGCACTCAAACTGCGCTACGACTATTATCTTGAAAACGGGATATCGAGGGTGAGATACATCCGAACCGAGATGAAATTCAAGTGCGACTGGAAAAAACGTCTATTCAGGACCGATTACACAGCCGTAAGCGAACTGGTGACCACGGATCTGCATCAGGGAGACGAACAGTCCGTCCCAAGGAAAGGAGCCTTCAGGAAGAAGGATATCCTGGCTGACAAGGCTGCTTCCGACTACGATCCGGACTTCTGGAAATCATACAACATAATCGCCCCGACGGAGAGCCTCGACAAAGCCATGGGTAAACTCCGGAAAACGGAAGATATTGATTAACTTTGCAACGGAATGGCAAAAGGAAATCTATATCTCATACCCACCCCGCTTGGCGACTGTGATCCTTCGGCAGTGCTTCCGCAACCGGTCCTTGACCGTATCCGGCTGATAAACAAATATGTAGTGGAAGAAAGCCGCACCGCCCGACGCTTCCTGAGCGCCGCAGGCCTGAAAGGACACATCCAGGAGCTGGAGCTCAGGGAGCTCAACGAACACTCCACGGCAAAGGAAATCGAATCCCTGCTGGAGCTCTTTTCAGATGCGGATGGCAACCCAACCGATGTAGGCCTGGTCTCGGAAGCCGGTCTTCCTGCTGTCGCCGATCCGGGAGCACAACTGGCCGCCCTCTGCCACAGGGAGGGAATCCGCGTCATCCCGATGGTCGGTCCGTCATCACTCATGATGGCGCTGATGGGCTCAGGACTGAACGGACAGAGCTTCGCCTTCTGCGGCTACCTTCCGGCAAAGACGGAAGAACGGCGCAGGATGATCCGTGAGATCGAGAGCCGCTCCTCCAAACTTGACCAGACGGAGATATTCATAGAAACTCCGTACAGGAACGATTCCATGATGGCTGACCTGTTGTCCACACTCAAACCTTCCACGAAACTGTGCATCGCGGCCGACATAACCAACGAAGGTGAAACCATATCCATGATGACGGTCAAGGAATGGAAGCGGAAACCTTACGCCATCGGGAAACGGCCGTGCGTTTTCCTTATACTGGCTTGATACAACTACTGCAATGGGACTCAAGATAAACGACCTGGGAGCTATCGAACTGCTCGGAATGGAATTCCACGCCAACCACGGGTGCCTGGAAGAGGAAAAGACCAACGGAAACACCTTCATCGTGGATTTCCTGGGGCATACAGGCATCAGGAAGGCAGCCAAGTCAGATTCTCTTGAGCATACGATCGACTATTCCAGGATCTACGAGATAATAGCACGCGAGATGGCGAAGCCGTCCGACATCCTGGAAGCTGTCGCCGGCCGGATCGTGGACTGCCTTGCAAGGGAGGCCGGGGACTTTACGTTCATCCAGGTCAGGATCGCCAAGAAGAATCCGCCCGTCGGAGGGATATGTGCCTGGTCCAGGGTAACTGCCAGCTACGGAGAAGACCTGGCACCGGACGAACTGAAAAACTATTAGCGATGAGGATTGCTTTCCTTACTCTCGGCTGCAAGCTGAACTACGCCGAGACTTCCACATATGAAAGAGGCTTCGTCCGCAACGGTCTGGAAGTGGTCCCCTGGGAGGACAAGGCCGACGTGTACCTCGTCAATACATGTTCGGTCACGGAACGCGCCGAAAAGAAGTGCAGGAACATAATCAGGAAAATGCATCGTACGGCACCGGAAGCCAAGCTGATTGTAACAGGTTGCTACGCGGAGCTAAGGAGGGAGGAACTGCTTGACATAGAAGGGGTCAGCCTGGTATTCGGAGCGCAGGAGAAAAGCCTGGTGGTGGCACGGACCCTGAAGATGCTTGGGATCACTCCCATTCAGGAAACAAGCGTCCGGCAGGATGTCCTTGAGGCATATTCTTCCGAAGAGAGGACCCGTTCGTTCCTCAAAGTCCAGGATGGATGCAACAACTTCTGCGCATACTGCACAGTGCCTTTCGCGAGGGGGCTTTCCAGGAATATCCCTATCGATGACGTCATCGCCCAGGCAAGGCAGATCGCCTCGACGGGAATTCGGACGTACGACGGGAGAGAGTTTCCTCGAGCTTCTGAAACGGCTGGACGACGTGGAAGGCATAGAACGTTACCGGATCTCTTCTATCGAGCCGAACCTCATAACGGAAGACATCGTGGACTGGATCGCATCCGGAAACAAATTCCAGCCGCATTTCCATATTCCCCTCCAGACCGGTTCAGATACATTGCTCAAACGCGTGGGCAGGAAGTACACGACCGAGTTCTTCGCCGACAGGATAGAATACATCCGGTCCAGGATGGACCCTCGGCCAGGGACTCCGGAAGGCAACCTCAAGCCTTTCGTATTCTTCGGGAT
>ONPI01000017.1 GCA_900319685.1 uncultured Bacteroidales bacterium
CCCGCGTCATGGGATTCTTGATGGAAAAGGCGGAAGGGCTGCAGGTCACTTTCCACAGGGCCTTCGATGAATGCCGCGACCCTTTCAAGGCATTGGAAGATATCATATCCCTTGGTTGCCACAGGCTCCTCACCGCAGGCCATGCAGCGAACGTAAACGAAGGCCTGAAGACACTCAGGAAGCTGAAAGAGGCTGCAGGAGACAGGATAACGATCCTCGCCGGTTCCGGCGTAAGGCCTGCGAACATCGCCCATCTGGAAGAATATACCGGAATAAAGGAATTCCACTCCTCCTCCCATGGCCCTGACGGCCTGACTTCAAGGGAAATAGTGGCCAGGATGGTCCGGCGCGGCTAGAACAGGAGGCTTCCTGCGTGGAATACCAGGAATGCCACCACCCACGCCAGCACAAGGGAATGCACGACCGAGAACAAGGCCCATTTCCATCCTACTTCCTTCCTGAGGGTGCTGATCGTGGCCACACAAGGGAAATAAAGCAGCACGAACAGCACGAATGCAAGGGCCACGGCCTTGTTCATCCCGGCACCTTCGACCATCGCCTGGGACAGGGATTCGTTGTCTTCGGTATGGTAAAGGATGCCCATCGTGCTGACGATGGCCTCCTTGGCCGGGAGTCCGGTAAGGAGGCATACATTCATCTTCCAGTCGAATCCGAGCGGCTTCATCACAGGCTCCATCCCCTTCCCTATGTCACACAGGTAGGATTCTTCCTTGTATTTCCCGTCCTGGGTCCTGTCCGTTGGGAAATACTCAAGCGCCCAAATGATGACAGACGCCGCAAGGATCACGGTGGTGATCTTGTGGAGATAGTCCGAGGTCCTTTCCCAAACGTGGTTCCAAGTGCTCCTCAACGCAGGTTTGCGGAAAGCCGGAAGTTCCGACACGAAGTCGTCGGACTCCTTGCGGAACCATCTGGTACGCTTCATCACTACGGCGAAAAGGATCGACAGCAATACTCCTGTCAGGTATATCCCTATCATCACCAGGGCCTTGGATCGGGCGAAGAATGCCCCCACGAACAGCATGTATACCGGAATCCTGGCAGAACAGGACATGAACGGGATCATCAGCATCGTGAGGGTCCTGTCCTTCGGGCTGTCGATGGACTTGGCGGCCATGATCGCCGGAACATTGCATCCGAAGCCGAGCAGCATCGGAACGAAGGACTTGCCGTGAAGGCCGATCCTGTGCATGATCTTATCCATCAGGAATGCCGCCCTGGCCATATAGCCGGTGTCCTCCAGCAATGAAAGGAATATGAAGAGTATGAATATGTTAGGCAAGAAGGAAATGACCGCTCCGCAGCCTTGGACGACACCATCTACCAGCATGCTCGACAGCCAGCCTGGCGGGAGGACTCCCGAAAGCCAGTTGCAAAGCAGGGCGACCCCTTCCTCGATCCATCTCTGCGGCCAGGCTCCAAGGGCGAAGGTGGCTTCGAAGACCAGGAGAAGCACCACCAGTAGCAGCGGAAGGCCTATCAGGCGGTTTGTAAGGACAGCATCTATCTTCTGGAGCAACGTGTGGTCCGAATTGTCGGAACTATGCCGCAAAGTCTCGACCAATGCTCCGTGGACATATCCGTGACGGGCCTTGCGTATAAGGGATTCCGGGCTTTCTCCCAGTTGCCTGGCCAGGGTCTCGGACTCGACGCGTGCTGTCTCGACGATCTTCGACGCCTTCGGGTATCCTTCCAAAGCCGGAATGATGTAATGCGGGTCCTCGAGCAGGCGGACAGCCAGGTAGCGGTCGTGATATATGTCGGAAAGCCCCGGGGAGTCGGAAATCAGGGCCGTTATCCTGTCTATGGCCTTGTCCACGTCCAGGCCGTAGGGCACGTGGACATGTTTTTTACCGGGCTGGAGATAGGTTTCCACAATCAGCGAAAGCAACCGGCTGAAACTCTCCTCGGACTGGTCCAGGACCGTTGCCGGGAAGCCCATCATCTCTCCGAGGGTTACATAATCAAGGGAATGTCCGGTGGCCAGGAGACGGTCGTAACCGGCAAAGGCAAGCACTGCCTTGGAATCCATGTCGATCAGCCTGGAAGTGAGCCTCAGGTTGTTTTCCAGGGACATGGAATCGACTATATCCAGCACCACCGAAGGCTTGTTGGAGAGGATCTTCCTGCCGACATGGACATGCTCGCCGCAATAGTTCACGAAACATATCAGATACTCCCCGAACTCGATGGTGACGGATTGACGGCCGGAAAAGGCCAGCATTCCGTCTCCGGGTTCGTGGCCGATGACATCGACCAGGATATTCTTATGTTTACCCGCAGCCAGTTCGCATTCGCTGCAGTTGAGATTGCATTGGACCATTGCAGCACAAAGATAGAGAATTATTCATTATCTTTGAATGTCATTATCGGATATGGTATCTCTCTGGAGAATATTCTGCGTGTTCGCGAAGATCGGAGCCTTCACCATCGGCGGGGGTTACGCGATGATTCCAATCATCCGCGACGAACTCGTCAAGAGAGGCTGGCTGACAGACGAGGAACTCCCCGACATCATCGCCCTGGCCCAGTCGGCACCGGGCGTACTGGCCGTGAACATGTCCATATTCGCCGGGTACAAGATGCGCGGGACCAAGGGCAGCATAGCGGCCACGCTTGGCTCCATACTCCCGTCCTTCCTGACAATCCTGCTGATAGCCATGCTCTTCGCGGGATACAAGGACAATCCTGTCGTGGTCAGGATATTCAAGGGCATCAGGCCGGTCGTGGTATCCCTGATAATAGTCCCAATGATCAACATGGCGAGGAAGGGCAACAAGACATGGTGGGCATGGCTTATCTCGGCCGTCACCCTGGTCGCAGTAGCCTTCCTGGGGTTCTCGCCGATCTGGATCCTGCTCGTGCTGATAGTACTGGCGGTGTTGTTCACGATGTTTAAGGAAAGGAGGGCCGGAAATGGTTGATCCTACCTTGTTCCTGCAGCTGTTCTGGGTTTTCTTCGTCATCGGCTTGTTCACCTTCGGCGGAGGTTACGCGATGCTTTCGCTCATACAGACCCAAGTAGTGGTCACCCATACCTGGCTGACGGAAAGTGCCTTCACCGACATAGTGGCGATATCGCAGATGACCCCGGGACCTATCGGGGTCAACTGCGCGACCTACGTGGGCTACGAGGTCCTGCACAATGCCGGAGCAAGCCACCTGCTCAGCATCGCCGGCTCCGCTACGGCCACCCTGGCGGTGGTGCTGCCTTCCTTCCTGATAGTCCTGACTATGGTAAGATTCTACAACAGGTTCAAGGACAACAAGATCTTCGAGGGGGTGATGGGGTGGATCAGGCCGGCCGTGGTCGGGCTCATCGGAGCAGCCGGCATCATCCTGATGTTCAAGGTTGCATGGAGCGGGACTCCCCTGCTTTCGGGTTTCGACTTCAGCGTAGTCAAGGAGAATTTCCCGCACTGGAGCAGCTGGCTGCTGTTCGCCGCCGCCGTCATAGCTTCCCTGTGCTTCAAGGTAGGTCCTATCCCGATAATCCTGGCCGGAGGAATCCTGGGGTTCATATTATATTGACAATACAACAATAAACGATATCTGAAAATGAAAAGATTGTTTACCCTCATCAGCCTAGCCTGCCTGCTGCTGCCTGCGACCCTGGCTGCGAAGAAGCAGGTAACGGTCATCAATGTGATCCCTTACCCGCAGAGCGTGGAGATTGGGAAAGGTAGTTTCAAGGCTTCCGGAGCCAACTTCAACTGTGACCTGAACATCGATGTGAAGAGCCAGAAAGCCATCAAGGAGTTCGCCGACAAGATTACCTTCGTCAGCGGAAGGACTTGCTCTTTCGCTGTACCTGTCGGCCTGTCCGATTCATTCGCGAGCGGGAAGATCAAAGGCTTCCTTTTCCTGAAGGATGATTCCCTTGGCCCGGAGGAGTATTCGATTGAGATCACGAAGAAGTCCTGCCTGGTGAAGGCGTCCTCCCACGCTGGATTCCTCAATTCGATCGCAACCCTCAAGCAGCTTACGGCGACTTCCATCTTCGGCAGTAAGGTGGACCCGAACGAAAAGTTCCTCTTCCCTTGCCTGAAGATCCAGGACAAGCCAAGGTTCGCATACAGGGGAATGCACCTCGACTGCTCGCGGCATTTCTTCTCCGTCCAGGAGGTAAAGAAGTATCTGGATGTCATGGCGCTCCACAAGATGAACCGCTTCCACTGGCATCTGACCGACGACCAGGGATGGAGAGTGGAGATCAAGAAATATCCGAGGCTCACCGAAATCGGCGCCTTCCGCAACGGCACAGTGGTCAAGAAGGATTGGAACAGCAACGACGGCATCCGCTACGGAGGCTACTACACCCAGGATCAGATGAAGGACATCGTCGCCTATGCCGACAAACTAGGGATCACCGTCATCCCGGAGATCGACCTTCCTGGTCATATGATGGGAGCCCTCGCGGCTTATCCCGAACTCGGATGCACCGGAGGCCCGTATGAGGTATGGACACGCTGGGGCATCTCCGACCAGGTCCTCTGCCCTGGCAAGGAAGCCATGTTCACCTTCCTCGAAGATGTATTCACGGAGCTTATGGACATCTTCCCTTCCGAATATATCCACATCGGAGGCGACGAGTGCCCGAAATCGGAATGGGAGAAATGCCCTGAATGCCAGGCTCGCATCAAGGAACTGGGCATCAAGGGAACGAAGGAACATACCGCCGAACAGCTCCTGCAGAGCTACGTGACCGCCAGGGTGCAGAAGTTCCTGAACGACCACGGCCGCAAGATCATCGGCTGGGACGAGATCCTGGAAGGTGACCTCGCAAAGGGTGCCACGGTGATGTCCTGGAGAGGTGTCAAGGGCGGAATCCAGGCTTCCTCGATGGGTTTCGACGTGATCATGACCCCGAACACTTACTGCTACTTCGACTATTACCAGTCCCAGGACAAGGACAAGGAACCGTTCGGCATCGGAGGTGACCTGCCACTTGAGAAAGTCTATGGCTACGAACCGCTGGAGGGCCTTGACGGCGACCAGCAGAAACACATCCTCGGAGTCCAGGCCAATCTCTGGACCGAATACATCGCCACTCCGGAGCATCTCGAGTACATGCTCCTGCCTCGTCTGGACGCCCTCAGTGAGATCCAGTGGTGCGATCCGTCCAGGAAAGACCTGGAAAGGTTCAAGACGGCCTTGAAGGACAATCTCTTCAAGATTTACGACACTATGGGCTTCAATTACCGCAACTTCTGATAATGAATATGGATATGAAAAGACATCTCCTCAGAGCTTTCGCCTGCTTCGCTGCAGCGGCGATGGTTCTCGGTTGCCAGAGTGCAGCCAAAAAGGCAGCGAAAGAGGCGGCCGCGGCAGCAGCCGCAGAGCAAGCACGCCAGGATTCCATAGCGGCCGCATTGCAGGCACAGAAGGAAAAGACCGCAGATGAGTTGTTCGCCAAACTCCCGGAAGAGCCGGTTTTCGACATCGAGACAAACCTCGGAACCATCAAGGTCAAACTGTATTCAAAAACCCCGAAGCATCGGGACAACTTCGCCAAGCTCGCGCTCAAAGGCTACTACGACGGTCTTCTCTTCCATAGGGTCATCAACAACTTCATGATCCAGGGAGGAGACCCGAATACCAGGAATACGACTTCTGAAGGCAAGCAGACCTGGGGGCAGGGAGGCCCGGGCTACACGATTCCGGCCGAATTCGTACCTGAATACAAGCACAAGAAGGGTGCTTTGGCCGCTGCGCGCCGCGGAGACGTTGCCAACCCGAAGAAGGAGTCTTCCGGCTCACAGTTCTATCTCGTCCAGAGCCCGGAGAGCTGTGCACAGCTGGACGGAGAGTACACCGTATTCGGAGAAACCATCCAGGGCATCGATATCATCGACAGGATAGCGTCAGTCGCTACGGAGGTGAACGACAGGCCGAAGATGGAGGTCAAAATCAAGAGCATTTCCCTTGACAAGAGCTGTCTGCCTGAAGAGTAACTTTGATTTTTGTCGCAAATTATTGTCTTTTAGACGAATGAATCTTTTTGACTTATAAAACTATCCTTTAAGACAAAACTAAATGCAAATAGATTGCTTATGGTATCTAATTTGTTTATATTTGCATCGAATAGTTTTTTCATAGGTTAAGTTTTAGGTTAGAATTGCGAACACCCTCTGCCGTGAAGGCACAGGGTGTTCATCTTGTTTAGAATAGTGTAAAATTGCAGCTATCTTATAGGGCTAAAAGCCCTGATTACACCGCTTACTTAGAATTTTGATAAATTAAAAATCCGGCCCGGATATGCTCCGGACCGGATTGATTCTTGCGATCAGTCCACTGATTAGTCGCTGAGGGAGTAACGGCGGAAAGCAACCACCTTTGCCTCAGGATCTACAGACTTGATGTAAGCAGCTACGGAGACCTTCTCATCGGACTGGACGAAATCCTGGTTCTCGAGGGTATTCTCCTTGAGGAACTTCTGGACACGGCCGTTGGCGATGTTCTGGACCATCTGCTCAGGAAGGTTTGCAGCCTTCTCGGCGCTGACGGTGGCGATGATCTCGCGTGCCTGTGCTGCCTGCTCAGGAGTGATCCAACCCTTTGCGGTGTTGGACTCGATGTGATCCTCGCTGTTGACAAGGGCAGGATTGATACCGACCTTCTTCAGTGCAGCGTCGACAGCCTTCTGAACCTGCTCGTCCTTCGTCTTCTGGATAGCTACTGCGCGCTCGTTGTCGATGACCTCCTTAGGGCAGTCTGCCTCGGAGACAGCGACAGGGTTCATGGCGGTAATCTGCTGGGCGATAGCCCTGCCGAGTTCCTCAGGAACAACCTTGTTGAAAGAAACGATAGCGCCGAGCTTGCCGTTGAAATGGACATAATGTCCTACGAACGGAGCCTGGAGAGCAGCGTAATATGCAAGGACGTGCTTCTCACCGGTCTTTCCGGTCTGGGCGGAGATTTCCTCCTCGACAGTGTGGCCGTTGGAGCACTTGCAAGCCTTGAGAGCCTCTGCGTCTGCAGGGAACGATGCGATGGCAGCGTCAGCGATCTCAGCGGCAAGAGCCTTGAAATCAGGGGTTGCGGAGACAAAGTCGGTCTCGCAGCCAAGGCAGACGATGATAGCCTTGTCGCCTTCTGTGCGGACAAGTACGGAGCCTTCGGAAGTCTCGCGGTCAGCCCTCTTGGCAGCGACGAGCTTACCCTTCTCACGGATGATGCCTACAGCCTTCTGGAAGTCGCCTTCAGCCTCGATGAGAGCCTTCTTGCAATCCATCATACCGGCAGACGTCATCTGACGAAGTTTCATTACGTCTTTAGCAGTGATTTCCATATTCGTTATTTTTAATCGTTCAACGGAGTTTATTCAGCCTTAGGAGCCTCCTCGACAGGAGTCTCTTCCGGCGCCGGTGCTGGTTCCGGTGCAGCCTCAGGTGCAGGTGCAGCAGCCTCAGCCTCTACGTCGACTGGCTTGGCGTTCTTGCGAGCGCGGAGCTTCTTGCCGGTAGGGTTGACGAGGGCTTCGCCTTCAGCGGTCTCTTCGGTAGCTTCCTTCTCCTTCTCGAGCTTCCTCTCGCTCAGACCTTCCTCGATGGCCTTGCAAAGGATATTCATGATGAGCTCGATGGACTTCGTAGCGTCGTCGTTAGCCGGTATCACATAATCAATCGGGGTAGGATCGCAACATGTGTCAACCATTGCGAATACCGGTATGTTGAGGCGGTTGGCCTCCTTGACGGCGTTGGCTTCCTTCTGGATATCAACGACGAAAAGTGCTGATGGGAGACGGCTCATGTCCCTGATGGAACCGAGGTTCTTCTCCAGCTTCTCTCTCTGACGGTCGATCTGCAGACGCTCCCTCTTGGCGAGCTTCTCGAAGGTACCGTCTTCCTTCATCTTGTCGATGGTGTTCATCTTCTTGACAGCCTTGCGGATGGTCGGGAAGTTGGTAAGCATACCGCCCGCCCAGCGCTCGGTTATCGATGGCATGTTGACTGCCGTTGCCTTCTCAGCAACGATCTCTTTCGCCTGCTTCTTGGTGGCGACGAAGAGGATCTTGCGGCCTGAGCGCGCAAGTTCTTTCATTGCATCGGCAGCCTCGTCTATCTTGACGATGGTCTTGTGCAGGTCGATGATGTGGATCCCGTTCTTCTGGTCGAAGATGTAAGGGGCCATCTTAGGATTCCATTTCCTGGCCATGTGACCGAAATGTACACCTGCATCAAGAAGTTCTTGGAAATTTGTGCGTGGCATTTTAAATGTCTTTTTTCTTTTTTAATTACTCTTTCCTTCAATCTCCGGGTAGTGGCCTGGCCAGTCCCAGGGATTTTCCGCAGTCTCGGCATCCTGCCAAAAGGGCCGGATTGTTTGCACCGGACTGTGCATTTTTACATAAATCAGCTCTGTCAGCTGCAGCAAACTAACGCTTGCTGAACTGGAAGCGTGCGCGTGCACTTGGCTGACCCGGCTTCTTTCTTTCCACCTCGCGGGCGTCACGTGTCAGGAAGCCTTCGGCCTTGAGGGCAGCACGGTAGGCCTCACGGTCGAGTTCGCTCAGGGCGCGGGAGATTCCGAGCCTGATCGCCTCTGCCTGGCCTTTGGTACCACCACCGACGACATTGATCTTGACGTCGAACTGACCTTCGGTCTTGGTGACAGCGAAAGGCTGGTTCACGATGTAACGGAGGGACTCTTCTGCGAAGTAATCTTCCACAGTGCGACCGTTGATTGTGATGTTGCCTTTCCCTTCTGCGAGATAAACACGGGCTACAGCTGATTTACGTCTTCCAAGGGCGTTTTTCTGTTTCATTTGCTCCGTTAGATTTCGTTCAACTTAATTTCTCTAGGGTTCTGCGCCTGGTGCGGGTGCTCAGGACCTGCATAAACGTACAGGTTGTCCAGAAGCTTTGCGCCAAGACGGGTTTTAGGGAGCATCCCTTTTACGGACCTCCTCACGAGTTCAGCAGGCCTCTTTGCGAGGATCTCCTTCGGAGTCGTGAAACGCTGGCCACCCGGGTAACCGGTGTAGCGAGTGTAAACACGATCAGTCATCTTGTCTCCCTTGAGGGATACCTTCTCAGCGTTGATGACGATGACGTTGTCACCGCAGTCGACATGAGGGGTAAACCCTGGCTTGGTCTTTCCGCGAAGGACAAGAGCAACCCTGGAAGCAAGACGTCCGAGTGCCAGATCCGTGGCATCGATAACGACCCACTCCTTGTTCACAGTCGCCTTGTTGAGCGATACTGTTTTGTAGCTAAGTGTGTCCACTGTCTTGATCTTTAATGGTTTAACTAATAATAATTGCGATCCCTACACATTATAGGGGTCGCAAAGGTAGGAAATATTTTCTATTTTTGCAAAAAAGAAGCACTACACCGATGAGAATAGGCAATATAGACCTCGGAGACAAGCCTGTGCTCCTGGCCCCGATGGAGGACGTCACCGACGCATCATTCAGAGGAATATGCCGCGAGCAGGGAGCCGACATGGTGTACACCGAATTCATCCCTTCCGAGGGACTGATCCGGGACGCCAGGAAAGCCTATGAGAAAATGAAGACTTCCGACGCGGAGGCTCCGATCGGAATCCAGATATACGGAAGCGATCCGGACGCGATGGTAGAGGCCGCCAGGATGGCCGACCATGCCACCGAACTCGTGGGAGGACACGGATGCGACCTGATCGACATCAACTTCGGCTGCCCCGTGAGCAAGATAGCCGCCCGCGGAGCGGGATCGGGCATGATGAAAGACCCGGACAAGATGGTGCTCATCACTAAGCGGATCGTAGAGGCCGTGGGCAAGCCCGTCACGGTCAAGACAAGGCTCGGCTGGGACGACAAATCAAAGATCATCGTGGAGCTGGCCGAGAGGCTACAGGACACCGGAATCAAGGCCCTGACCATCCACGGGCGCACCCGCTGCCAGATGTACAAGGGCGAGGCCGACTGGACCCTCATCGGAGAAGTGAAAGCCAATCCGAGGATGAGTATTCCAATAATTGGCAACGGTGACATCAATTCCGCAGTCAAGGCGAAGGAATGCTTCGACAGATACGGGGTGGACGGGATAATGGTCGCCAGGGCCTCCTTCGGGCACCCTTGGATATTCCGGGAAATAAAGCATTATCTCGCAACGGGAGAGGAGCTTCCGCCTCTTGGAGTAAGGGAGAGGGTCGAGCTTGCGAAAAGGCATCTGCAGCTGTCCCTGGATCTCAAGGGAATACCTACCGGGGTATATGAAATGAGACGCCACCTGAGCTGCTATTTCAAGGGGCTGCCGGATTTCAAGGAGACGAGGATGCGACTCGTGACGGAAAACGATCCGCAGGAAGTATTCCGCATCCTGGATCAAATCGCAGAAAAATGGGGAGAAACCCAAATTTCCGAATCAAGCAGTGTCTACGGCCTATAATTTTTCGTATCCTACATCATTAGTGTCCGGTAACTAAATTCCTATTATTTACATTCAATGCCACAATGGAACGATTAAGGAAATATATCATTATTACTACCTTGATTTTTATTTGTCACCGACTGGGAGCACAGGAGGTCAAGTTACCGCGTTCTGTCCTTGATATTGATGTCGATCTCTCCACTTCAATGCTAGAAAATGAACGTTTGACAGGGATAATGATTTCAGTGCCACCTGGTTATTCTGCAATTGAAGACTGGCTTATCATCGGAGGGAACAGGAATGAGGATGGGATACCCTCACAAGCATTCGGCTGCAGGTACTTGATGCTAAGCAGTGATGGAAAAGCATTGATTGCAATTGGACATTCAATACCTGTTGTCTTTTCCGGACTGGATGATAATTTTAGAAAGCGACTGGAGGAATTGACTCGCAGGATAACAGTCAGTTCAGATTCTACCCCTCCAAAATTAACGACTTTGTCAGGAGAGTGGGTAAAAAAAGCTTTTGAGGCAGATTCTCTATTCATTTACGAAGCTCCTACGGAAATAACTCTCTATCAAATTATTAGCGGCAATTATTCAGAACCGGAGATAGAGTCTATACGTAAAAGCAGGTATCCATATTGTGATATGATACGTCTTTCTACAAAGGAGGGGTGGTATCTAGATATGGCCATAATGCTTTGCGAGGAAGGCAAGGAGTACTTGCCATGCTATATAGAACATCTTTCCGGCAATGTCCGATTCAACAGGGAGCGGATGCGCGAAATATGGCAGGTAAAATAATTGAACGGCCTATAATTTTTCGTATCTTTGCACTCATGCTTGACAAGGTCATTCTTGCACCATATTACTTGACTCTGAAACTGCGGCATTCCCTGTACGACCACGGTATATTCAAGGTCAGAACCTGTGAAGTCCCTACGATTTGCGTAGGCAACATCACCGCCGGCGGTACCGGCAAGACACCTCACACCGAAATGATCCTCAGGACCCTCCTGAAGAGCGACGACTGGGCCTACAGCAATATCGCCGTCCTGTCCAGGGGGCACAAGCGCAACTCCAAGGGGTTCCAGATAGTCGAGAGGGATGGCTCCGTCAAGGAATATGGGGATGAACCCCTGCAGATCAAGAAGAAGTTCCCTGCCGTCACGGTGGCAGTGGACAGGCACAGGGTCAAGGGATGCGACATACTCTGCCATCCGGAGAAACTCAAGACGGAGAAACGTGCACGCCACTGCGCTGACGCCCAGATACCTCCGGCCGACCTGATAGTCCTGGACGACGCTTTCCAGTACAGGTCCCTCAGGGCTTATTTCAATATAGTCCTGGTAGATTACAACCGCCCTACTTACAAGGACAAACTGCTGCCATTCGGAAGGTTGAGGGATCTTCCGCAGCGCTTCCATGCGGCGGATGTGATCATCGTCTCCAAATGCCCCGCTTACCTGGAAGACGAACAGAAGACCCAGTGGGCGAAGGCCTTCGGACTCAAGGACTATGATGTCACGACCTGCCGTGGAACCGACAGGAAGGGCGCGGAGAAGACCTTGCTTTTCACCACGATATGGTACAATTCCCTGCAGCCTATCTTCGAAGAGGCCGATCCGAGGTACGCTTATTCCCAGAAACTGGTGCTGTTCTCGGGCATTGCCAAGGATACTCCGCTGAGGATGTACCTCAGCGACGAACACAAGATCGTCAGGCACTTCAGGTTCGCCGACCACCACAACTACAACAAGGTTGACATCAACAAGATAATGAAGGCTGTCCGGGAGCATCCGACAGCCGTGGTCGCCACCACCGAGAAAGACAGCCAGAGGGTGCTTGATTATCCGCGCATCCCGAAGGACCTGAAAGTCCGCCTGTTCCAAGTCCCGATCGAGGTGGGCTTCCTTTCAGAACACGAAAAAGCGGTCTTCGAGGAAACCCTGATGACCGCCTTGAACGATTTCAAGAAGGATTATTGATCCTCCCCTAATAGATATTGTCCTTTACCGCCTGCGGAATCGTAGTCTTGCGGTAAGTATCCGTTTCGGAGCCTCCGTTGGTGGTCAGAGTCATCTGGTCACCTTCCATGGCAACGGTATAGACACTCCCCCACGGCTTTCCGCTTTCATAGGTACCGGACAGTGATTCTCCGGAAAGCTGGTACGTACCCTTGAAATAGGTGTACCTGCCTTCACCGATCATCTGGTACAGTTCGAAAGTCTTTTCAGCCGTGAAACTGATGTACACGGCAATCGGAGTCCCTCCGATTGAAGCTCCTCGGGTGGTTATGGAAGTAAGTTCCCATTCACCGGTCACATCGATGGCCTTGGAAGGCTCCTCCCTGTGACCTTTGCAGCCCGCCAGCGCAAGGGCGGCGACCGCTATGATTAAAAATCGTTTGAACATCATAACCAACCTCCTGTTCCGTTACCACCGTCAACCTCGCGGGCGACAAGTGAGACAACCTGTTCGAGTTTCATGCCCCCCGGAGGATTGGATCCTCCACCGAGGTGGTCACCACCGCCGACGGCATCCACATAGATCTTTCCGGACCCCGTCTTGGTAGGATGGATATAGAGCCTTCCGAACTGGACATAAGCATAGCATTCACCTTCCGGAACCGGAACGTATTTGCCGCTGGTAGTTCCGGTGATCTTCTGGAGCCCAAGGGCATCGATAGTTGCCTGAGGCACCTTGACATCCAGGTAGGTAAGGCTCACCGATGCAGTACCGAAAACTGAAGAGATGTCGATGTACTGGCTCTTGCCGGTAGTTGCGGTAAGGCACGGAGTACCTTCGATCTTCATCATAAGCCGCCATGCATCGATCATTCCCGTACCCATCTGATGATAGTACGGTGCAAGCGGCAACTCCTGATGTCCGTATGCATAGGTCTTCGATGCCTTGCTGCCTATTCTTTGGTCGATATCGTTGACTGAAGATAGGATCATCCTCTTGAACTCATCACGGGTGAATTTCTTCCCCAACTGCTTGGCATAGGACAAGGCAAGGGCGACCACACCTGAAACATGCGGGCAGGCCATAGACGTGCCCTGCATATAGCCATAATCCAAACCCTTGCTGCTGCTTGACTCTCCCAACTCTTGAAGTTCGGAAGGCAAGGTAGAAAGGATCATCGACTTGAAGTTGCCGGATGAATGGTAGGCTTCTCCACCCGGAGCCGAAATGTTACAACCAGGACCATAATTGGTATAGTAGGCTGGCAATCCGTCAGGCCCGAAGGCAGAAACCGAAATTATATCATAGAAAGCCCCCGGATAATGGGCATAATCATGAGCTTCGTTTCCAGCCGCGAAGATCGCTATGTTGCCATCCAGGACATCATTGTTCCGGCAAGCCTCGAAATAATGGACTGCATCGATCTCCATCGAGCCGACCGCCCTGATATATGCGTCGTCGGACTGGTAAGCCGAAGTGTAGCCGAAAGAACAGGAGATGATCGAAGCACCCATATCGGCGGCATACTTGATAGCCCTGGAGCCCGCAGAAGCACTACCGCCACGGATGCCCGAGAATACCTGACAGGACATTATCCTGCAACCGTCACCTGCACCGGATCCTCCTGCGACTCCGCATACACCCTTGCCGTTGTTGTTGACGGCAGCGATGGTGCCGGCACAATGGGTTCCATGGCCTGAATCTCCATCGCCTGCCGCATTGACAATAGCCCAGGTGATAGGGCCATTATCTACGAAATTATATCCGTAAACGTCATCTATATAGCCATTTCCGTCGTCATCGACTCCGTTCCCCGGGACCTCCTTGGAATTCACCCACATGTTGGCCTGAAGGTCCGGATGGGAATGCTTCACACCTTCATCTACAACAGCGACGATGATGGAAGGGTCGCCACAAGTAAGGTTTGCCCAGACATCTGAAACATTGACGTCTGCCCCGGCCATTGCCGTCTTGGAGATGGACGCGCTTCCGCCGTTCTTGTAATTCCACTGGTTGATGAGCATTGGATCGTTGAACGTAGCAGCCGTCGCGCGGGTGTCTGAAGAAGATTCCGGATAAACCGTACCTTCATATTCCTTCCTCGCTATTGATTCAAGCTGGACCAACTGGACAGAACGAACTTTGGAGAGGGTATGGGCGACCTTCTCTACGGAAGAACCGTCTTCTATGGTAGCTTCATACCAACGGTCAAGGCCGAAGCGTGCTTCAAGTTCTTCTTTGCCTGGTGTACTCGGGAAAACACGCTGCAGCGTTACTCCTTTTTGTGCCTCTATTTCCGAAATCTCGGAAGCAGTAGGTACCGAGGCGAATTTCACGGCCAGCGCATCCCCGACGATTTCGTCACCAAGACGGACGATCGGGGCTGCCTGTGCTTCGACTTCACCTTCTATTTCCTCTCGGTTGCAAGAGAACAATACCAGTGAGGCCAGAAACGCAACTGATAATTTGAAGTATTTCATTTCTTGTTTTTTTACGACAAGAGGCCCGGTGACGGTGCGCCGGGTCTCATTTGTCGCATTATCAATAGTTTGTACTATTTTACAGAAGAGATACGTGATTCTCTCAGGGCACGGCCTGCCTTCGCATTCCTGTCGTAGGAAACGGAGACCTTGGCATTGACTGCCTGGGCGTCACGTTCGATTTGAACCTTTGCCTTTTCGAAAGAACGGAGGCCGGAAATGATATTCAGATCCTCAACACGGCCGTTTCTGCTATTAGCAACAGGCTTGACAGCTGTTGTAGAAGCAGCAGAAGGCAGAGTAATCTTGAAGGTTCCTTCGTCATTGCTGACGAACCACCTTCCGAGGCCAGGAAGACCGATGTAAACCTCTTCCTTAGGGAACGTGATTTCTCCATTAGCAAGAGTTCCAGATGCCTCGGTTTCAATAAGGAAGAATCCGTAAGACTGATTGACACAAACACCGTAATCCTGCTCAGGAATAACAACCTTCTGAGGATTCGTCGCATCAACTATCAATTCTGTATTCTTCCAGTTGCCACCTTCATATGGTGCCATATCTTCCTTATTCATACCAAAGAACTTGGCTGCAATCTCCTGCTGGTAACCGGTAATCATATAAAAACCAGGGGTCTTCTCTTCCACATATACATCGCACTCTGCAGTCATATCTGGTTTACTGAAGAGGTACGGGCAGAAGCCATCTACGATAGTTCCCTTTCCAAGGCTCTTCCATACATAAGGAAGCTTTTCAGTCTTGAAAGTCTCGTAAACGAACTTGTCCTCACTGCCATTAGTTGCCCAAACAACGACTGCATACTCAGTGTTGGCAGCCAAACCGGAGGCAACGTCATAGTAACCACCTTCGCCATTGATAGCGGCAAGCGTTTCCTCACCTACAGCATATTTTTCAGAGTCGTACTTGATATTACTGAGGAGAGAATTCGATAGCTGGGCAACTGGAACAACTGCCAAATGAGCCTCTGTGATATCAGAACCATATACTGCAAAAGCGAAAGAAGTGTACTGATCGTAGTCGCCAGTTTCGGTGTAACGGACAGGGGTTGCTTCGGTAAGTACGTTGATATCAACTGCATATTCCTCAGTGTCACCAGCTGCGATGTGTCGGAAGGTAGCAGAAGCGTTGTTCTGCGGTTTGTCCTTATCATCATATGCTACTGCAACGATAGTATATTCGGCAGTCTTGTCCATTTCGACACCAAGGGTGGCATACTTGACAGCTTCTTCCTCATCAATCTCGAAATCGGAGAATGTAACTACACCTTCTTCGGTACCAGCTGTGATAGCTTCAATCTTGTAACCGACCTGGGTGGCGGTAAGTTCACCTTCGTATACGGCATACTTGATGCTCGCTACATCCAGACCAGCTTCAACATCGATTGGAGTTACTCCGTTCTGAGTATAGTCAGGATAGAGATCCAACGAATAATCTACGCGGAGGTAACCGTCGGCGATAGCGACTGGAGTGCTGTCCTTATAACCATACCAAGAAGTAGTTCCATGAATCCAATAGGCGGCGTTGAAGATAAATCCGCCGTGGCCGTCATAATAGCTTGGAAGGTAACCATCAGAGCCCTTGACATACCTTTCATAAGAACTGGTATAATCTCCGTTGCTCAGTCCCATGTCTGCACGCATGTGGAAGTAATCTCCCAAGTAGATAGGATTGCCGCTAGAAGTGAAACCGGTATTGGACGGTTCAACTTCAATCCAATCATACTCTACATCATCAACGGTAACTTTCTTGTTGGTATACCACTTGAATTTGAACTGTACATCGGTTCCGAAAGGACCGGAACCACTAAGGCCATTCCCAGAATAGATGGTCTCGCCACCGCTGGTCTCGCAATAACGGACTCCGTCAACTTCATAATAGTTCAAGTCAACCTTATGAACCTCTTCAAGGAAGTCCATGTCAGTGAAAGTAACCTTGGCATCCGCCTTTCCATCCTCTGTCTTGAAAGTCTTCATCTCAACGATCAAAACTGAGAAATCAAGGGCGATGGCACCCTCATTGTAGAGCGAAGCATACTGATTGTCTTCGATCTGGACGGAGAAAGAATAATCAACACCGACCTTCGCGTTAGGGAAGGTTACGACTAATTCTGTCTCTGACTGCCCGTCAGCGAAGTTGATAGTTCCGAAATTGAACACACCGTCTTCAGAAGTTGAAACAGTATAAGGGACAGTGATGGCTCCCGTACTGTTGGTCCTGGAAACCGTAATCTTGACCGAACGGTCCATGGTAGGATCGTAGACATGGCTTCCGCTTGCATCCTGCGTTGGGAAGTAAACACCGTAGCAACCTGAAGCCTCAGGCTCGCCAGGGATGTACTCGTACTCCTTGTCCTTGCAGGAAACCGCAATGAAGGAGAAAGCGAGGAGGGCGATTAAAATCCTATATAAATTTTTCATAAGGCAATTCTTTTAAAATTAGTCAGTGACACCATCACGGAGAGACTTGTTCTCATCGGTGACAGGCTGGTGACCACCAGTGTTGTCAACGATACCGAAGTTGGTGTTGAGCTCACCCTGAGGGAATCTCATAAGAAGATAAGGATCGTCTGCAGGGAGGTTGAAGCGGAAAGCTGCCGGCTGGTTGCAAGTTTCGTCGTGGAACCTCACGAGAGGCTTGTTGAGACGCTTGCAGTCCTTGATACCGAAGCCTTCGCCCCAGAGTTCGACACGGCGCTGGAACCAGATCTCGTCGAGGAGGGAAAGGCCTCTTTCAGCGACATTGTATTCAGGCTCGCGATAAGTCTTGACAAAATCGGTGAGGATACTGGTAGCCTGGCCTGTATTGCCCAGACGAGCCTGGCACTCAGCCTGGATAAGGATCATTTCCTCGACACGCATCAGAGGCATGTCTTCGTCATTGGCGGTGGTACCTACAGTGTAGCAACCGAACTTGACATTGGTGTAAGGGATATAAGGGAGCTTGGCATCTCCGCCATCGTCCGCATTTGCAACATCATCGAACCCTGGCCATTTAAGACCTGCAAGCAGAGGGGATTCGAGGTTCTCGTCAACCCACCATCCCTTGCGTACGTCGCCTGGCTGGATCTTGTTGTAAAGCAAAGTATTGATGCAGGTGTAAACCTGGCAGGCAGCAGCATAACCCCAAGCGGAGAATGAACGGAGCCAGCTGGAAGTAGTTGCATACCTGTATGCAAGAGCCATATCCGTGGTCATATCGAAACCCCAGATCCAGTTATGCTCGCTGATATCCATGAAAGATGGCTTGGAAACCTCTTCAATGGTTGCAGGGGTGTAACCCTCGGCAGCTGCGACAGCGTCGTCATAAGCCTTCTGCCACTCACCCATCTCGAGATATACACGTGCGCGGAGACCGCGGGCAACGTGCTCATCGACATAAGCCTTGGTGGAACGCTCGGCACCAGCAAGGTGTTCGACAGCCCAGTCGAGGTCCTCAAGCATGAAGTCGTAGATCTCCTTGACGGTAGCGCGAGGATTGTTGGTGAAATCCTCGGTAAATTCGGTCACGAGCGGAACGCTTGGCTTGTCAGCAGCAACCTGGTAGTTGAACTGGAAGTTCGAAACCAGATGCCAGTATGAGTAGGCGCGAAGGACCTTGACCTGAGCAAGCATGTTGATCAGGGATGGATCCTCGGTCTCACCGATACTAAGGATGAAAGTGTTCACTGAACCGATCATGTTGTAAGGTGTCCTGTAACGGATAGCCGGGTTACGGTAGTTGGCGTTACGTGAGGAATACTCACCGCAAACACTGAACCAGTTGTAACCGGAATCAGGAATGAGCGCATCCGGACCCTCAAGGTCATTGCAGAAGAGGATCATCAGGAACTCCCAGTCGTCAGGATTGGTGTACATCTTGATCGGCTGGCCGATGGAAGAGAACATACCGTTGAAGGAAGCGGAAGCCCTCGACGGGATGAGAGCATTGGTCTCCTGCACCTGGGAAGCGAGCATCGTACCACTCTGTGGCTTGATGTCATCGATATCTGAGCAAGACGCTGCGAAGAACGCACCGACGATTGCTATGAGAAATAATTTATTGAATTTCATACTCTGTAAGCTTTTATAGTTTTCAGATTAGAAAGTAAGAGTAATACCACCTGTGATGGTTCGCATTGCGGAGTATCCGGATGTGTTGATACCGGAACCACTGGTCATACCTCCAATACCCATGGAGAAGCGTGGATCGACACCCTTGCGGGCAGAGAAGACTGCAAGGTTCTCACCTGCGACATATACCCTGAGGCCCTTGATGGAAATCTTCTCAACAAGACTTCTCGGGAACGTGTAACCAAAGGTCACGTTATTGATGCTGAGGTAGTTGGATGAGATGAGGAAGCGGTCGATAGCGGTCTGTGCAACCTGAGTGTCACCGTCGAGACGAGGAACGTCTGTATCCGGGTTCTCAGGAGTCCAGTGCTTGAGAGCATCCCTGTGCCATGCGGAACCGGTCTGATCCTGGGTCCACATGAGCTGCTGGTATGAACCGTCATAGTACTTGCCACCGAGCTGGAAGCTGCACTGGACGGAGAAGTCGAATCCGTAAGCGTTGAGGGAGGTACCGAAACCACCGTAAAGCTTAGGAAGGACAGAACCTACCTCATACTGGGTAGCGTCGGAGAATGTAGTCGTTGTCTCGTCGGATTCAGGAGTGGTGACGTTGCCGTCAGCATCCTTAACCTCGTCGACGTGCTTCCAGTAGAGAGCCTGGCCGGTCTCCTTGTCAACACCTGCATATTTTCTCAGATAAGCCTGGTAGAGGGAACCACCTATCCTGTAGATGAAGTTGGATCCACGGATACCCTTCTCGGAAACGCTCTCATCGAGGGAGAGGATCTTGTTGGTGTAGTGGCTGAGGTTGACGTTCCATCCCCAGTTCAGGTTCTTGGTCCTGATGATCGTACCATCGAGGGTAAGTTCGAAACCGTTGTTCCTGATGGAACCTACGTTCACAGGAACGACACCGGTAGGGTTACCAGCGGAATAAGGGACATTTTTGGAATAGAGAAGGTCCTCGGTCTTCCTCGAGAATACCTCGAAGGTACCGTTGAGATAGTTGTTGAAGAGTTCGAAGTCGACACCTGCGTTGAAGGACTTGGAAGTCTCCCAGGTCAGGTTCTCGTTACCCTTGTAAGTAAGGTTGAGGGAGTATTCGTTAGTCTCTTCGTTGTATGAGTG
>ONPI01000133.1 GCA_900319685.1 uncultured Bacteroidales bacterium
TCCCCGGCTTCCTTGGATATTCCGAAAGAATAGTAGAGCCTGTCGCTCTTGGCAGCCCAGAGCCCGTACAACTCATCAGTGGTGAAATGTGAGAACAGGTCAGGCTTCGAATCGGTATTGGAACTGATGCATGCGGCGGTGTAAACCTTGTCCATGAATGACAGGGCATCGGGAACGAACTCCTTCACCCGGGCAGTGTCCTTGAACATGGCGCACATGAACCGCCCGCTGGGAGTGAGGCTCTCCAGAACCTTCCGGCTCGTCTTCCGGGCCTCCTTGCCGAGTTCCTTGGTGTCCAGGTCCATGCTGATGTAATCCAGATACTTCGGCCCGGTGATGTAGGTGAAGTGAAGGCCTCCCGTGCACTCCTGGATTCCGGAGCACAGGTTCGCCATGCTCACAAGACACCTCGGCCAGTAGCTTGAGACGCATTCCACTTCGTCGCGGCCGCCTTTCCCATTGAATACGGAAGGATAGTGGGAATACATCCGTCTTCCTATTCCGCGATGCTCGGAAGCGCCCTTGGCGGTAAGCATGCCGTACATCCCCTCATGCTCCGAGAGCAGGGTATCCAGCTGCCTGGCAACCATCCTGCCTTCTTCCGTCAGGATGCCGGCGCTGTCGGCTTCCATAAGGGGTCCGATGGCTGCACCTACAAGGCTTGCACTGGTGTGATAGCGTGAGCCGTGTCTTCCGTAATGGCTGATATAAAAGGGCTTATATCCCTTGGGCGCCTTGGACGGGACGTCCTTGGGAACCACGTAGCCGCTGAAGACGCCGCCGGCCCTTTCGGGATCGGCAGCCAAGGTGCTTTTATACGGCTGAGCGATTGCCAGTAATCCGAACAGGCTGGCGATCAGGGATATAGCGATGCGGCGAAGGGCAGTCTTTCCGTCCAAGTCCATGATATTCAGTTTTTCAGTCCGGAGCAAAGATAAGAAAACCCCTCCGTATGGGCAAGGAATGCAGGTTTCTTATTTATCCGTTGAATATTTCATCCTACGGATAGGTCGGCTTACCTTTGCCTCGTAACAAACCAAAAAACTTTAAACAATGAAATGGATCTTCAAATTGATGCTGCCGGCGATGCTGCTGGCGTCGTGCAGCGAAGAAGGTGCGTCCCCGGTGGGGGCGGATCTTGATGAAATGCTTGGAAAGCAGGAAGCGGTTGCACAGGGCAGGATGTCTGCCAGGGCCAAGCGCGACAATCCTTATTCCGTCACCAACATGAGGAAGGCATATGCTTCCCTTTATTCCACCAGGGCTGATTATCAAGAAGGTGAAGCCGAGGAAATGGTCCCGGTCACCGACTACTATGTGCGTTTCCTGCCTAAGGATAAGGAAGACTTTACCACCCTGGACGAGATGGGGGTGGTCCTTGTGGATACTCCGCTCGACAGCGAGCCGGCCGGAGAAGGAGATCAGGGCCAGGATCAGGAAATCATGGAAGGTCGGATCAATTGGCAGTATGCTGTGGTTCCGAGTGATTTCGGATTCCCGGACGGCATCCAGTACGAGGTACTTGAGGAATGCTGCATCCCGGATGACCAGGAGGAGGGCGGCAACCTTGGAGCCGATGGTACGGGGCGTCGCTGTCTGGACTGGCCGGTGCTTGAGCGCAGGGCATTCGAGTGCTCCGGGAATACGGATCTGCTCGAGCCGGTGAGCAGGGCGAAAGTCAATCCTGCCGGAAGGATCACGATCACGGACAACGGCCTCAACCGCAAGACGGTGGGAGTCGCGGGCGTAAAGGTGGTAGCCAATGTGTTCGTGAAGGTATCGACCACCTTCACCGATGCTTCAGGCAACTATTCATTCCCGGCCAAGTTCTCGGCCAAGCCTAACTACAGGCTTTGTTTCAAGAATTCCAAAGGCTTCTCCATCGGATTGAACGCCATCCTCGTACCTGCTTCCCTGTCGGATCTCGGGAAAGGGAGCCCGGACGGAATAACGTTGAATGTGGACGGAAACTCGGATGCTACCCTGTACAGGAGATGTGCTGTCAACAACGCCGCGTATGAATACTATGACAGATGCCAGAAGGAAGGCATCACCCTTCCGCCAAAGAACCTCCGGTTCTGGATCATCAACAGCTTGACCCCGTCAAGTGCGCTGATGATGCACCACGGCTCTTTGCTGGACCAGGGGCTGGCAGCAAACTACCTTGGAATGATCAAGATTGCCGTCCAGGTCTTCTGCCCGGACATTACGATCGGTTCCAAGGGCTCCAATTACGACTATCCCGCGCTGTATGCCGACACCGTCCATGAGATGGCTCACGCTTCCCATTTCATCAAGGTGGGCACGGAATACTGGAACAAGTTCACCACATACATCATTTCGAGCTACCTGATCACCGGCGATTGCTACGGCACCGGCAACGGGGAGAACGCCGGCTACTGCGAAATCGCCGAGATGTGGGCTTACTATATCGAGAATGCGTTCAAGAACGCCAGGTACGGCTCGAGCAACCAGCGAGGCTTCGACAAATGGTTCAAGCCTCAGATATTCAAGGACCTGGAGGCTGGGGGAATGACCAAATACGAGATCAGCGAAGCCTTGAAGACCACGACCACGAGCATAGATGCCCTGAAGAGCGAGCTCCTTGTCATCAGTCCTTCCAACAAGACCTTGATCAACAACACCTTCAAGCGTTATTCGAAGTAGATTGGTTCCGCCCGCGCTGATTTTGTTTGCAATTTCCCGAACTATTCGTATATTTGCAGTCCCAATCAAGCGCGGGTGGCGGAATGGTAGACGCGCTAGTTTCAGGAGCTAGTGTCAATTGTGACGTGTGAGTTCGACTCTCATCTCGCGCACTGTAAAAAGGCTGACATCATCAGATGCCAGCCTTTTTCATATCCTTGGATTACAGTATCAGAAAGTCCAGGTTCCGGAACCGACTTCGTGGGTGACGTAGGAACTCTCGTCCATAGGGTTGGAAGATGCTGCGGCGAGGTTCCTCGGTACGTAGATCGTAGCGGTGGCACCTTCAGGGATCTCTGCGGTGATGTGGACGTTCGACCCATCGTGGGTGACCGTCGAACTGACCTTTCCGTAAGGAGTCTGGGTAGAATAGGAAACCCGCTGAAGTGCGTTGACAGGGATCGGCCTGATGATTACGTGCCTGAACCCAGGCTTGAGGGGATCCGTGTCCACTCCTGCCAGGATCTTGTAGAACCAGGTGAGCCCTCCGCCCATCATAGGATGGTCGTGCGAGGCTTTTCCGTTCCAGTGCTCCCAGGTAGTCGTGGCACCCTGCTCGATCCACCATCCGTAGCTTGGGAAGTCCCTCTGGTTCATTATGTCATAGGCAATGTCGCCGAGGCCGTTCTGGGAAAGCACTTCGAAAAGGAAGCGCGTGGCCAGCATGCCGGTGTTCAGGTGGTTCTTGTAGTTGAACTTCAACTCGCGCCTGAGCGTGGCCTTGACCTCCCTGTAGCGGTCTCCCGGGACGCCCATGTACAATGCATACACGTTGCTGCCGTAGTCTCCGTAGGATTCCTGGTCTTCGTCGTAGAAAACCTTATGGAAAGCCTCTTCGATCTCGTCGCAGAGCATCGCGTACTGGAACTGGGCATCTCTCTGCCCGAGGATTCCGGCTACCTTGCTGACATTGCTGGCGCAGAGCCAGTAGTAGAAAGTGTGTACGAGTGCCGGGTCCGGAGTCTCGAAGGAAGGGGCCCAGTCCCCGAGGTTGTACCATTTGTATGGTTTGTCCTCTCCCGGCCTTTTCATCTCCACCAGGATCGTTCCGTCATCTCTCTTCCAACCTCCGAACCAGCTGACATACTGCTTCATGGACTCGAGGTTACGTTCCAGGACGCTGCGGTCGCCATAGGCGAGGTAGAACTCCAGCGGCATGATGCATATCGCTGCGCCCCAGGCAGGACCGCCTCCGCAGTAAGGCTCCCAAGGAGCCCCGTTCGGAACGTGTCCCGTGACCGGGTTCTGGCTTCCGCGGATGTCTTCCAGCCACTTGTTGTAGAAACTCGAAGCGTCGAAGTTGGACAGCACCGTGTTCATGGCGATCTGCCCGTCACCGGTGTACGGCAGCCTTTCCCTGTGAGGACAGTCACTGGCTACCCCACTGTGCATGTTGTTCATCTGGGAACGCCTGAATATGTCGTTGATCTTCACGAACAACGGGTTGGAACAGTCAAAGGTGGAGTTCACGGGAACATCGGAGTTCACGGCTTCAGCAACGATGTCCGAAGGACTCAGGCTGCTTATCCCCGAGATAATCGCTTCGCGGAAGTTGAACCAGTCGAACCTTGGAGCGTAGGACACAGTCTCCCTGTCCTTGAATACATATTCACACTTGCCGTTCTGGCTTTCGGAAAGATACTCCACCTTCATCCTGGCACCGGGCTCGCCCTTGATTCCCGAGAAGCGGATCCATCCTGA
>ONPI01000033.1 GCA_900319685.1 uncultured Bacteroidales bacterium
GCAGCTGCGATCTGCCTGAAATACAGGGTCAGTCCGCTGGCCATAAAAGAAGCGATAGGCTCTTACAAGGGAGTCAAGCGCAGGCTGGAGGCACATGTCAACGTTCCTGGACTGACCTACATAGACGATTACGCTCATCATCCTCAGGAACTCCGCTCGGCAATCTCGTCGCTCAGGGAGATGTTCCCGGGAAGGAAGATAACGGCCGTGTTCCAGCCGCACCTGTACACCCGCACCAGGGATTTCGCCGATGGATTCGCAGAGGCCCTCAGCGGGGTGGACAAGCTGATCCTGCTGGACATATACCCGGCAAGGGAAGAACCTATACCGGGGGTGACTTCGGAGATCATCTTCTCGAAGGTGACCGCCCCGGAAAAGGTACTGTTGAAGAAAGAAGAGTTGATGGATTACCTCGCGGACGAACCGGTCGACATACTCGCCACATTCGGCGCGGGCAACATCGACAGGTTCGTGGAACCTATAGCTGAAATGCTCAGGAACAGATTGGCAAGATGAACAAAAGTATCAGGATAGCACTCGTCACCGCGCTGTTCTGCGCGCTCGGCCTCGTTTGTTACGCTATTGCGAAGATGAACGAGGAAAGGAGGCACCAGGTCACGTGCGCCGGGGTCAAGGTCGAATTCGCGGACGATTTCAACTTCGTGACGGCCGAGGACATAGAAGGCTACCTGAAGAAGGAATACGGGGCTTACATCGGGCAGAGGCTGGACAGCCTGGACCTGGTGAAGGTCGAGAAGATCCTGGACGGGAAGGGTGCGATACTGAAGACCGAAGCCTACACCACTCCGGACGGCTTGTTGAACGTGAAGGTATTCCAAAGGGAGCCTTTAGTCCGTTTCCAGAAGGGGAATACAGGATTCTACGCCGATGAGAAAGGCTTCATCTTCCCGCTCCAGAACAACTATACATCCAGGGTGCCGATAGTCGACGGGGCTGTCCCGCTCAACGTGGCCTCTGGTTACAAAGGCGAAGCTAAGACTCCGCAGGAAAAGCAGTGGCTCTCCCGGATCATCGCGATGGTCACTTTCATGGAGGCATCCAAGGTCTGGGCTGAGAATATCAGCCAGATCACCGTGAAGCCGGGCGGAGACCTGGTGATGGTGCCGCGCGAAGGCAAGGAAGTGTTCATCTTCGGACAGCCGACGGATGTGGCCGCCAAGTTCGAAAAGATTGGCAGGTACTACACTGCCATCGTCCCGGACAAGGGAGAGGGTTATTATTCAACCGTGAACGTGAAGTTCAAGGACCAGATAGTCTGCAGGAAATAGGATAACATATATGGAAGAAAGGTACATAGCATCAGTTGACCTGGGTACGTCCAAATTCGCTGTCTGCGTGGCCAGGGTGCAGGGCGAGGATATACAGGTGGTCTATTACAAGGAGTCTCCTTCCCAGGGAATCCGGTACAGCTACGTCTTCAGCCCCCTGAAGGTGGAGCAAGGCCTTCGCAAGGCGATAACCGAGGCCCAGCAGGAGCTCAAGGTCAAGATCCAGAAAGTGATCGTGGGACTGCCGCGTTACTATGTGCGCCAGGAAACCGCATCTGCGGAAACGGAAAGGCCGGATCCGGAGTCATGGATCAGGGAGGAAGAGGTAAAGACCATAAAGTCGGTCGCGCTGGAGTCCTATCCTCTGGGTGATTCCAAGACCGAAGTGATCTACGGTGCAGTGGCTCAGTCGTTCTCGACGGAAGACAGCCTGAACGAGCTGGAGAGCGATATCGTCGGAATGACCGCGGAGAAGCTGGAAGGCCACTTCAAGGTATTCATCGGGAACAGGAAGTATTCCAGGAATATCGACAGCGTGTTCTCCGGGATGGGCATCAGCATAGCCAAGAAATACTTCACCCCGGGCATCACCGCCAAGGCCGTCCTCAAGGAGGAGGAGATGGAGAACGGTGTTGCGCTCATAGATATCGGCGCCGGCGTCAGTTCCGTCACCATATTCAAGGACAAGATCATGAGGTTCTACGCTGCCATCCCGTTCGGAGGGAACAGCATCACGAGGGATATCAAGACCGAGTGCAACATCTCGTTCGAACTCGCAGAGAACATCAAGAAGGCTTATGGGGCATGCATGCCGAACAACCTTTCCACCCTGGGTGAGAAGACCATCAAGATCATTGACGAGAATGACATGCCTACGTTGCAGGTCCCGGTCAAGTACATCTCCGAGATCATAACCGCAAGGATGAAGGAGATAATCGAAGCCTTGCTGTACGAGATCCAAGTCAGCGGATATGCTTCCGAGGAGAAGCTGAGGGCCGGGGTCGTGGTCACCGGAGGCGGAGCCGACTTGGTCAACTGCCTTAACCTCATCAAGGCTATGTCGGGATATTCGGTTAATATAGCTTACCCTAAGAGATTCTTCTCCGGAGAAGGCTGCCCTGGGGTGACCTCCACGAGTGCTTCGACGACTATGGGAATGATTCTGGCGGCACGCAACGACAAGAGTCTCAACTGCGTCAGCGAGGTTGCGGTCCACAAACCGAAACCGGTTTCCAGGCCGGTGGCGGTCAAGCCAGTCGTGAAGCCACAGCCCGGTCCGCGTCCTGAACCACAGCCGGAGCCACAGCCCGAGCCGGAACCGGAGCAGAAGTACGAGGTACCGGTGGTAGCCGTAAGGCCTCCTGAGCCGGAACCTGACTGGTCTTCTCCTATAGAAGAAACAGTGGCTGACGCACAGGACGAACAGATGGACGTATTCAGCCGCTACAGCTCTGAAGAGATCCAGAGATACAAGAAGAATGCGAAGGAAAAGAGGAAGGAAGAGCGCACCAAACGCCAGTTCACCTGGATCAAGCATATAAGGAAGAGCATCTCGGACGGGATGGAAGGCCTTTTCGACGGAATGGAAAACGAAGAAGTATAAAGGACAGGAGCAATGGGAGACATTACAGACAATCTGAAATTGGATAGCATAGAGCCTACCGACTGGACTCCTATCCAGTCAATGATCAAGGTCATCGGCGTCGGTGGCGGAGGATGCAACGCAGTCAACTACATGTACCGCCAGAAGGTGCAGGGATGCAGTTTCATAGTCTGCAACACCGACAGGCAGGCCCTTGACGAGAGCCCGGTCCCTGTCAAGGTACACATCGGCAGGAATGCCCTGGGTGCCGGGACTGATCCCGTGAAAGGACGCAACGCGGCCATCGAGGCGGAAGAACTCATCAAGAAAGTGGTCCTCGGCGAAGAGACCCAGATGCTGTTCATCACAGCCGGCATGGGCGGAGGCACCGGTACAGGTGCTGCTCCGCAGATTGCGAAATATGCCAAGGACAAGGGAATCCTTACGGTTGCGGTTGTGACCATACCGTTCGAGAACGAAGGGTCCATGGCGATGTCCAGGGCTATAGACGGAATACACGAACTCGTGAAGAACGTGGACAGCCTGCTTATCATAAACAACGAGAAGCTCTACGACTTCTTCGGCGACCACCTCATCCAGGATGCCTTCCCTAAGGCCGACGAGGTCCTCGCCACCGCCGTACAGGGTATCACCGAAATCATTTCCAAGCCGGGATACATCAATGTCGATTTCGAGGACATCAAGTCCATGATGGCCAACAGCGGAATGGCGCTGATGGGCTGCGGAACCGGAACGGGAGAGAACAGGATCGAGGACGCGGTGATAGGTGCCCTCCAGTCTCCTCTCCTCAACGATTTCGACCTCAAGACGGCCAAGTGCCTCCTGGTCAACATAACCTGCGGCAAGAACGAGAAGGGACTTACGATGGACGACCTAGCCGCCATCAACGCCAAGATCGACGAATATACCGGCAAGGTCAACAAGTTCAAGACCGGACTGGTCTGGGAGACCGATCCTTCGGTCGGGGACCAGATCAAGATCACGGCCATCGCCACGGGATTCAGGGTGAACGACCTTTCGAGGATCACCAAGAACGACCTCGGCAACATAATCATGATTGGAAAGGACTTCAAGTACGTCAAGAGTCCTGACAACGACAAGGAGGATCTCGGCTCAGGACTGGACCAGAGACTCAACACGATAGGATTCAATGCGGCCGACAATGTCAAGCGCTACCACTTCGACCAGGACAGGAAACCGGTCCTCGTGGTGGAACCGGGACAATCGGTCAGTGAACTGGAAAGCGTACCTGCGATCAAGCGTGCGGTTCGCCAGGAAAAGGAACAATAAGGAAAGCGATAAATGGAAAGAAGGACAAGAGTAAGGTTCGCCCCGTCGCCAACCGGACCGCTCCATATGGGCGGAGTCCGTACGGCTTTATACAATTACCTGTATGCCAAGCAGAAAGGGGGAGATTTCATAATAAGGATAGAGGACACAGACTCCAACCGCTTCGTACCCGGGGCGGAGGAATACATCATCGAATCCCTCAAATGGTGCGGGATCATCCCCGACGAAGGCGTAGATGCCGACGGCAAGGTCGTGGAGGCCGCAAGCGCAAAGCATCCCCATGCCCCGTATCGCCAGAGCCAAAGGCGCGGAATCTACCGGGAATATGCCGAACAGCTGATTGCCAACGGCTATGCCTACTATGCCTTCGATTCATCGGAAGCCCTCGAGAAAGCTCGTGCAGAGGCCGAAGCGTCCGGCAGCACCTTCATCTACAACCAGACCACCAGGATGCAGTTGCGCAACTCCCTTACCCTTCCTTCTGAGGAGGTAGCCAGGCTGCTGGAGGAGACTTCGGACTGGACCATCCGCTTCAAGATGCCGAAGGACACCATAGTCGCGATGGACGACTTGATCAGGGGACATATCGAGGTAAACACCGACACCCTGGACGATAAAGTCCTTTGGAAAAGGGCTGACGAGCTTCCTACTTACCACCTCGCCAACATCGTGGACGACCACCTGATGGAGATCAGCGAAGTCATCCGCGGCGAAGAATGGCTCCCTTCCCTGCCTCTGCATTATATGTTGTACAAGGCCTTCGGATGGGAAGATTCCCAGCCTCGTTTCGCCCATCTTCCGCTGCTGCTCAAGCCGGTCGGAAACGGAAAGCTCAGCAAGCGCGACGGCGACAAGATGGGATTCCCGGTATTCCCTCTCGAGTGGAAGAGCCCGACTGGCGAGACATCCCACGGCTACCGCGAAGACGGTTACTTCCCTGAAGCCTTCGTGAACCTCCTCGCCATGCTCGGCTGGAATCCGGGTACCGAGCAGGAGATATTCTCGATGGAGGAGCTGATCGCTGCGTTCTCACTGGACAAGGTCGGCAAATCAGGAGCGAAGTTCAACCCGGAGAAGGCCAAGTGGTTCAATAAGGAATATCTCAGGATGAAATCCGACGGGGAACTTACGGATCTGCTGGTCCCGGTCCTGGAAGACCATGGTATCAACGTAGTCGAGTGCCCTAAATGCGCGCTGACCGCAGGTGCACAGTTCAATCCGGCCGGCGGCGACCTTTCCAAGCATATATTCACGAAGGATTATGTCCGCAGCGTGGTTGCCTTCACAAAGGAGAGGGCGACCTTCGTGAAGGACTTCTGGACTATCGCATCCTACCTGTTCGTAGCTCCGAAGGATTTCGAAACCTTCGGGATCAAGGCCGGGGCTGCGGTAGAACAACAGGCATCGAACAGGCCTGTGGACCCTCGTGCGAAGGTTTATGACGACACCCTTACGGCTCCGTTCCTGGCCAAGGACGTGGACAAGTTCTGGAAACCGGAAATATCCGCGATGGTGCAGGATGTGGCCTCCTTCGTCAGTGGATATGACGGAGACTGGACCGTAGAAGCCTTCGAATCAGCCCTCGAGGAGTTCATCAAGGGCAAGGAATGGCCGATGGGCAAGGTTATGAATGCTACACGCCTCGCCCTCGCCGGCTCAGCCAGCGGACTCGGAATCGCAGACATCATCGTCAGGATAGGAAAAACCGACACGGTCTCCCGCATCAGCTTCGCACTCGAAAGGCTCGGATAGGGCCACATCTTTTATTTCTTCAGGAATCTGTCGGCGAAGGTGATGAAGCGTTCCCAGTCGTAGAGGATGCAGTCATGCTGGCCTTCGCGGATATGGTGCCCCATTCTTCCGATGACCTTGGAGTCGCCTGCAGCAGGCATCGATGTATCCGAGAAGCCATCGTACCCGAACAGCCTGTACACCGGAGTGGCGTACACAAGGCTGAGGTATTCGCCGTACGGGTCTGCCCAGAGGTCTTCACTCGCACTGGCCACATAGACAGGCCTTGGTGCGATCATGGCAATCAACTCATGCTGGTCGAAAGGTAAGGATGCTTCCGCATCGTTGTATTCCTTGTAATTGCTGCAGAACCAATATGGAAAGGATGTGTTGATAATTCCCAGGTTCTCCCCGTATACCCTGCGGGACAGGGCAGCACCGCTGCATCCGGAATCATTCGCGACCACCATGGCGAAACGCCGGTCCATGGCTCCTGCCCACAGCGCAGTCTTCCCGAGCCGCGAGTGGCCTATGACAGCTACGCGCCTTGCGTCGACGGATGGATCCTTGCACAAATAATCCAACGCTCTGCACAGGGACCATGCCCATGCCGAAACGGAGCCCCAGGAATCAGGTCTCGGCGAACCTCCGTCATAAACCTTGCGGATGCCGTAATCGTAGTGGCCCTTCAGGTCCGGTTCCGGGTCATGCACGCAGAAAGTGCAGACCGCATAACCATGTTCCAAGATATATTCATAAGGCCAGCGGCGCGCATTCAGTCCCCTCTCCGGTACCTGGTAACCTGGTCCGTAATTCCGAAGCTGAACCTCGTCCGGAAGGGATACCTCCTCCAGGTCCGTCGTAGTATGGTTGCCCTTGAAATTGATTCCCAAGAAGGCTGGGACCGGCTTCTCAGCCCCGTTCGGGACGAACATCAGCATAACGAGATAATGCTCTCCAGAAGGATCCAGCATGATCCTGACCTCCTTCATGGTAGAAAGGCCGCCGAAGGCATCAGGGACGACTTTCGTCACTTCGAAGGATATGTCCTTCGGTGCGGAAGGCTCCCGGCCGTACATCCTTTCGCGGAACAGTTCCATGAGTTCGGCCCGGCGCTTCTTCCACTGGCGCCTGCTACTGACAGGCTTACCGCTGGAAAAAACCAAAGGTTCCGGCAACTCATAGGCCGGAACCTTGGATTCATCATAATTGGCTTCCCTTGTCTGCGCGGAAAGGCAGACGCTCATTAGCACAAGCAGACAAGGAAGGATGGATTTCAACGGACGCCCCATATACCCTACAGGTTCGCTGCAAGGACGCGGCGGAGATCATTCTCGCTCTTGATTTCCACTGGACTGAGCCTGCCGTCGACGATCAGGTGAGCCACCGGCAGGGAGGAGATGTTGTACACGACCGCGGCCGGACTTGCAGCGCCACGGCCGTCGCAGACATTGATCCATGGCAGGTTCTGGCTCTTCACCGCACTCGCCCACACACCCTTGTCAGTATCCAGCGAAACGGCATAGATCTCAAGCCCCTTCGGATGGTACTGGTTGTACAGCGGAAGGAGCACATCCTGGTTGAACATCTTCTGGGATGCATCCGATGCCTGCCAGAAATAAACCAGTACCGCCTTGGAATCGACACTGCCCAAGGAAACCTTGCTCCCGTCCATCGAAGGGAGTTCGATCTCAGGGAATGTGGTTTCGCGCGCATTCTGCATAGTCAGGTCCATAGTCATGGCGTTGGCACGCCTTTCAGCCTCGCGGGCCAGTCCGGCGACATACCTGGACTTTGGATATACCGTCATCAGGGAATCATGGACATGCTGGAAATGAAGAGCATCCGTGGACTGGCTGAAAACCGGGAAGCTCTCGTTCACCTTCTGGTACAGTACCGGAATGGCCGTCAGGGACTTGCTGTTCTCCATGATGTACTTGACACGGGAACGGTAGTAATCGACATATTCCCTGGAAGCACGCGGACCGTCGCCTTCCTCCACCGCGGACTCGAACCTGCCGATGAAGGAAGCATAATCATCCTCCACCTGCTTGAGCTTGGCACTCTCTTCGGAGCCCTCGACGGAATATTGCCCGAGGGTATCGGAAACGACCTTCACCTTGTCGCCCTTCTGCAGCAGCAGGGACGCTACCTTGGTATCGCCCTTGAAGATATAGACGAACTCCGGCTGTCCGGCTTCGATCTTCATCTTGTATGAATATTCACCGGCGGCATCGGTCTTCACCGTGTCCAGCACGTTGAAAGAACTGCCGGAGAGCTGCGTCACGACGACTTCAGCGTCCGGGGCGCCGGAGAGTTTTCCCTTGATCTGTGCCTTGTCGGCGCATGACGAAGCAGCCATGAGTACGGCCGCAGCGGCGAAGATGAGCTTACAGTTTTTCATATTCAGCGAATATTGCATCTGCGATTGCCTGGTTCTCCTCAGGGGAGAGCTTCAGCTTTTCCTTCCTGAAATCCAGGTCCCCTTCGCTTTGGAGCGGAACCAGATGTATGTGGGTATGAGGAACTTCCATTCCAAGAACGGCTACTCCCACCCTCTTGCACGGAACCGCCGCCTTGAGGGCGACGGCCACCTTGCGGGCAAAAGCCCAGAGACCTTCGTAGGTCTGTTCGTCCAGATGGAAGATGTAGTCGTCCTCTACGTTCTTCGGGATGACCAGGGTGTGCCCCTTGGCCAGCGGATTGATGTCGAGGAATGCGTAGAACTCTTCGTTCTCGGCTACCTTGAAGGAAGGGATCTCACCCTTCGCGATCATTGTGAAAATCGTTGCCATCTCCGTCAGAGTGATATATCCAGAATCTTGAACTTGAGGACGCCTGAAGGGACCTGCGCCTCGACTATTTCGCCCTTGGAGTGTCCTATAAGGGCTTTAGCGATAGGAGTAGTCGCAGCGAGCTTGCCGTGGGCGAAGTCCGCCTCGGTCTCTCCTACTATGGTGAATTCCATCACCTGCTTCATAGCGATGTTCTCCACCTTCACCTTGTTCATCATCGAGACCTTGTCCGTGCCTACCTGCGACTCATCTATGATCTTGGCATTGGCTACCAAGTCCTTGAGCCTGGCGATCTTCACCTCGAGAAGGCCCTGGGCCTCACGGGCGGCATCATATTCGGCATTCTCCGACAAGTCTCCCTTCTCCCTTGCCTCGGCGATGGCAGCAGAGATCACAGGGCGCTGTGCCAGAGCCTCTGCAAGGTCCTTTTTCAGTTTGTCCAACCCTTCCTGGGTCATGTAATGGATATCAGCCATAATGTATTTTTGTGTTTCTTTTAGCTTTCATAAAACCGAACCGAGTTCCGCCTTAACCGGCGGAACCCGTTTCGTTCGTTTCATCGCAAAGATAGGAATTAATTCTGAATAATCCTAAATCCTTCCGGAGGTGCAGTCTTCGCGGTCCTTGACGAGTTGGAGCCTCAGGTCGGAAAGGGAGTCGAACTTGCGTTCATCGCGGATCTTGCGGAGGAACGTGACCTTGAGGTCCAGGCCGTAGATGTCCTCGTCGAAATCGAAGATATTCACTTCGATGGTGCGCTGGTTCCCGCTGCCTACCGTAGGCCTTACTCCGATGTTGCACATGCCCCTGAGCTTTCTTCCGACGGTCTCTACCTCAACCGAATATACTCCATTACCCGGCACCAGTTTCAGAGGCTCGTAAAGCTGGATGTTCGCTGTCGGGAAGCCTATCGTGCGGCCCAGCCTGTTGCCGGCCACCACTACTCCAGTCAGCGAATATCCGTAACCGAGCATCCCGGAGGCAGACTCCACGTCTCCCCTTGCGATAGCCTCGCGGATCTTGGTGGAACTGATCACTGTGTCCCCTCCTGCGGAAACGCTTTCGGTACGGATGACTTCGAGTCCGAGTCCGAGAGCCACATCCCTGATCTGTTCCGTAGTCAGCCTGTCACCTCCCACACGGTTGTCATAGCCGAGCAGGACCGCCTTCCCGCCGAACCTGCCGATGACATATTCCTGCAAGTACTCGCGGGTAGTCAACCGGCTGAACTCCTTGGTGAAAGGCAGCACCTCGATCCTGTCCACGCCGATGCTTCTCAGCAACTGTTCCTTCTCCTTCAGGGAGGTCAGCAGCCGCAGGTTACGGGCATCATCCTGCAGGACGTTCCGGGGATGGGGCCAGAAGGTGACAATCATACTCTCGTCCCCTCTGTCCCTTGCAGCCTTCACCAGCTGTTCTATCACAAAACGGTGTCCGAGATGGACACCGTCGAAAAAACCGGTCGCTATAACCATTTCACTAACTCAAAGTCCTGTCTGTGAGGCAGAAGCGGATTCTTGGCGTACATCCTGGTCGCAACCTGGTACATACCCGTCTTGTCCGGAATGAATTCGGCCCTGTAGGTCGCCACGCCATCGTTGAAGTCAACGCACTTGAGTTCGTTGGTCTCCTGGATATGGAGCTTCTGCTTGTGGTCGGTGGTCGCGAACAGCATCTCTACGCCTATGTCCTCAGGACTGAGGTCGGCCAGGTTGAGTACGACCTCCACCTTCAGGTTGTTGTCCATAGACAGGGTGTATGAAGGATCCGGCTGGGTCTGCGAAATAACTTCCACGTTCTTCCACTGGCGGAGCAGCTTCTTCTTCCAGCGTGCGATCTGCCTTGCTTCGTGATAATCATCGGCCACCAGCTCTGAGTTGCGCTTCGCCTGAGGGATGTAGTACTGGTTGCAATAGTCGGTAAGCATCCTGTTGGTGGTGAAGTTGCTTGCAACCTTCGCCACGGTGTTCTTGATGTAGCCGCACCAAACCGGAGAAAGACCCTGCTCCTTGTCCACATCGTAATAGGCAGGAGCTATCTCGTTCTCGATGATTGTATAGATGGTAGCGGCATCCAGTTCGTTCTGGTAGTTCTGGTCGTCGTAGGACCTTTCCCTTGGAAGCGCCCATCCGGCTCCTTCCCTGTAGCCCTCGACCCACCATCCGTCCAGGACGGAGAAGTGCATCACACCGTTCATGGCAGCCTTCTCACCGGAAGTTCCGGAAGCCTCGAGAGGCCTGGTAGGGTTGTTCATCCACACGTCCACGCCCTGCACGAGCCTCTTGGCGAGGGAGATGTCATATCCAGGTACGAATACGATCTTTCCGATGAAACGGTCCTGCTTGGAGATCTCGATGATCCTCTTGATGAGGTCCTGTCCGGCCTTGTCGGCTGGATGGGCCTTTCCTGCGAAGAGGAACTGTACCGGATGCTCAGGATCGTTCACTATCGCGGCAAGACGGTCAAGGTCGGTGAACAGGAGGGTTCCCCTCTTGTATGTAGCGAAACGCCTTGCGAAACCGATCGTGAGGACATCATCCCTCAGGTTCTCCTTGATAGCCACGATCTGGCTAGGAGAATAATGGTTGCAGAGGTTCGGGTCGGAAATCCTGTTCTTTACGACTCTTATAAGCCTGGATTTCAGATGCTTCCTGGTCTCCCATATTTCGGAATCAGGAACCTCGTATATTCCGTCGAAGCAGGACTTGTCATAATGATGGGTCTTGAACTCAGGCCCGAACACCCTGGCATGTATCTTCTTCCACTCAGCGGATGCCCAGGTAGGGTAATGTACACCATTGGTAACGTAACTGATATACAGCTCCTCAGGAAGGTATCCAGGATACATCCTGTTGAATATGTCCTTGCTGACTTCTCCGTGGAGCCAGGAAACTCCGTTCACATTCTGGGAACAGTTGGCCGCCAGGAAACTCATCGAGAATTTCTCGCCACGATCCTCTACATTCGCCTTACCGAGACCCATCATGGTCTCCCAGTCGATCTTCAGGCGCTGAGGGTAATGACCAATGTATTTCCTGAGAAGCCCCTCGTCGAATGCATCGTGGCCGGCAGGAACCGGAGTGTGGGTCGTGAACAGGGACGAAGACCTGACCACTTCCATGGCCTCGCCGAAGTCCAGGTTGTCGTTCTGGATATATTCACGAAGCCTCTCGAGTCCCGTGAATGCGGCATGTCCTTCATTGCAGTGATAGATCTGAGGCTCGATGCCCAGGTTCCTGAGAGCCCTGATTCCACCGACTCCCAGCAGGAGTTCCTGCTTGAGACGGTTCTCCCAGTCGCCTCCGTAGAGGTGGTAGGTAACCTCGCGGTCTTCAGGGATATTGGCTTCGTAGTCGGTGTCAAGGAGATACAGGTCCGTACGGCCTACTCCGACCTTCCATATCCTGGCGGTTATGGTCCTTCCAGGGAAAGCGACGCTGGTGGTCATCCAGTTGCCGTCCGCGTCCAATACCGGCTGGGCCGGAATCTTGGTGAAATCCTGGGCGTCGTAGCGGGCGATCTGCATGCCGTTGCCGGTGATGACCTGGGTGAAATAGCCGTAGCGGTAAAGCAGTCCGACCGCGACCAGGTTGACGTTCATGTCGCTCGTCTCCTTAAGGTAGTCACCCGCGAGCAGACCGAGACCTCCCGAATAGATCCTCAGGGATGTATCCAGACCATACTCCATGCAGAAGTAGGCCACCATAGGATCCGTCCTCTGGGATTTGAGGGCCATGTAGTCATTGAACTCATCCATGACGGCATTGAGCCGGCCGACGAATTCCTCATCCTTGGCAAGGGCCTTGAACTTCTTCAGGCTGACCACGTCGAGCAACGCCATAGGGTTGTGCTTGGTCTTGTCCCATATTTCCGGATCGATGGACTTGAACAGGGACTTCGCGGACTCGTTCCAGCACCACCAGAGGTTCTTGGACAGGGTCTCGAGGCCTGAGATCGCATCCGGCAGATGGCGGGTCACCATCACGCTCTTCCAGGACGGATCGTTGACTCCGATCTTCTTGTATTCCACCGGCTGGTCCTCGTTATACTCGCCAGGGAATGCTCCCTGCGCCTCGATCACTTTGCCGAGCGCGATTGAATACGCTTCCTGATAATAGCGTATCTGGTTCTCCCAGAGGGCTATAGTAGAGACATCCCGTGCGGAATCCATGTACTTCCTGCGGCCATCGCCGTCAAGGGAAGCGATTTCCTTGATCCTGTCCACCACGCTGTCCACGACATCGAAATAGTTCGAATCGCTGCGGTCGGTCACGGTGATGCCAGGATGCTCCTTCCCATAGTGGGACCTGACCCAGAGGCCGAAGCCGGAAAGGCTCGTCGTGAGGGTAGGGATACGGAAAGCAAGGCTTTCCAGCGGGGTATAACCCCACGGCTCGTAATACGAAGGGAACAGGGTGAGGTCCAGGCCTGCGAGAAGGTTGTAGTACTTCATGTTGAATACGCCGTCGCTCCCGTTCAGGTATGACGGAATGAAATACACCTTTACGCGGCTGCCCTTGGCATTGTTGAATCCAAGTTCCCTGAAGCGGCGCGTAATCACGTCATATTCAGGGTTCATCAGGTAATGGGAGACCTGGGTTGTGTACTGCGGGCTCTTGCCCTCAAGCTTGGAAACCAGCTCCTTGTCGGCTCCGTTATGGCCGGAAGGGATCATGATGAAAGCCTGGATGTCACGACCTTCAGGTTCGGTATCGGACAGTTTCTTCAGGGCGTCGATGAATACATCGATACCCTTGTTGCGGTATTCATATCGTCCACCGATTCCGATCAGGATGGGATCCTTGGATACCTCCTCGCCGGACATTGCTGTAGCGACCTCGATGAGCCTCTCCCTCGCGGCCTTGCGCTTGGCATCATATTCCTCGTCAGTGGCCGGGGTGATGGAATTCTCGAATCCGTTAGGAGTTACGACATCAACCGGACGCTTGAGGAACCGTTCGCACTCCTTGGCCGTAATCTCGCTCACCGTCGTGAATGCATCGGCATTCTGGGCGGAAGCCTTCTCGATGGAATGGAGCGCGGTCACGCCGAACTGCTGGGCCTTCTGGTCTCCGTCGTAGAGATTCATCGAATCGTACAGCGGAAGATTGTTGCCTGCGATGCAACGGCCGACCACGGTGGCGTGGGTCGTGAATACCGTAGCAACCGGAAGTGATGTAGTCTTCAAGTACAAGAGTCCGGAACCGGTCTGCCACTCGTGGAACTGTGCGACGACCTTGTCCGATGCGTTCAGGTTGAACCTGTAGAAACTCTCGATCACATGACCTGCCGCATATCCGAACAGGACGTTCTCGCGGTAGTCCCAGTTGCCGGTGATGGAATCCACGCCGAAGCGCTTCCAGTATTCGGTAAGGATATCGTTCTGCTTCGTAAGGAACTGCTTGAAATCCACAAGGATAGCTATCGGATTTCCGGGCACGTTCCACCTTCCGACACGCACTCTGAGGCCTTCGGAGGCGGCTTGGGTTTTCCATAGACTGTAGAGGTGTGTATCCTCTATGAAATCAGGGTTGCTTTCGGTATCCATCCAGACATCAGGTCCGATGAGGATATGGTGTTTATGAAGTTGCTGTTTGAGGTAGAGCGATTTGGTAGCTATGACCGTGTATATTCCTCCAACCTTGTTACATACTTCCCAGCTGACTTCGAAGAGGTAGTCGGGATTGATCAGTTCGTTTGCCATTTAATTATTTTTTCTTGACTGGTTTCACTGCCTTTGCAGTTTTCGGTTTAGTTGTTTTCTTCACAGTTGGTTCAGGTTTCTCCTCCGGGACGGCTTCAGAAGCCCTGGTGAATGTCTCGACAGCATCGTCAATCCTGATGATGAAATCGCTCAGGGCATTCATATAGTTGATGAAGGCTTCGTAAGGAGTATTGTAAGGATTGAAGTACCTGTGAACCTCTCCGTCGGAGAAGAATTTCGTGCTCATGTAATAGAAATGGTCGCTTTCCTGGAGATGGCCGAAGTCCTCCCACAGGGAAGGCTCATTCACGATGGATAGTTTCTCGGTCTGCTCGTAGAGCTTGTTGTAGGCATCCTGCTGGAGCTCGTTGCCGAGCCAGGCGGTGATGTCCCTCTCTTCGTCGGCCCAGGAAATCGCATCCGGGACCTCGATCTCGGCGATTGCCTTGAGCTTCCTGGCGGCAAGGGTAGGAGTCGTAAACTCGAAAGAACCGTCGCCCAGCAGGGCCTCAGGCATGTACCTCATGAATTCGAATATTCCGGAAGCTTCCTTCTGGTGCTCTCCGAAGGTCTCGTAGTCCATGAACAGGTTCACGATGTCTCCGTCGGCAGCCTTCAGCCAGGAGAGGAACTTCTCCCCGGTGAGAGGCCAGTCCTTCCATCCCTTGTCGGAGAACCTGAAAGCGATGTCATCGCTCAGGGTATAGTTGCGCAGCAGGAGCTTCAGATGCTTCTGGAGAGGATCGGTATAGATATAATCCGGGCTCTTCCATCCAAGGATATGCTTCGCCCCTTCGGTAAGCATCGTCTTGAAGCCGAGGTCATAGACCTGCTTGCCGATGGCGTCGGAATATATCAGCTCGGTGTTCCTGAAAGCGGTCGGCTTGACTCCGAAATGATCCTCGATGGCCTTGGAGTGCTTTTCAACCTGATGTTTGAACTCGGAAGCCGAGGCCAGGGAAGCCAGGGAATGGTAATATGTCTCCGCGAGGAATTCCACGCACCCGGTATCGGCCAGCTTCCTGAAGCTGTCTATCACCTCAGGTTCGTACCTGTCGAACTGCTCGAGGGCGGAACCCGTGATGGAGAACGTTACCTTGAAATCTCCCTTGTGCTTCTCAATCAGGTCGAGAAGGAGCTTGTTCATAGGGAGATAGCACCGCCGGGCTATCCTCTGGAGGATGGTCCTGTCAGTGAAATCGTCATAATAATGAGAGTCCCTTCCAATGTCGAAGAACCTGTACAGCCTGAGTCTGGTAGGCTGATGGACCTGGAAATATAGACAGATGCTCTTTTTCATAACTGTTCTCCTTTTATTTGTTTATTACGGATTCATATACTTTCTTCATCTTGGCCGTAGCCATATTCCATTTGAGGCGGTTCACCTCATCATAGCCCTGCTTGGCGGAGAATTCCGCAAGCGCAGGATAATTCAGGAGGGCGTAGATGTCGTCAGCCATCGCATCGACATCCCAGAAGTCCACCTTGAAGGCATATTTCAGCACTTCGGCTGCTCCGGACTGGTTGGAGATGATCGACGGAACGTTCGTGCGCATCGCCTCCAGAGGAGAGATACCGAACGGCTCTGAAACCGACGGCATTATGTAAACGTCGGACATCGCGAACATCTTCTGTACGTCCGCTCCGCGCAGGAATCCGGTGAAATGGAACTTGTCGGAAATACCAAGACGGGCGACGTGGCGGATGCAGCGGTTCATCATGTCACCGCTTCCGGCCATCACGAAATGGACGTTCGAGGTTCTCTTGAGCACCTCTGCCGCAGCCTCGATGAAATATTCAGGACCCTTCTGGAAGGTGATCCTGCCAAGGAAGGTCACCACCTTCTCATGGATGCCCCTCTCGACGGTGACGTTGTCCCTGCCGCTGAAATCGACCGCATTGTGGACTGTCACGACCTTGTCTGGGTCGATCCCGTACTTGTTGATGACTATGTT
>ONPI01000032.1 GCA_900319685.1 uncultured Bacteroidales bacterium
TCTGCCTCGTTTTCGCAGTCGTCATCTTCTTCTGGATGGCATTCCACCAGAACGGACAGGCTCTTACCTGGTTCGCTCGCGACTACACCCAGAGCTACGCTGAAGGCTGGAGCAGGATAGGATTCAACATCTGGGCACTCGCGCTGATCGCAGTCTCAGTATATACCCTGTTCGGAATATTCCAGTCAGAGAAGAAGACCGGAAAGATCGTCTGCGGCCTTGTCACGGCAGCCTTGTGGTGCGGCGCCTACGGCATCTACAAAGGCCTCGCCAACCCGCTCGAGATCTATCCTCAGCTGTTCCAGCAGTTCAATCCGTTCTTCGTCGTCGCACTGACTCCGGTCTCGATGGCCCTGTTCAGCGCACTTGCCAACAAGAAGGACGCAAAGCATCCTGACGGCCGTGAGCCATCCGCTCCTATGAAGATCGGACTCGGTATGTTCGTAGCCGCCCTTGGCTACCTCGTAATGATTTTCGCTTCCAAGGGACAGGCATCCCCTGCAGTCCTTGACGGTACCGTATCACCTGATCCGGTGGTCCCTACCTACCTTATGGGCACTTACCTCGTCCTGACGTTCGCCGAGCTGCTGCTCAGCCCTATGGGAATTTCCTTCGTTTCGAAGGTCGCACCTCCTAAGGTGAAGGGTCTCATGATGGGTCTGTGGTTCGCAGCCACCGCTATCGGCAACTATCTCAGCTCAATCCCTGGACTGCTCTGGAAGAGAGTATCCCTGACAGCGAACTGGGGAATCCTGATGGCCCTCTGCGTCGCTGCAGGTCTGGTTATGTTCGCAATGCTGAAGAAACTAGAGGCTGCGACCAAAGACTAAGGATCAAAGCTGCTTCTCGTATTCAAAGTTCATATCTTTGATCCTCGCGAAGGTTTCGGAGTTGCGCACTATGGTGCCGTCTTCGGAACCTTCTGCTATTATTTCGCATGAATCATGGGAATTGTCAGCGAGTATCCACCTGTCGCATACAGGCATATATTCGCGGAAAAGGTAATGGAGGCCCAGGTGGTAGCGCCTTATGATAGTGTCCTCCTTGATGTTGTGGCCTCCGGCGGCCACCCTCGCCTTGACACGTGACACGGCGAGTTCCGGGGAATTGAGCCAAAGGTAGAGGATGGTGACGTAATATCCCTTGGACTGTGCCAGGATGGCCATCTTGAGCATGGAGCGGGTCGCCAGGGTCGTCTCGATGCAGAAGTCCTCGTTCTTGTCCAGCAAGTATCTCATCTTCATCAGCATGTATCGGCTGGCAGCGACAGACGCGCTCTCCGGGTTGAAAGGCGCGAGGCTCTTGGCGAACTCGTCGGAATTGACGAATTCACTGCACCCGAAGAGTTCCGGCAGAAGGGTGTAGGACGCCGTCGTCTTGCCGGAGCCGTTGCAACCTGATATTATGAAAAGCCTTGGCATCTATTGTTTTTTAGGGTGGGTTACGCCATAGCCGAACAGTGAGAAATCCCCTTTGCACGGATCTCCCGGGAATATGCCGGAGAACGAAGACGTGATCTCCTGTACGGTCCGTATGTCTTTCTGCCTGCGGCTGGTCAGTCCGAGGTCCATGGCTACGTCATGTACGTGCACATCCAGAGGGATGAGCAGGCATGCCGGATCCGTGTCCTTCCAGACTCCCAGGTCGACCTTCCCGTCATCACGGACCATCCAGCGCCGCATCATGTTGATCTTCTTGTCGGGAGCCTTCGGGTCAGGTTTCTGCCCGAATATCCCGACTCTCATATCCCCCTGAGTCAGAGACTCTATTGAAGGCATCGAAGAATACAGTCCCTTGAGGCGGCCGCAGATGGCAGCCACTTCAGACCATTTCACAGTGCGGTGGATGCTGGCATCATCGGACCTGTAAGTCCCTCTCATAACGTAGTCGTAAGGCTTCCAGGACATTTCATCGAACAAGCGGGTGCAGTCGCGGACTATCATCGCCCTCCTGCCCCAGGCGAAATGGGCGGCGAATACGGCGGCCACCTCAATGTCAGCCATGGAACACTTTCCCTGCCTGTACAAATCATGGAAACGCTTCGGGAAGGCGATAGGGTCCTCCCTGAAATACTTTTCGTCATTATATTCCTCAGCCCAGGCAATCAGCCTGGAACGCACTTCACTTTCCATATTCCTTGAGTTTTTCAGCGGCCCACGGCATGACCTTGGCCGGAGCTTTCTTCATTATCAAGAGGTCTCGCATCTTCTCGAAATAAGGCTGCGTGAACCTGAAGTAGTCCTTCAATCCCGGACACAGGGTATTCCTCGCCTCTCCGCGGGCGTTCCGGTCGAACCGGTGCTTCGGACATTCTCCCCTGCACGCGAAGTAGAAGCGGCATTTCATGCATTCCCTCGGCAGGGTCGTCCTCTTCCCCACTCCGAAACGGAAACGCTTCGGATCGTCATATATCGCTGCAAGAGGTTTTTCCCGGATATTTCCCAGCAGGTATTCCGGATATACGAAATGGTCGCAGTTGTAAACGTCTCCGTTGTGTTCCACGACAAGGCAGTCCCCGCATGTCTCGCACATCGAACAGACTCCCGGCTGGACACGGCAGTACTGTGCCAGGGTGGCATCGAACATCTGGACATAATAATCCCCCACATCGCTTACGACCCATTCCTTGAATATGTCGATCAGGAATTCTCCGTAGGCTGTTGCACCGATGCTCCACGGGGCCAGGCGGGCTCCTTCCGTCTGCGGGGATACGATAAGCGGGCGATGCCAGTCAGGTACGTCAACGACGTGCTCCACAGCAGGAAGGAACTGCATATAATGGCTGCCGATGGACTTGAAGAACGAATATATCTCCTTCCCTCTTCCTTCGCACTTCGAATTGACCACGCTCAAGGTATTGAATTCAACTCCATAATCCTGGAGCATCTTCACCGAATCCATCACCCTGCTCCATGTCGGCCGCCCCTGCTTGTCCCTCCTGAAAGCGTCGTGGATGTCCTGCGGGCCGTCCAGTGACACTCCCACCAGGAATCCGTTTTCCTTGAAGAAACGGCACCACTCAGGATCGACAAGCGTGGCATTTGTCTGGATGGTATTGGATATCCGTTTCCCGCCTGCGAATTCCTTCTGGAACTCCATGGCCTTGCGGTAGAAACCTGTCCCGTTCAGGAGCGGCTCGCCTCCGTGCCAGCAGAAGGTAACCTCGTCCACTGCATTGGCCGTGATGTACTGGCGGATATATTCCCGGAGCAAGCCTTCGTCCATCAAGGATTCCTTTCCTCCGTACTGCACTGCCTTGTCCAGATAATAGCAATACGTGCAGTCCAGGTTGCAGGTGGAACCGGCCGGCTTCACCATCGAGGAAAAGGCGACCGGACGCATTTCCTTCTGAGCGTCCTGCAAGGTTATGGTCTTGGAGTTCTCCATTTCCGGTCCTGATGGTTCAATGGAATAAAAATACGCAAATAATCTCAGATGACAAAGTTATTGTTAACTTTGCGTTATCATGGACAAGAGCGATATAGTCAAGTAGCTGATGGAGAACGGAAAGGATTACTACCTGAATCTGTTTCGGGTGACGGAAAGCCAGTTGGCAAGACTGGTCAAGGAAGGGCTGGACGGAGGAGGAAGCTATTGTGACCTCTTCTTCGAATATTCCACTTACAGCGAACTCCTGCTCAGGGACGGAATAGTTTCGTCCGGAGGGTTCCACATCGACTACGGAGTGGGAATCAGGGTACTCAAAGGAGAGCGTACCGGTTATGCTTATTCCGAGAGTACGGACCAGAAATCGATGCACGAAGCCGTCGTGGCCGCATCTAAGATCGCTGCATCTTCAGCGACCGTCAACCCGGAGTGGTTCAGCAAAGCTCCCCGTCTGGGAGAGCCTGCACGGGGTCAATATGCTGCCGGATGGAGCTGGAGAGACTCGGACGCAAAGGTCTTCGTGCCAGTTATGGAGAGTCTCCAGAAGCGGATTTCCGAAAAGGATCCCCGGGCCGCCAAGATCATAGTCTCTCTGTCCGGACAGGCCAGCGACATCTTGATGTACAACTCTTTCGGAGAACTTACCTTTGATACCAGGCCTATGGGTACACTGGCCGCTACTGTCGTTTTCATCAAGGACGGCAGGATTGAGAACAAGACGGTCTCCAGGAGCTTCAGGACAGGTACCGGAATGTTGACCGATGCCCTGGTGGAAGAGATTTCCGACGAGGCGGTTTCCGGCATCGACGACAGGTTCGCTGCAAAGCGGCCGAAAGGCGGGAAGATGCCGGTGGTGATGGGAGCCGGAGCATCCGGGATCCTGCTGCACGAAGCTATGGGACACGCTTTCGAGGCCGATTTCAATCGGAAAGGCCAGTCCGTCTTCAGCGGGAGGATCGGCAGTAAGGTTTGCGATGAAAGCATATCGATCGTGGACGATGGAACGATCCCTGGAAACCGAGGATCGATAATCTACGACGACGAGGGCGTCCCGGCTCAGAAAACCTATATGGTCAGGGAAGGCATCCTCACTTCCTACCTCCACGACAGGATAAGCGCATCGTTCTATGGTGTCGCTCCTACCGGCAACGGAAGGAGGGAATCGTTCCGTTACGCACCTATCCCGCGTATGAGGGCGACCTATATGGAAAGCGGGAAAGCACTCAAGGAAGACATAATAGCATCCGTCAAGAAAGGAATATACGTGGACCAGTTCAGCAACGGACAGGTCCAGATCGGTGAAGGTGACTTCACTTTCTTCGTAAAGAGCGGTTACCTGATCGAGAACGGGCGGCTTACGGCTCCGGTTAAAGACATCAACATAATCGGCAACGGGCCACAGGCCCTGGCTGACATCGTGGCGGTAGGTAACGACTTGAAGGTAGATCCCGGCGCATGGACATGCGGAAAGGGCCAGAGCTGTCCGGTTTCATGCGGTATCCCGACGGTCTTGGTCAGCAACCTGACAGTAGGAGGAGTATGATATGGAAGAAGTGATTGGAATGTTGGATCCGCAAGAGATAGCGCTGGCGGAAAAATGCCTTGAAAGAGCCCTGGCCAAAGGTGCCCAGAAAGTCCGCATAACCCTGAACAAGAGCCTGATGGAATTGTTCGGGACCCTCAACGGAGAGCTGGACAAAGTTTCCCATTGCCTCGACAGGTCGATGGGCGTCAGCCTGTTCGCCGACGGCCGGTTCGGCAGTTTTTCGACCAACCGGCTCGCGGAAGAAGACCTGGAATTATTCCTGGACAGATCCCTGGCAACGGTAAGGATGCTTGCCGAAGACAGCTTCCGGGACCTTCCGGACCCCGGCAGGACGGCCAAGGATGCCGTCACCGGAAAGGAACTCGACCTGGTGGACGGAGCCTATGCCCGCCTGACTTCGGGTGAAAGACTCAGGATAGCGATGGATGCCGCGATATTCAAGGCACACGAAGGAGAGGACCTGATTTCGGAGGAAGGAGAGTATTCGGATTCGATTGCGGACACCCTTATCCTGGATTCAAACGGGACCAGATGCCGCCACACCGAGACTTCTTTCGAATATGGGGTGGAAACAACCATCCGCGACAGCAGCGGCAACCGGTATTCCGGATACTGGTGGGATGCCTCCCCGAGGCTTCGGGACCTGGACAGCGGGATATGCGGGGAAACCGCTCTCCGCCGTGCCAGAGCCCAGGTGGGACCCAGGATCATTCCTGGAGGCGAATATAATATGGTGGTAGACAGCGAGAAAGCATCCCGCCTCGTCACTCCCCTCCTTAACGCATTGAATGCATATTCATTGCAGCAGAAGAACTCATTCCTGCTGGATACACTGGGGAAGAAGGTGTTCCCGGAGATGCTGACCATCATGGACAGGCCAAGGGAGGCAGGACGCAGCGGTTCAAGGCTCTTCGATTCAGAAGGCGTAGCCACACATGAAACGCCCATCATAGAAAAAGGAGTGGTCAAAGAGTATTTCGTGAATACTTATATGTCCCGCAAGATGGGAATCGCTCCTACCGTCGAAGATGCCGGAAGGCCGGTCTTACTGCCTTGCATAAGCGGAGGCAGTCCCGTACAAGGCATTCTGGACAGGAAAGGGATCATGAACCTGGTAGGAGAAGGAATCCTCGTGACCGACTTCAACGGTGGCAACAGCAACCCCGCCACAGGAGACTTTTCCTTCGGAATCGAAGGCTTCCTGTTCAAGAACGGAGCCATCGTCCATCCTGTCCGGGAAATGCTCATCACAGGCAACCTGAAAGAACTCTGGAACAATCTGATAGCGGCCGGAAACGATTCGAGGCTCTGTATGTCAAAACTTATTCCTACCTTAGCGTTTTCAAACGTAAGTTTTAGTTCATAAGATATGAAAGTTGAAAAGAACAAAGTGGTCTCCCTGACCTACGAACTCATTGTGGACGGACGCCTTGCAGACAAGGCTGACGAAAGCCGTCCTCTGGATTACATCCACGGAACCCATATGCTGCTCCCTAAATTCGAAAGCGAAGTTGAAGGCAAGGAGCCTGGTGAATCCTTCGCGTTCACCCTTACTCCTGAAGAAGGCTACGGCACATTCGACGAGAGCAGGCTCGTGGACCTCCCGAAGGAAGCGTTCACGGTAGATGGAGTGGTCCGCGATGACCTCCTCGTGGTAGGGCAGATCATACCTATGATAAGCGACAGCGGGCACGTGGTGCAAGGGACCGTCTACAAAGTCGGGGAGAATAGCGTCACTATGGATTTCAACCACCCGATGGCCGGAAAGACCTTGAATTTCACCGGCAAGGTGATGGAGGTCCGCGACGCCACCGAGAAGGAACTCACAGAAGGCCTTCATGGTGAATACCTTCCTCACGAAGGAAAACGCTGCCACAAGCATGACGGCGACGGTGAGTGCTGCCACAAGCACGACGGCGACGGCGAGTGCTGCCACCACGGTGACCACGAAGGCGGATGCTGCCACGACAAGGAATAAGGAAGTGAGGACGGCGGTCGTAATACTGAACTGGAACACGAAGGAATATCTGGAAAGATTCCTTCCGGGCCTCCTGGCTTCGATGCCGGAAGGGGCCCAAGTCGTGGTAGCTGACAGCGCATCGACGGACGGTTCCATGAATATGCTCTCCGTCCGCTTCCCATCAGTAAAGCAGATACGTCTTGACCGGAACTATGGATTCACCGGCGGTTACAACAGAGCCTTCAAGGAGCTCTGCGCGATGGAGGAATCTGCCGGACTGGAGTATTTCGTACTCATAAACTCCGACGTGGAGGTCACCCCGGGATGGCTTGAGCCACTGGTTCAATGGATGGACCGCCATCCGGACTGCGCTGCCTGCGGACCCAAGATAAGGTCATATTCCGCAAAGGACAGATTCGAATATGCAGGTGCCGCCGGCGGCTGCCTGGACAGGTTCGGCTATCCGTTCTGCCGCGGCAGGGTGCTCAAGCGCGTTGAGAAGGATCTCGGACAGTATGATTCTCCGACCGACGTTTTCTGGGTAAGCGGAGCATGCATGCTCGTGCGCAAGGAAGCGTTCCTGAAGATGGGTGGATTCGATGACAGGTTCTTCGCCCACATGGAGGAAATAGACCTGTGCTGGAGACTCCAGCTCGAAGGGAAGAGGATCTGCGTCGTTCCCCAGTCGACAGTGTATCACATCGGAGGAGGAACCCTTCCGGAAAACTCCCCATGGAAACTGAAACTCAATTACCGGAATGACCTCCTCATGCTGGAGAACAACCTCGCCAGGACATATTCGCTGTCGGAAATCCGCGAGCTGGTTCCGGAGAAAGCCGCTCCGAAAGCCTGCCGCCGCGCCAGATGGACCATATTCCTCAGGATGTGCCTGGACCGCTGCTCGGCCGCGGTCTACCGCGTGAAGGGAGACAAGGCGGCTTACAACGCCGTCATCGAAGCACACAAGGAATACAAATCCCTGAGAAAGGGTATTAAGCTAGCTGATATCCAGGAATATGCATCAACCCACAGGGGTATTTCCATACCGTCCCTTTTTCCTAAATGGATCGTGCCTTTGGCATTTTCCAAGGGAAATGGTATATTTGACTACTTAAGGAAAAGGATATGAAAATCGTAATTCAGGGTGCCGGTGAGATCGGTTCGCATCTGGCCAAGATGCTGAGCCGTGAAGCCAACGACATAACCGTCATCGACGATAACATCCAGAGGCTCACGAACATCAGTTCGATAGCAGATGTGGTCACGGTCCAGGGTCCTCCATCATCTCTCAAGCACATGCGCGAAGCGGATGTCCAGAAAGCCGACCTGTTCATCTCCGTGGTTCCCAACGTTCCTCAGGATGTCAACATCGTCAGCGCCCTTCTCGCAAAGAACCTCGGCGCCGGCAAAGTGACAGCCAGGATTGACGACGATGAATTCCTGACTGCAGAGAACAAGTTGTTGTTCAAACAGATGGGAATAGAATTGATGTTCTATCCGGAGAAGCTCGCCGCCGATGAGATATTCGAACTCCTCAAGCATTCGTCATCCGAATCGATGGACTTCGCAAGGGGGAGGCTCCAGGTCGAAGTCTTCAAGCTGGAAGAAGACTCCCCTCTGCTGGACATGAAGATCGCCGAGTTCGCCGCCATCACTACCAAGGACGAACTCCAGTTCAGGGTAATCGCCATTTCCAGGGGCGGAGAGACCATCATGCCGAAATATGACACCAAGTTCAAATTCCACGACCTGGTGTACATAATAGCAACCCGCGAAGGTATCCTGTTCCTGAAGACATTCCTGGGGAAGGACAATGTCGAGATCGATAAAGTAATGATCCTTGGAGGTTCCAAGATCTCGGAACTCGCGGCAGCCCAGCTGAGCAAGAAGATCAGTACGGTCAAGATACTTGAGAAGGACAGGGAAAGGGCCATGGTACTGTCCGAAAGGCTGGACGACAACGTCATCGTAGTCGTGGGCGACGGAAGGAATTCCGACTTCCTGCTGGAAGAAGGAATCAAGGACTGCGATGCATTCCTGGCTCTTACGGGAAAGGATGAAGCCAACGTCCTTGCCTGCGTGATAGCCAAGAAGTTCGGCGTGGAAAGGACTATCGCGGAAGTTGAGAATATCGAATACATCCACCTGGCTGAGGAGATGGGTGTGGATTCTGTCATAAACAAGAAGCTCATCACGGCAGGACGCCTGTTCAAGTATACCTTAAGCGGGAAAGCCCGGCTTGTGAAGTATATGAGCGGAACGGACACCGAAGTCCTTGAATACACTGTACCTCCCGGGAGCAGTATTACAAAAGGCCAGCTGAAGGATCTGTCCTTCCCTAAGGACGCCGTCATCGGTGGTGTGATCAGGGGCAGCGAGTCTTACATCGCCATCGGAACGACCACGATCGAGCCGTACGACAGGGTTGTCGTATTCGCCCTTCCTTCCGCGGTCAAGGATATTGACAAATTCTTTAAGTAAAGCGGGTACAAGCCTTCTATACTGACAGTTCCAGCCACCGGACCTCCTTCTCGTCCAACAGTGTCGACACCTCGGAGAACCGGAGCGATACCTTTTGCAGCTGCTCTACGTCGGTAAGTCCCCCGTTCAGTTTCGACTCCAGTTCAGCTTTCTCAGCGGACAGGAGCTCGATGTCCTTTTCCAACTGCTCCAGCTCCCTGGTTTCCTTGTAGCTGAGTTTTCTCGGAGCATCGCTCCTGGGAGCTGTTCTGGACGAGGTCTCAGGGGCCGGTGCCTTCATGCTGCGCCCTGCCTCCCTGGCAGCCGTCCTTCGAGCAGATTCATATTCCTTGATGTACTCACGGTACTGGCTGTAGCTGCCGATGAAGTCCTTTACGACGCCGTCCCCGCAGAAAACGAAGAGGTGATCCACGAGGCGGTCCAGGAAATGCCTGTCATGGGAGACCAGTATCAAGGTCCCCTTGAATTCCTTCAGGTACTCCTCCAGGATGTTTATGGTGACTATATCAAGGTCGTTGGTCGGCTCGTCCATCACCAGCAGATTCGGCTGCCGCATCAGGATGGTAAGCAGGTACAGACGACGCTTCTCTCCTCCTGAGAGTTTGGAAATCCGATTGTTGAGCATGTCGTGAGTGAACATGAACCGACCCAGGAGATGGGTGTCGTTCACCGTCTCGAGCACCGTCTGTCTCTCATCGAACTGCATCCCCGACTGCCGGTAGTACCCGATCTTCAGGGACTCTCCCCTTTCTATCACCCCACTCATCTCCCCGGGGTCGGACGGGTCTGTCATTCCAAGCAACAGATTGATGAACGTCGTCTTCCCGACTCCGTTCCGGCCTACTATGCCCACCTTCTCATACCTCTGGAAGTTGTATGTGAAATGGCTCAGGTAAGGCACACCTCCGTAACTGAAACACAAATCCCTGCAATTCACGATCTTGGTACCCAGCCTGGTGGCCGGCCCCATCTCTTCAAGGTTCACGCTGTCAGTCCTGTAAACCTGGCTTGCCCTGTCCCTGAGCTCGTAAAATGCGTTTTTCCGGGCCTTGGCCTTACCCGTGCGGGCGCAAGGGCTCGCATGCATCCACTCAAGTTCCCTTCGGAACAGATTCCTCACCCTGTCCGTTTCGGCGTTGTAATTGTCAATCCTTTCCTGCCTTTTCTCCAGATAGTTCTGGTAATTGCCCTTGTAGATATACACGGCCCCTTTGTCCAGTTCCATCACGATGTTAGCCACACTGTCCAGGAAATACCTGTCGTGGGTAACCATCAGCAGGGTGCATCTCTTGTGGGAAAGATAATTCTCCAGATATTCGATAGCGTCGATGTCCAGATGATTCGTCGGCTCGTCCATTATGAAGAAATCGGCATCCGACGCAAGCATGACTATAATGGCGACCCGTTTGACCTCTCCCCCGGAAATATCCTTCATCTTCTTGTCCCCAGACCCGAGGTCGAAGGAAGTCATCAGCTGGCGTATCCTGAGCTCATACTCCGCAAAATGTTCAGGATCAAGATGTTCCATCCACACTGAACTGTCAGAAAGAATCTGCTCCATAACTGTGGACTCGGGATCGTAATCATATTCCTGCTCCAGGAAAGCGATCCTGATATCCTTGAGGAACATCACCCTGCCGCCCGAATCGGAACTGTCCTTCCCGGCCAGGATACGGAGAAGGCTGGTCTTCCCGGTCCCGTTCGGTGCTATGAGGGCGATCTTGTCACCTTCGTTGATATTGAATCCTATGTGCTCGAAAAGGACTTTCGGTCCATAGGACTTCGATATGTTCTCAATCTGGAGATAGCTCGGCATAAGACCGGAAGATAATGTTCAGAACAGCCCTTCCAGGTCTTTTGGATCATAATCCTTGAACCAGTCGCCAAGCTTGTCCTGAGCCTGTATCTTGATCTCGGGAGTGATGTTCTTGGCTACCGAATAAATAGCCCACGTGAGGGCGGCGAGGTCATCGGCGTATCCTGCCATGGGGATCATGTCCGGGATAAGGTCAGTAGGAAGGATCAAGTAGCCCAGGGCACCCAGGATCTTCATTCTGTCCTTATTGGGAGTCCCGGGACTCTTCAGTACATAATACAAGAGCAAGGCAGCGTAAACGAGCTCTATCCCCGCCTTGGAAGCAACCCGCTTGAGTTTTTCCCAGAACAGGTTGTCGGAATACTCCTTCCGGTAGTTATCGTAATTCTGCACAGATCCCATCCGCTTGGTTTTTACAGGTATTAGGCAAATGTAATAAAAAAGCACGGAATCAGAAAGGATTCTGAGGCGGAGCGAAATCGTAGAACGTCTTGTAGTTCCCGCGCCTCGGAGCTCCCGGCTTGTCAGGATAGAAGTCCTTCATCTCATCCACCCTTGCCTTGATGGCGCTGACGGCGTCCTTCAACTCCTGCGGAGCATCATCATACAGGACCGGATCCTTGAATTCAGGGTCTTCCCGGTAATTGTATATCCTTCCATCCCAGAAGTAGGCATAGGTATCATTCATGGCATAACGCGAGGCCTTCGGCGAAGGAGTTGTCGGCCAGAGAGGATTGAAATGGACAAGAACCAGATCCTTTTCCACTTCCCCGGTACCCGATATCTCCGGATACAGGCTAACCCCGTCAAGCGGCCCCCAATCCTCAGGAATCTCGACGCCCACGATGTCCGCTATGGTCGGAAGGATATCGGTCAGGTCGGCAAGATGCCCGGCCTTCTTCCCCGCCAGGCGGTCTCCCCAGGTTATGATCAAAGGAACATGGGTGCCGAGATATGTCGGCTCGCCCTTGCCGCCGTGATATCGGTGCCCGTCGCTTGTCTTGGACACAATCCTCGTGGAAGTACCGTTGTCGGATGCGAATATCAGGATTGTATTATCCCATACACCCTTGTCTTTCAAGTACTTGACGAATTCTCCAAGCTGTTTGTCCATATATCTGACCATATCCCTGAAATAGCTAGTGTCAGCACCCGCGGAAAAGCGGCTTTCATAGACATTGTCCCAGTCGAGGTCATCGGGTGTCGATGTATGTGGTGTATGGACAAGAGGTTCGGTATAGTAAAGCATGAAAGGCTTGCCTGCCTCTATCTGGCGGTCCATGTAGTCGAAGGCATAGTCCTTCATCGCATCGGGGCCGTAGATCGCGAAATCGTAGCGTTCGCCGTTATTGTCCCACATGCTGTTCGCGTAACGGTCAGTCTGGCGTTCCCCCCTGCTTTCCAGGTACATCTCTATCTGGCTGCAGAAGAATTCGTCGAATCCGCATTTCGGGAGCATGGCACGGCTCCTTCCAAGCTGCCACTTCCCCACGATGGCCGTAGAATACCCGGCTTGCCGGGCGAGTTGCGGGAAGTAATGCTCATCGTCGTTCATATAGCCGAATGCCACGTAGTTACGGTCGTTGTACATTCCGGTCATCACCTGGACGCGGCTCGGCGAACTGAGCGGCTGGGCGTTCATGTTGGTGTACATGATACCATGGCGGGAAAGCTCGTCCACATTCGGTGTCTCGTAATCCGCCCCTCCGTAGCATGTGAAACACTCCGCCCCTATGTCGTCCGCGAAGAAGAACACGATGTTCGGCTTTTCCTGCTTCTGCTGGGAGCCGGAGCATCCCGACAGGGCCGCTGCAGCCGATCCTGCACCAAGTGCCAGTTTGAATATCCTTTTCATCCAGATTGAATATGCGTCTTTAATCAATAATGGAGGCGCCTGGACCGGCGCCTCCATGAAATGAATACGGCTAACGTTTACTTGACAACTTCGAAGATAGGGCTGGTTCCGTCATCGGCTCCGGCTATACGGTTTGTACCGCCGTTCGGAGCAGTCACAATCTTGGACTGACCTGTGAAATTGGCAACGCACCTGTAACGGAACTGCATATCCTTGCAAGGAGCCGCAAGAGTATAGGTGCAATCCACGATACTGTTCTGCTTCGAATTGGTGGACACGTCGATGTTATAGGAGACAGTGGCATCTCCAACCGTTGCCGTCTGAGGTTCAACGGCAGGCTGCCATCCGTTGCCATCGAAATACTCAAGCATCCAGTACCTCATTCCGGTAGCGGAAATCCTGGTCTGGAAATAGATATGGAGCTTGGTCCCGGCAGGATAGACCGTACCATCAGTAGCGGTGAAGAGCCAATAGTCACCAGGCCACTGACCGGTTACATACGGATGTCCGGTGCCGCCGGTGATCCTGGTGGCCTTTCCATCCTTGTCGATCTCGGTCTTATCCACCTGGACATACTTGATGGTTCCCGTACCGGAAAGATTCGCCTGAACGTACATCCCGCCGTCTCCTGCAGTCTTGTCGGCTACTCCCGCAGTACCGCCGAAATGATCGGCGTAATCGGCCATCCTGTCAGCGGAGAAGGCCCACTTGACGCACATTGCGGCAGGTGTGCCGGCCTGGACTACGGTGAGGACAGAAACGAGCTTCCCGGAAACGTCGGTCACGGTGATATGGCCGGTCCTGGCTTCCACTGCGGTGTTTTCGGTGACATCGAAAGTCATCTCGTTGACGGAAACCAGAGCCCTGGTCTTGGTAATCGTGAGCCAGTCGGCATCGGAAGTGGCGGTGTACTCGACATTGGACTGCACTCCCACGGAATAGGAAGCGGCATCCTTCTCGATGTTCATCGTATTGCCACCTACGATACTGATAAACGGCTCGATGGACTGACCGGCGGCGCCCTGTACCACAGGGATGCGGAGCTCTGTCTCACCGGAAAGGATGACGATTTCACCCTCACGGAGGTTGGAAAGCTCGCTAGGGTCGCAGGTAACGGTCACTGTCTGCTCCTGGTTGGCGGTACCCGAGGTCACATCAAGGCTGAACCAGCCGGCACTCGGAGTCAGGGTATAATCCTGGTCGGAAGTGATGGTGAAGGACTTAGGACCGGCCGGAGTTCCGTCGAACGCAAGGTGGTTGACGGAAGTAACGATATTGGCCGGGAGCAGGTCAGGTGCGGAGCCGTCTCCCTCGGAAACCATCAGGATGATAGGCTGAGGAGCCGTGTGCTGTGCACTGGCGACTGCCAGACGTGCGGAGCCTCCGTTCCTGGCTGCAAGTGCTCCTGCACCGCTGGCCTGCCAGTTGGCGACGCAGCGGAAGCGGAACTGTCCATGCTCGACATTGCGGCTGAAGGTCACGGTCTCGTTGATGGTCACGTTGGTAGCACCGTCAGCGTTCATGGCTGCGGTGTACTCGACCTGCTCACCAGGAAGGTCGGTGGAAACCTTAGGGGTTCCTGCGGTCTTCCAGGTCTTTCCATCGAGATATTCGAGGATCCAGTACTTGTGGCCGGTAGCGGAAGTACGCGCGCCGAACTGGATCTGTACCACGGAGCCGGACTTGATCGGAGCCTCTCCGTAGAAGAGCCAGTAGTCGCCCGGCCAAGGTCCGGTGCAACGAGGATCCTTGCCGGAGATGTCCATCTTGAACTTCTTGTTGCCATCGGTCCCGTCAAGGTCGTAAGGCACATATTTGATATATCCCTTACCCTTGACAGCATCGAACTGGTAAGTCGTTCCGAAGGTAGCGTTGTTGGCATCCTGGAAGCTGGAGGTCTCGATTTCATACTGCAGGTAGATCTGGGCAGCCAGACCTCCGTCGGTAACTTCCGTTACAACGAAATCGTGGATACCGTTCGCCGTTCCGATATAATAGCCCGTCACGGTGACGTTGTGGAGGTCGAGGGCAGGAAGTCCGAGGCTTGCCAGAGGAGCCTCTGCCTTGCCGCCTTCCACATTGTCCACGACGAACTTGCTGGATGAGTATGAGCCGTCGAAGGTAACGAAGGTCACTGCTCCGGGAGCATATGCCTTGAAACCGTCGGTGATGTTCTCAGGTGTAGGATATGATGCAGTGCCGCTTCCGGAGACGAAAGCATCGTAAAGGCTCAGGGCATTGAATCCGTTGAGTTTCACGATATCTCCCGAAAGGGTGACATTGTCGCCGATCTTCAGGCCGGAGGTGGATCCCACGACATACATATTGTTGGAGCCATCGCTCACGATGAAGCCGCTGTTGGTAAGGGCCATCACCTGGCAGGCACTGGTCTTGACACCGGTACCTTCCTCGAGGGCCATAGCTTCAGAAAGCGAGTATGTGGATGCATTCTTGTACTTGTCGCCCTTCTGGGTGATGTTGATCGTGAGATTATCGACCCTTGAACTGCCTTTGACCACTATGGATGCGGTCCTCGGCGAATCCGATCCGTTCTGGTCGACGTGATACGTCACATCGACAGAACCTGTACCGGACTTTGGAGAAATGGTGATCCAGGTGTCCGTCACGTCGGCCTCCCAGTATCCGTCGGCGAAGATCGTCACGACGCCCTCGGCTTCCGGGTAAGGAATGGTGATGTCTGTTTCACTCGAAAGGAGAGCCTTGGAATCTTCGAACCCCGCCTCATCCTTGCAGCCGGCAATGGCAAAGGCCAGGACCGACAGCGCAGCAAGCAGGTATATTCTTATATGTTTCATGATATCAATGTTTTAAGGACTAGAATGAAAGACCGTCGTTCCAACCTGGGTTCTGAGTCAGATTGTGGTTGAGAGAACGTTCGTTGATAGGAATCGGGTAAAGATAGTCACGTCCCTCGTCGAAACTGAACGTGATGTTGTGAAGAGGCTCGATGTATCCCCTCGTACCTTCGCTGAGGAACAAGTCTGTTCCGAGCTTGGCGATTACGGTAGCCGTAGAAGCCGAAGGCTTGGTCTGGCCGTCACCGTAGAGGGCGATATCGTTCTTGCCATCTCCATCGATGTCATACACTCCGACACCAGGGAGGTATATTCCATAGTAAGGACGTGCGAGCAGCGGTCCCCTCTTCCACCTCATCAGGTCATCGTAGCGGAAGCCTTCCTGGGCAAGTTCCACCGCCCTTTCACGGCGCACTTCCAGGATCATTCCGTCAGTCACTCCAGGATAGAAGTCTTCAGTCTGGAGATATGGATCCGGATGGGCTTTTGCGTAGGCGACATCCAGGTGAGGCATGTTGACCCTGTCTCGGAGCAGGTTGATAGTCCTGTCCACATCATCCTGGGTTATGTTTCCAAGCTCTGCCTTGGCCTCCGCATAGTTAAGGAGGACTTCACCGTAACGGAACACAGGAAGGTCGTTGTAAGACCTGTCGAACTTGTCATTGGCGAGGTTGTTCTC
>ONPI01000103.1 GCA_900319685.1 uncultured Bacteroidales bacterium
GGCTGCGGGAACCTCCGCGGCGGTTTCAGTGGACGCCTCCGAGGAGTTCATCCGGGCGGTGAGGGAATATACCGTCAGCCTCGGGATCGCTTTCCAGATTAGGGACGATATGCTGGATTATTCCGATAGCAAACTTACAGGGAAGCCTTCGGGCATCGACCTGGAGGAACAGAAAATCACCCTTCCGCTTCTGGGTGCAATGTCGGCCGTGCCTGAGGAAGAGGCGGACGGGATACGCAGGAAGCTGATGGAAATACACGACAGACCCGCCTGCAAGGACGAGATAAGGGATTTCGTGATGTCCAACGGAGGTATGGATTATTCAGCCTCCACGCTGGACTCTTATGTCGAGAAGGCTGTCAGGGCACTTGATGTACTTCCGGATTCGAAAGAAAAAGACTATCTTGTAAAAATCGCGGCTTTCACCGCAGCAAGGGACAGATGAGTTTCGACCAGATCATAGGGAACCGTGATGCCGTAAAGGCATTGGAAGGGATGGCCGCGAGTGGCCGTATCCCTCACGCCATGATGCTCTATGAGAACGACGGCTGCGGTGCCATCGCGCTGGTGCTGGCCTTCCTCGGCAAGGTCATGGAGGACGAACACAAGGTTTCCGGCCTTATCCATCCGGACGTCCATTATGTCTATCCCGTCGCCAACGGATCGAAGGTGAACGAGAAAGTGGAGAACCTCCGCGCGGAACTGTTCCTCAAATACTGGCGCGAACTTATCGTGGCCAATCCGTATGCCCTTGAGCCGGAAGTCAGCACGGCTTTCGGCGTAGAGGGGAAACAGACCGGAATCAACAATGCCGAGGCTAAGGAAATACTTGAAACCGTGTACCTTACCTCTGTCGAAGGAGGCTACAAGGCCGTGGTGGTGTATCTCCCTGAGAAGATGAATGCCGCGGCGGCCAACAGGCTGCTCAAGGCGATAGAGGAACCACCGGAGAAGACCCTCTTCCTGATGATAACCCACGCTCCGGAGAAGGTGATGCAGACCATTTCCTCCAGGTGCCAGGCAATCAGGGTGATGCCATATTCCAAGGAAGAGATCGCCGAGGTGCTCGTGTCATCTTTCGGCAAGGACCCCGAGGAGGCCGCCCAGGCCGCCCTGGTGGCAGGGGGAAGCATCGGAGTCGCCCTGCAGTACCTGTCCGGGAAGGAAGACTACAAGGAGCAGGCTGGGATATTCAGGGATTTGATGGAAGCGCTTGCCTCCAGGGACCTTACCGCTGCATTGGCGTGCGGAGACGAAATGGCTGCACTCGGGTCCCGTGAAAAACAGAAAGCTTTTTGTAAATTTGCCGGAGAGAGCCTGCGCAAGGTATTCCTTCTGCAGCAGGGCCTGCCCCAGATAGCCGGAATATCATCGGAGGAAGAGGAGTTCCTCTCCTCGATGTCGGCCAGGTGCAGGAAGAGCTTTCCGAGGATGGCGCTTTCGTACATCGACCGCGCCGCCATGCTCATCGACAGGAACGTGAACCAGAAAATCTTGTTCTGCGACCTTGTCGGGAGGATGTATTTTAGTTTTTGACACATGATGGACTATTCAGACAACGAAAGCATAAAGTTCGACTGCAGCCGGGGTTGTACGGTGACGCAGGACCCGCTGAGCGGGGAATACGAATGCAACTACCGCCAGGGCTGCTGCAAGCTGGAATCGTACGACTGGCTTCACGGAGTCATCCAGGAGCAGTACAAGGACCTGTTCGAGGTGCGCTTCAAGAATACCCGTAAGGGAATATACTTCAACGCGTCCGGGCAGGGCATCAAGACAGGTGACCTGGTGATCGTGGAGGCAGCCAACGGCCACGACCTTGGTATCGTGACCCTCGAAGGCCCTATCGTGGGAAGGCAGATGAAGTGCAAGGGAGTCGATCCCGACCCTGCCCAGCTGAAGAAGATATACCGCAAGGCCAAGCCGCTGGACATAGCCAAGTGGCAGGAAGCGATCGCCCGTGAGCAGGACACCATGATCCAGGCCCGCAGGATTGCCGCGGAACTCGGTCTGGACATGAAGATCGGAGACGTGGAGTTCCAGGGCGACGGCACCAAGGCGATATTCTATTACATCGCCGACGGAAGGGTCGATTTCCGCCAGCTGATTAAGGTATATGCGGAGGAATTCCGGATCCGCATCGAGATGAAGCAGATCGGAGCCCGTCAGGAAGCCGGCTTGATCGGAGGCTTGGGAGTATGCGGCCGCGAACTCTGCTGCGCCAACTACATCACCAACTTCCAGTCCATCTCTACTTCGGCGGCACGCACCCAGGACCTGTCCCTCAATCCGCAGAAACTGGCTGGTCAGTGCGGAAAGCTCAAGTGCTGCCTGAACTACGAGGTAGCCAACTACATCGATGCCCAGTCCAGGATCCCGAAGGTCACCGAACCTCTCGAATTCGAAGACGGGCAGGCCTGGCTCGTCAAGACCGACATTCTCCAGGAAGTGTTGTATTTCTCCTATGAGAAAGGCTCCCTGAGCAACCTGTATCCGCTCAGTGCGGACGAGGTGCGGGAGGTGATGGAGATGAACGCGAGGGGAGAGAGACCGGAGTCCTTGAAGAGCGAACCGGTACCTGACGGCCCTCAGTTCATATCTGCGGTCGGAGACGACAGCATCACCAGGTTCGACAAGCCAAAGAAGAACAAGAAGAAGAAATCAGGCAAGAACCGCAGGAACGGAGGCAAGGCCCGCAAGGATGAATAAGTATGTCCTCATAGCCCTTTTCGCTGCCGTGGCATTCTCATGCTCGCGGCCTCCGTCTGATGAACCTTTCGTCAGGAGGGAGAATGCTGAATATGGGGACACATATACGTTCCTGCTGGACATGGCCGATTCTACCATTACTTACGGACTGGACTTCTACACCAGGCTCGAGCGGAAGTCGTTCGGGACCTTCCCGGAAGACAGCCTTGTGCTCGCCCTCAGGTGGATAGCACCGTCCGATTCGAACTATGTCGATACCCTGGTCGTGTCGCTCCGGCAAGCTGACGGCAACGCGTACTACACCAAGGACATCATATACCCTTTCAAGGAACGGCTCGATATTCCTGAACATGGGCAGTGGCGCCTGAAGGCGCGTGTCCTTAACGATGCCGAGTCCGTCAGGGGACTGGGAGTCATATTCAAGCGCAACCAATGGGCCACGACAAACTGAGGAAATTCGCCGAGAACGAGACTTTCTCCTGCCTCATCCAGCCGGATCCTTCCACGATCCTGGACAAATCCGCGGCTGACAGGGGCCTCCATCTGAACGACCACCCGATCAAGGGCGGATGGAATGGGAAGATGTTCGCAAAGGAGCAGCCGATAGTGCTTGAACTTGGTTGCGGAAAAGGGGAATATACCATCGACCTGTCGTCGAGGTTTCCAGGCTGCAACTACATAGGAGTGGACATCAAGGGGGCCCGGCTCTGGAAAGGGGCCAAGTTCGCTACACTCCACAACCTCCCGAACGTAGCCTTCCTGAGGACCAGGATCGAATTCATCGAAGCGTTCTTCGCTCCCGCTGAAGTATCCGAGATATGGCTGACTTTCTCGGACCCCCAGCTCAAGAGCGAGAACAGCAGGCTGACGAGCCCGGTATTCCTGGAGCGCTATCGCAAGTTCCTCAAGAGAGGAGGCATTATCCACCTGAAGACGGACAGCCGCTTCCTGCATGAATATTCCAAGGCTGTCGCCGAAGAGAACGGACTCCGCATACTTGCTTCGACCACAGACCTGTACGGCGAAAGGAGCATCGCCAACCCGGCGCTGTATGAAGTCCAGACCTTCTACGAGAGGATGTTCCTCTCGCAGGGCTACAAGATCACATACCTTGAATTCGTGATAGACAAGGACGGAGAATATGTCCACCCGTCCTCCTTCGACAGCGACTACTGGCGTTCGGTGGAAGGCCCGAGGCGCTTCTCGCACAGTCCGGAGAAGGCCTCTTTCTAGTCCTCTTTCCAGATAAAGAACTTGTCCCCTCGGCGAAGCTTCCGCTCTCCCTTCCAGTCATCCGTGAAGGTGATCGGAATAGAACAATACGTTCCCTTGACTGCCTCACCGACAGGCTTGAGATCCACCCTGATCTCACTTACATTGCCCTCGAACACACCTGTAGTGGCTCCTGTGACCAGGAAGTCGTCCCCCACGCGGACCGGCTGGGATTCCACCAGTATCTCGGCCACTCCGAGATTGGAGAACCAGTTGGTGACCTTGCCGCAGTATTCCTTCCTCCTGGTCGCATGGCTGCCGTATTTCTCGCTCCATTCCCCGAGCCTGGCACCCTGGTAGTATCCGTCCCAGAATCCCCGGTTGAACACTTCCGAGAGTTCCGCTTCCAGCTTTGAGGCGAGCTCCGGCCCGTAGGTGCCGTCGCAGACCGCGTCGGCAGCCCTGCGGTAGCAGGACACCGTCTTCTTGACATATTCGGCGCTCCTTGCCCTTCCCTCGATCTTGAAGACCCGGACTCCGGACTCTATGATCCTGTCTATGAAGCCGATGGTGCAGAGATCCTTCGGGGACATGATGTACTTGTTGTCGATGTCCAGCCGGTTTCCGGTCTCCAGGTCGGTCACTTCGTACGCCCTCCTGCAAACCTGGTAGCATTCACCCCTGTTGGCAGAGGCACCGTAAGCGTGCAGGCTGAGGTAGCATTTCCCGGAGACGGCCATGCACAGGGCCCCGTGGACGAACATCTCTATCCTCACAAGCTTGCCGCCCGGCCCGGTGATGTTCTCTTTGACTATGGCTTCGTGGATCTGCCTGACCTGGTCGAGGTTCAGTTCCCTGGCCAGCACGATCACGTCGGCGAACTGCGCATAGAATCTAAGGGCTTCGATGTTGGATATGTTAAGCTGGGTGGAGATATGGACCTCCATGCCGATCTGCCGGCAGTAGCCGATGGCTGCCAGGTCCGAGGCTATGACAGCGTCCACGCCGGCGGCCTTGGCCGCGTCCAGGGCCTCCCGCATGGGAGCCAGGTCCTCTCCGTAGAGGACGATGTTGAGGGTCAGGTATGTCTTGACTCCGGCTTCCTTGCAGATACGGGTGACATCTTCCAGGTCCTCGGGAGAAAAGTTGTTCGCGGAGTGCGAACGCATGTTGAGCCTTCCGACTCCGAAGTACACGGAATCGGCTCCTCCCTGGATTGCTGCCCTCAGGCATTCGAAGTTGCCCGCAGGAGCCATTATCTCTAGCTCTCTCTTGTCCATATCACTCTAATATGCCTTCATAATTGCTTGCACCATAAGGCCGCTTGCTGCTTTGCAGCCCTGTACGGGTAAATGCGACCTTATGGTGCATGCCATTTATGGTAGTGCAAAGATAGCCAAATTCAGATATTTTAGTTAATATTGCAATATGAAGCTTGAAATCAATCTGGAATATTTTACATCTCCGGGTGAATCGTTGTGCCTGGTATTCTCCGATGGCCGTGAGCACCCGATGGGATATGTAGCCGGCGGAATCTGGTCCGCTTCCGTGGACGTGCCGGCTTCAGCAAGGAAACTGGAATACACCTTCGAAGTCCGCAGGGACGGAACATGCATCCGCAAGGAATGGGAAGGACACGTCCTTCCGCTCCCTTCCGGCAAGAAGCCGGGGATACTGGAAGTGAGGGACTGCTGGCATGACAGGCCGGCTGATTCCCCATTCCGCACCAAGGCCTTCACCGACGTGATATTCAGGAAGAAAGGGACCGCAGGGAAGCGTACCGGCAATATGGCTTTCGTCGTGGCGGCCTCACAGGTCCGTACAGGCGAGGTGCTCGCAATCACCGGCAGCGGCCCGCTGTTCGGGAACTGGCAGGAATTCCGTCCGATGAACCTGGAAAAGGGCGTCCTCTGGTCGGAGTTCCTCGACGTGAAGGAGCCTTTCGAATACAAGTTCGTCATCCTTGAAGCCAAGACCGGACGTCCGGTCTGCTGGGAGACCGGACCGAACCATTTCTTCGCGGAAGTCCCGGCCAAGGGCAGCTGTATCGTGATCCGGGACCTGGATCCGGTGTTCGGCAGGGCCCCGTGGCGCGGAGCAGGAACGGCCATTCCGGTGTTCTCGCTCCGCAGCAAGGACAGTTTCGGAGTGGGTGAGTTCAAGGACCTCAAGCTGCTCGTGGACTGGGCTGCAGGAACAGGCCAGAGCCTCATCCAGCTGCTCCCTGTGAACGATACCACCATGACCGGCACATGGACGGATTCATATCCTTACAACGCCAACTCCACCTTCGCCCTCCATCCGCAGTTCATTTCACTTCCGGAGGCAGGGGTCAAGGTCACCA
>ONPI01000050.1 GCA_900319685.1 uncultured Bacteroidales bacterium
CCGGAACCGTCATCGATATCGTGGAGCAGGTGAGCCTCACGCAGCAGAGTGAGCGTGCGGAAGAGCGTGGACTTGTCCACTGTCGGCAGCGCGTCCTCCAGGTCGGAGAGGCTGAATGCCCCTGTCAGGGAACGTCTTATCTCGCGCCATACGAGAAGCCGGACCGCCGTGACGCGGATTCCGGCCTCCTCAAGTATTTGTTCATCAGAGAGTTGATTCTGTCGGTCCATATCTTAAGCCTTCAACGCGCGGATGGCGTTCAGTACGGCAAGCACCGTAACTCCCACGTCTGCGAATACTGCCATCCACAGGGTGGCTGCGCCTATTCCGGCGAGCAGAAGGACTGCAATCTTCACGCCAATGGCGAAGATAACATTCTGCCTAGCGATGCGTATTGTGCGACGGGCGATCCTTATGGCCAGAGCTACCTTGGAAGGCTTGTCGTCCATTATTACCACATCAGCAGCCTCCAGTGCGGCGTCGCTTCCCAGGCCGCCCATCGCTATGCCGGTGTCGGCAAGAGCGAGGACCGGAGCATCGTTGATACCGTCTCCGACGAAGGCGAGCGTGGAGCCCGGTTCTTTCGAGGCGAGAAGGGACTCGAGGTGCTTCACCTTTCCGTCCGGGAGCAGCTCAGCAAAGTATCCGTCGAGTCCAAGGCTATCCGCGATATGCTCCGCGACCTCCTTGCGGTCCCCGGTGAGCATCACTGCCCTGCCGACTCCCAGTTCCCTAAGTTTCCCTACGGCTTCGGCACTGTCGTCCTTGACCTTGTCGTTGATGACGATGTGTCCGGCATAGACGCCGTCTATCGCTACATGAATGATGGTCCCGACATCGTGGGCGCAACCGTGCCAGGAGGCTCCGACGTGTTCCATCATCCGGGAATTGCCGACGCAGACAGTTTCGTCGCCGATGCGGGCGCAGACCCCCATTCCTGCCAGTTCCTCGACGTCGCTGATGCGGCAGCCGTCGGTAGCTTCTTCAGGGAAGGCGTCCCGCAGTGCCGCAGCCACCGGATGGGTCGAGAAATGCTCGACGTGTGCAGCCAGATGAAGGAGCCGGTGCGCATCGCAGGAGTCCGGATGGACGGCATCTACCGCAAACTGACCGTGCGTGAGCGTCCCGGTCTTGTCGAATACGACGGTTCCGGTTTTCGCGAGAGAGTCCATAAAGCTCGCGCCCTTGACGAGGATGCCTTTGCGGGAAGCACCGCCTATGCCTCCGAAGAAAGTGAGGGGAACGCTTATGACCAGGGCGCAAGGACAGGATACCACCAGGAACATCAGTGCGCGGTACAGCCAGGTAGGGAAAGCCTGCATATAACTGTCGCTGAACAGGGGTGGCACGGCTGCCAGCAGAATGGCGGCGACAACCACTATCGGGGTATAGATCCGGGCGAACCTGGTGATGAAGGCTTCACTGCGGGATTTGCGCTCGCCGGCGTGCTCTACAAGTTCGATTATCCGTGAAACTGTACTTTCGCCGAATGCTTTGATGGTACGTACCTTGACGGCACCGGTCTGGTTCACACAGCCTGAGAGGATCTCGTCGCCCTGGGCAAGTTCCCGCGGAACACTCTCTCCAGTCAGGGCTTTGGTGTCCACGGAAGTGGATCCCTCGAGTATCACTCCGTCGAGCGGCACTTTTTCGCCTGGACGGACTATAATGACCTCACCTGCAAGTACTTCTCCCGGATTGACATCTACAGTGGCACCATCCCGCTCGACGTGGGCGAGATCGGGGCGGATGTCCATCAGGTGGGCGATGCTCTCGCGGCTGCGCCCTTCGGCGAAACCCTCGAAGAGTTCGCCGACCTGGAAGAACAGCATAACGAATACTGCTTCCTGGAACGCTGTCTCCGCTCCCGGCAGGAAGCCGATGCAGAGCGCTCCGACAGTGGCTACCGTCATCAGGAAATGTTCGTCGAAGGGATCGCCGTGCGCGATACCCTCGGCCGCCTCCTCCAAGGTTTCGTGGCCTATGAGGAGATATGGAACCAGATAGACAAGGAGCAGCTGCCAGGTGGCGAGGCTGCATTTCCTTTCGATGATGATAGCTGCGGCGAGGAGTACCGCGGTCACGGCTATAAGGATGATCTGACGCTTATTTGACATATACCATACTTCTTTGTTTCCAGATGCAAAGGTAAGTAAGGATTGCTGCAACCTGGTTGCAAAGACCACGATAAGCTATTGGGCAGAATCACCATAAAAAGAAGGCAGCCCTTTCAAGGCCGCCTTCCAATATTGTAAACCATGCCGCTAAAGGTACCTCACGATCTCTTCGAGAGGCTTACGCACGGAATGGTATTCGGTAGGTTTTCCTTCGGTCCCTTTCGGATAGCCGATGGCAAGGAGGGCATAAATCCCATGTTCCTGCGTTTCCGGGAGGGCTTCCCTGACCTTGCTTGGATCGAAATCCCAGATCCACATATTCGCAAGACCCATATCCGTAGCAGTGAGCATAAGGTGGGTGAGGACGATGGCGGCGTCGGTCTTCGCGGCGTTGACACCATCAGTATCACGGATCCATGCCTCTTCGTTACGACAGCCGACGATAAGGACGACCGGAGCACCATAGCAAGGATGGATCGCCCGCAAGCGAGCCAAGGCATCTTCACTCTTGACAACCCAGATCCGGGTCGGCTGGAGGTTCTTGGCCGATGGAGCTATGCGTCCTGCCTCGAGAATCATGTTCAACTTGTCATCAGAGACAGGAAAGCTGTCAAATGAGTGGCAAGAATAACGACTCTCAAGGATGCGCATGAATGCATCGGAGCCATACTTGTACTTGGTGATTTTCTGCTGGACATCGGAAAAGGAAGCGCGATGCCCAATCTTGGTGATGTCGCTCAAACGACCGAGGAAACTTTTCTTCATCTTCAATTCTTTGCGATTATTATACCCCACTCTATCCTTGGCAACGAAGCATACTGGAAGAACTGTGACTACAAAAAACGTCTGTCAGGACTCCAGTGCTGGAGGCAAGTTACGACAGCAACAGCTAAATGACAGCGGACAATGTGAGGAACATATACTCTATAAGGTTGCGTTATCGATTATGGTCATATTTTCAAATATAATGAATTAGAACCAAGCTTCCAAAAATAACCGCTATTCGGGACGGATTTCGCCGATGTATTCCAACTCCGAATTGGCCCACTCGGCTTGAGCAGGGTCCTTCTTCAATTCATCGAGGATGGCAACCGCCTCGTCATACCGGCGCATCTCAACGAAGTAATAAACTTTCCTGCGATTCAGGAAGGAATGGAATTCATCCATCGAGAGATTCCCTTCACGTACGTCTTCCGAGGTCATGAACTTCTCGATTTCTGCGAGCGAAGACGGCTCGTCGTTATTGACGACCGAACTGATGTAATCGGCGATATAGTCGGTGATGCCGCTCTGCATGGCTATATCCTGATAATAAAGAGCCCTGTCATATTGTCCGAACTCGGTAAGGCAAAAACCGATTTCATAACAGACGTCGATTAGCCATCCGACATCGAACTTGTCCGGGTCATAACCGGTAGCCCGGCCGGTCTTGTAAACATGGTCCAACAGCTTCAGCGACTCAAGGTAACGGCCGCCATCCTGGATGGAGACAGCATAATCGAAGAGCTCTCCAGGGTCGGATGGCACGTCGCCTTTCTCCGCGGAAGACACCACGATACTGATGGAAGGAGGCCTGTTGGGATTGTCGCCTGAAATAAAGAGACTCCGCACGGTGTCATCACCGTTGAAATTCGGCACCATCACATTCAGGCGGAACTTGTCGGAAGTGCCTTCTATCTTCTTGACCATGATGGCGACGGAGTTATTGGTCAGGTGAACGGAGCTGTCTGCCTGGGTCAACTTGCAATCGAAGTCATAGTCGAATACCAAGGTGTTCCCGTCAGACAGAAAGGCACCCAGCCCGGCACCCAGGGCTCCGGCGCGGCTTTCCTCCTTGCAGATCACCTTGCCGTCCATGTCGAAGGCGGTCATTGATTGGATCGAACACTCCGGTATTCCGATGCCCCTGCAGACCACATCCCGCATTGTCAGCTTCGGCGAGAAATCACCCAAGGTCTCCTTCGCACCGGCGATGGCCTTCGAATATGCAGCCTTGACATCCTCTGCGTCCATGGTCTTGGCCCTGATATCGCCCAAGGCAGCAAGCGCGAGGGAAAACTCCGCCACATAGGAGTCATCCAAGGAATATGCAACCTCGTAGAACCTGCATGCCTGTTCGAAGTCTCCCGTAGCAAAATAACACTTGGCCAGGTCGGCACAAGCGTCTGCATAAGCCCCGTTTTCCGATTCGTCACCCGACCAGAAATACTTGTCAGCATCCACAACCCGCTTCAAAATCGGGATAGCATCGAAGTATCTGCCTTCAGAGATGCATTCCTCGGCTTCAGAAGTCGCTGAAGACAACTGAGGGAAATCCATGATGCCGAGGATGCAAGCATATTCCAGGAAGTTGTAATCCTTCCCTTCTTCGCTCTTCGCCATTGCCGATCTGTACACCTCCCGGAATTCCTCCATATACGCGGAAGAGTCTCCCGTGTCGAATGAAAGCAGATAGCTTCCGGTCAGAGGTCCGGCATTGCTTTGCACGAAACTACGGAGATCATCCTGTTCCACCCTCGGGGAGAGCATCAGAGATAGTCTCAGGAAATCCTTGGGATGCTCTCCTGCAGTATTCCTGATGAACAATATGCCGGATGTATATGGGTCCGCAGGTCCGAACCCAAGGCTCAGGATGACGTTCTCACCCGATTTAGGGACTACCTTACCGGCTTGGTCCAGTTTGTTGACTGAATAGAAGATATCGAAGCTTTCTATCCCATCTTTTCCGGAAAGCTTTATCACTGAGGTATTTCCGTCCTTATCCTTGCTGCATGCGACCACGCTGGCGGGCATCGGGAGTTCCAACACCTTGATGAAATCGCCCAAGAGCATGGTTTCGAGGTAATGCTGTCTATCGCCTCAGAAGATTCCTCATTCTGAGCGGAAGCCGCCGGAGACACCCCGAAGGACAGGGCAAAGGCACAAAAGAATGAAGCAGAAAACCGGAGATAAGATCTAATTGCCATAACTACCAAATAATCGTTTTATCCAGATACTAGCAAATATAGCAATTATAGCTTATATCATTAATGCCGCCTCTGACCTCTTTTTCGGGCAAGGTCGGGAAAAAGTGCCGGGACCTTGCCCGGAAAGAAGTATCTTTGCCCGGAAGGGGAATCAGAAGGTTGAGCCTCCTGAACGTCCAAGGATGGAAAGCACTTCATCCCGGCCAAGTCCGAAGGTTCTGGCTATCTGAGGCACAGTCGTCTTGTTAGTCCGGAAAAGGAAGGGAATAAGACGTATCTTCCTCTCTATCGAGATCTCACTTATGGGGCAGGAAAACCACCTCAAGCTTGTTTCTTCGGCCTTCTTAACGAACTCATTGTCGGTCAATCGTTTCCGTGGGGAATCCACAAGCTTGTATTTCATCTCGGCAGCATTCTGTCCACCAATGGTTTTCAGAAAGAAGGCTTGGTCGTTTTCAAAAACCTGTTCCAGATAGTTATAGTCGCAGATACTACGGGGTATGAGATGACCCCTATCATCTACCAGCCAGCTTATTCCCTCTAGTTTGTCTCCCGTGTGCATTATCCCCCGTCTCTCCTTCTTCGTCATGGACGATACCTTCCGAAAACCAGATACTTGAGGGAATCCTTTGGAGAACATTGCACTGAAAGCAGACCATGGGTATTCGCTGACATTACAACCATTGTCCAGCGCGTTGCGAAGAATATATGCCAATGCATTACGGACATACCAGTCGGTGTCAAGGGATATCGCTTGAACATCAGTTTTCCTAAGAATACCTTTGCCCCCATATTTCCTGCTAAACCACATGGAATACATCCTTTTTATCTCTTCACCGAAAGCGTCCGCCTCAGTTTGGCTTACTGCCAGGACCGCAGCATGGCAATGATTGGATACAACAGCATATACAATGATTATTACATTTTTCCGATTAGCACATACACACAGAATCTTCACGAAAGCGTCGTAGTCTTCGTCATCCATGCAAAGTATCTGTTTTTCAAGTCCTTCCATACTGACATGATATGGTTGGACTAGCCTGATGCTCCCATCCGGAAGCCTTCGCGTTACAATCCGTTTCACTGCTAGTTCCGCATCTTCGGTGGCTTTATGCCAGGACCGAAAACAAATGCTTTGCCACCGTCTTCTTGGAATGCACACATGGCTTCTCTTAAAGCCTTAGCCATTTGCGCAGACTCACTATCCAAATTACGGATCATCTCCTTACGATTTACACACAGACTCAGATCTGCAACTGCAAGAAGACGAATAACAGCCAGTACAGCCAACTCGTTCCCTCCCCAGAGTTTTGTGGCCATCGTCATGACAATCTGAGAAAGGAGATCTGCAACTTCTTTGGGTTGTTTCACAGGATCGACATCTGTATTGAACCGGATGTCACCATCTCCATAACGGAGGACTTCAAGAATCTTTTTCATAATCTAAGTTTTGTGCGAATATAACGATTCCCTTCAAAGATTATCAATAAAAAGGAATAATTCTCCTCTATTTCGGGCAAGGTCGGGAAAAAGTGCCGGGACCTTGCCCGGCAAATCGGCTTTTTGTGACACTATGTGGCCACTTCATCGGGCAAGGTACCCCCTACCTAAATGAGACCTAGCCCGTTATTTCACGAACAGGCTGTCGGCTTTGTCGGTGTAGAGGATGCCGTCCAGATGGTCGGTTTCATGCTGGAAGATGACGGCGGTGAAGCCGCTGACGGTGTCGTGGACAGTCAGGAGCGTAGCCGGATCGGTGTACGAGATGCGAGGCACCGTACCGCGCATGCCGGGGACGGAAAGGCATCCCTCCTGCCCGTATGCCATGGGCCCGTACAGGGAATCTATCCGCACATTTGCATATACCTCGAAAGGCTCATCCTCCTTGTCGAATCTCTGGACGGCCACGATCCTGCGGCTGATGCCGACCTGAGGGCCCGCGATTCCGACCCCGTCCTGGCTTGGATCTGTCACGGTCCTGACCATCTTGCGGGCAAGGGTCCTGAATTCCTCCGAACGGAGGTCCCTGTCGGAAAAATCCCTGGCCGTCCTGCGCAGGAACAGGGAGTCCTTCCTGTCCGCCACCGTCAGGACCCGCATCACGTCGGGAGAACCGGCTATCAACTCTTTTTCAGCCTTGGACAGGGCCGGACGTGATGAGCACCCGGCCAGTGCAAGAAGCAGGAATATCAATAAGAACTTTTTCATAATCAACTATTTGAACAACGACCGTACAAGAGCAGGCACGTCCGCCACCTTGATGGTCTCTATCCCTTCGTGCGGGAGTTCCACGGAAGCGAAGGAGGAAATGAATATCTTCTTGAAGCCCAGACGCGCAGCCTCGCTTATCCTACGGTCTACCTGTGCCACCGGGCGGATTTCTCCGCTGAGTCCGACCTCTCCCGCGAAGCAGTAGTGAGGAGGGATGGAGAAATCGAAGTTGGACGAAAGCACGGCCGCTATCACGGCCAGGTCACAGGCAGGATCGCTTACCCGGAGCCCTCCGGCCATGTTCAGGAACACATCCTTCTGGGCAAGCTTGAAACCGGCACGACGCTCCAGGACAGCCAGGAGCATATTCAGCCGCCTGACATCGAATCCGGTCGCGGAGCGTTGAGCAGTGCCGTACACCGCTGAACTTACGAGTGCCTGGACTTCGAAAAGGAAAGGACGTGTACCATCCAGCATGGCAGCTATCGCCGTGCCGCTCAATCCTTCTTCGTGCATCGGGATCAGCAGTTCGGAAGGATTGGCCACCTCGCGGAGACCTTTTCCGGTCATCTCGAACACAGCCAGTTCGGAAGTCGAGCCGAAACGGTTCTTGATGCTTCGCAGGATCCTGTACGAGCCCCTGTTGTCACCTTCGAACTGAAGCACCACGTCCACGATATGCTCGAGTACCTTGGGGCCGGCGATGTAACCCTCCTTGGTGATATGTCCGATAAGGATCACGGGAATGCCGCTCTCCTTGGCGAACCTGAGGAGGATGGAGGCCACTTCCTTTATCTGGGTCACGGACCCGGGCATGGAATCCACATTCTGCGAATACATGGTCTGGACGGAATCCACGACCATAAGGTCCGGCTTCATCTCCCTGGCCTGGGCGACTATGGTTTCAATCAAGGTCTCACTGAATATTTCGCAGGAGGAGGCGTCACCTCCGAGGCGGTCGGCACGCATCTTCACCTGCCTGGCACTCTCCTCGCCGGTTACATACAATGTCCTCAGTGCAGGGCATCCAAGCGGAATCTGGAGGGAAAGCGTGGACTTGCCTATTCCCGGCTCGCCGCCGATCAGGACCAGCGACCCTTCCACGATGCCCCCGCCCAGGATCCTGTCAACCTCGGCATTGTTCAGAGAAATCCTGTTCTCCGTACGGGAGTCGATCTCCGACAGTTTCTTCGGAGAATTCCCGCCTCCGGGTACCGAATCCGAATGCACGGCCTTCCCGCTGCCGGTGACCACTTTATGCTCCACCATCGTATTCCATTCACCACATGCAGGACAGCGCCCCATCCACTTGGAATACTCATTGCCGCAGTTCGAGCAGAACCAGATTGTCTTTTCCTTGTTTGCCATACTACAAATGTACGCAAAAAAATTGCAGTATCCGGGGATTTCCCGGATACTGCAAAAAAATAAGCCCCCACGCAAGGGGCTAAAGTACTAAGTCAAAGAAATTACTTCGCAACCTCTTCAACAACTTCCTCAGCGGCGGCTACGGTAGAGTCGACAACAGCTTCGACAGTGTCAGCAACTTCCTCGACTACCTCAACAGCCTCTTCAGCGGCAGCATCAGCAGCAGCCTCAGCCTTCTTGTTACCGCAAGCAGACACAGCTACCATAAGAGCTACGACTGCGATAGACATAAATACCTTCTTCATAATAATTTAAATATAACTAGAGTTATTTAAAATCGCATTTACGGCGCAAAATTACATAGTTTTCTTAAAATTCCAATGCATTTTTGCACTTTTTTACGTATTTTATCCCACGTCAGGCCCTCAGAATCAGAGCTTGATGACGATATTCTTCCGGTAGAGGACCCATAGGATACAGAAGATCACGGTGGTGAAAATCAGGGCATAGAGCAACGAGGTATATTCATTCGCACCGAAAATGCTGCTCGGGGAGAAGGAGAAGAAAGTGTAACTCTTAGCTATCACTCCTGAGCAGATGAATGCCATAAGAGGGTTCATACCCATCGCCCTGAAAGGCGTGAAAGGTTTGCTATGACCTTTAATGTCAACAACATACATCAGGAACGAAAGAGCCAGCATGGCCCATCCTCCGGCATAGAAGACATATGAGGCTGACCACAGCGGCTTACAGATCGGAATCCAAATGCTCAGCACCATGGCCAGAATCAGGGAACAAGCACCATACACCGATATCCTGAGAGCCACCCGGTCAGGAGAATTCTTTATCCTCACCACCTCGAGAGGTTCGCCTTCCGGCAGGACCTTGTACGGCTCTGGAGACCAGGATGCTGTCATCCTGCGCTGGGAACGGATGATCATTGAACCTATGAGATAACCCAGCAGGCAGGTGCAGGCTCCTGTCATCGAACCCAGGAGTCCTTCAGGGTCGAAGTCCGTCCCGTTGTATCCGTGATAGCAGTGGTTCCCGCCGATAAGCCATCGGTCGATCCGCACCGACACGTTGCCTTCAAGGGTGAAAGCTCCAGGATCCCTTCCGAATATCAGCAGGATGCCGGTATATACGATGCATAGTGCAGCAATCGCTCCCATTATCTTGCCCGGCTTCCTCAGCCAAAGGGCAAGGCAGCCGCCGATGGCGTAGGAAAGACCGATCCTCTGCAATACTCCGAATATCCTCCTGTGCTGCAGCCACCAGAGATAATTCTGCCCGAACGACATGGATTCGTCGTGAAGGGAAGTCGGGAAGAACGGATACAGGTTCAGCGCAAGGCCGACCAGGAATATCAGCGCTCCCCTCTTGAGTACTTTCAGATATGCACGCGCATCGACCTTTTCATATTTGGTGAACGAAAATGCCATCGCGCAACCCATGCAGAATACGAAGAACGGATAAACGAGGTCGGTAGGAGTGCATCCCGTCCAGGCGGCATGCCTCAGCGGAGGGAATACGTGGGACCAGGTTCCGGGATTGTTGACTATGCACATGAATGCTATGGTTATGCCCCGGAGGACATCCAATGATACGAAACGCTTTTTCATATCAGCAAAGATAGTCTTTAAAGAGCAATTTGTATCTTTGCATCATGGAGATTTTTTACGCTTGGCAGACAGACGGGAACACGGTGTACCTCGACGAGGGGGAAAGCATCCACTGCGTAAGGGTGCTGAGACATCGTTCGGGAGATGAGATCTCCGTCGTGGACGGGGTAGGGAACATGTACCGGTGCCGCTTGGATGACGATTCACCGAAAGCTGCCTCCGCTGCAATCCTGGAGACCTTCCATGGCTGGGGATCGCATCCCTATCACCTGGACATGGCGGTCTGCCCGACCAAGAACAACGACCGGTTCGAATGGTTCGTCGAAAAGGCCACCGAACTGGGTGTCGACGTGATCTCCCCACTCATCGGTGAGCGGAGCGAACGTAAGGTGTTCAAATCCGAACGATCCCGCAAGATAGTCCTCTCCGCCATGAAGCAGAGCCTCAAGTCAAGCCTCCCGGGCGTGTCCGATCCTGTCGGAGTAAAGGAATTCATCACCGGCTGCACAGCTGGCATAAAGATGATCTGCTACTGCTTCGAAGACCAGGATATTCCGAGGAAATCCGTAACGGAGGTGCTTGCTGGTGCTCCGGAAGGCTGCAGCATCGCGGTGATGATCGGGCCGGAGGGAGATTTCTCCCCGCAGGAGGCGGAACTCGCCCTGGCACACGGTTTCATACCTGTCCACCTCGGACCTTCCAGGCTGAGAACCGAGACTGCGGCCGTCACAGCGGTTGCTGCCGTTTATCTCCACTTTATGAAATAAGTTTTGCAAGATGACCAAGAAAAGCATTGATGAAGTCATGGCCGAAACCCTGGCCGTTCTTAAGGAAGGCGGTGTGATCCTGTATCCTACGGACACCGTATGGGGCCTGGGATGCGATGCGACGAACCCGGATGCAGTCGCAAGGATATTCAGCATCAAGCAGCGTGAAGACAGCAAGTCCCTGGTTCTTCTGGCTGCCAGCCTGGACCAGGTCGGACTTTATGTGAAAGAGATTCCTCCGATGGCGATCGATCTCGTGGAAGTCAACGACAAGCCGATGACTTTGATCTATCCTGGCGCCAAGACCTATCCTGCGCCCGAGGAAGGAGCCTCGCCGAAGGCCGACAGGTACCACCTGGCCTTCAATGCGGTGGCTTCCGACGGCACCGTCGGCATAAGGATCCCGATGATGGAATTCTGCCGCCAGCTATGCTACAAGCTGGGCCGGCCGATCGTCTCGACATCCGCAAACATTTCGGGCGAACCTACCCCGAAGAAGTTCAAGGACATCTCTCCCGACATATCCGGTGCGGTGGACTACACGGTCGATCCGAGGCTCGAAGCTGGAGCCACCGGTTCGGCTTCACAGATTATCAAGATAGGGCTGGACGGCCAGGTTGAGATCATCAGAGGTTGATCTCGGCAATGACCGGATAATGGTCTGAATACTTCAGGTGCGGGATCCTGTGGGAGACTGCGCCAAACTGCTTCGGATACAGGATGTAGTCTATCCTGACAAAAGGCCAAAGCATCGAATATGTGGCTCCGAAGCCTTTCCCGGCCTCGACGAAGGTGTCTTTCCTGTCCCTCATGAGCCTGTAATAGGTGTATGACATCGGATTGTCGTTGAAATCCCCGGCAACGAGGGCTTCGACAGGGCAGTTCTCGATGTCCTCCATCACCTGGTCCACCTGCTCGGACCTCCGCCTGATGGAACGCTTTACCCTTTCTTCGGTATCCTGGACGATGGTGCTGTCCCGACGCCAGGACTTCGCCAGCTTCATGAGCGAGATGTTGTAGCTCTCGAAATGGCAGTTATATACCCTCAGGGTAGATTCCTCTCCAACTTTCAGGTCGGTGTAGATGGCAAGGTTGGAACTCATGTCGAACTTCAGCCTGCCCTTCCCGGTAATCGGGAAACGGCTCAGGGTGACATTGCCATAAGTACCTTTATCGGTGACGAACATGAAGTAACCGGCATTGTATTCCGGGAAATGCTCGCGTATGAACTTGGTGACATCATACTCCCCGGGGAGGTTGACTTCCTGCAGGCAGACTATGTCGGCATCCGATTCCTGGACGAACCTGATGACGGAATCCATGCAGGCCAACGGTCCCCCTTCCTCCTTGAATTCCGGTTTCCTGCCAAGCATGAAATGCCCGGTGTTGTAGGTGAGTATCTTGACCGTCGGGGACACCGGTTCAACGGCTCCGGAACTGAACTGCAGGTACTTGCCGATGAATATCATCGAAGGGAGCAGGGCCAGGAGGGGTATCAGGAAGGACCTGGACCGACGGTTGATGGCCCAGAAAAGCAATATCACGTTCAGTACGGCTATGGGCACGAAAAGGAGCCCCAAGGCTGTCATGTACCAACCCTTGGAAGGGTTCACCACCATTGATGCGTAGCTCAGGAACAGCAGGAAAGCGGCCAGGAGCATCAATGCCCTCGCAACGACGCCCGTGAATTGATTGCCCTGGTGACTTCCTCTCATCTTACCTTAATTCCAGTTCCTGTAAATCTTTCCGGTCTTCTTCCAGTACAGCATCAGCAGGAAACCGAACAAAGCTCCTCCCAGATGCGCGAAATGGGCCACTCCGTCTGCCGTCCCGGTAATGCCGGTAAAGAGCTCGATGGCTATGAATATCAGCACGAACCACTTGGCCTTGAGGGATACCGGAGGGAACACCAGGGTCCAGATGTCGTTAGGATAAAGCATCGCATATCCAATCTGGATGCCGTATATGGCTCCGGATGCTCCCAATGTCGGGACATTGAGTATCGGGCCCTGAAGATACTGTACGAGGGTATGTACCGCCACGGCGCCGAGACCCGCGACGAAATAGAACAGCACGAACTTCCTTGAACCTATGCTCCTTTCCAGGGCGGAGCCGAACATCAGGAGACACCACATATTCAGGAATATGTGCCAGAAGCCGCCGTGCATGAACATGTGGGTGACCGGCTGCCACCAGTGGAAGAAAGGCGAAGTCGGGAAGAACATCGCGAATGTGGCTACCATGTAATTCTGGTTGATGCAAGTCGCGATGAACATCAGGGCGTTGACCAGGAAAAGGTTCCTGGTCGCCGTAGGGATGTTGCCGAAAAGCCTGTTGTATTGTGCCATAAACTATCGTATTCAAAAAAGTTTTTCAACCTGGCTCGTCTGAAGGATCGCCATTATCTTCCTTCCGTTGGCCGTCAATTCCGGATTTCCTCCGGCCAGGAGGGCGTCCAGGATGTGGCGGGCCTCCAACGGAGAAGTCACCGGATCCGAAGCCGAAGCCCCCAGGAGGGCGATTTTCTCTGCCATCGCGGATTCCATCACTCCAGGCAGGCGGTTACTGTCGTCCGAGAGGATGAGCAGCAGGTCCTGGACCATGGTCTGAACCTTTCCCTGTTCCCCGGAATATCCTTCCGGGACTCCGTTCACCACGATGGTATCTGTCCCGAACGGAGAGATGTCGAATCCAAGGGATGAAAGCAGGGCTGCATTCTCGTCGAATATGGTCCTGTTCTCAACACCGACCTGCACCTTGACCGGAAACATATTGTTCTGGGTTACATGCTCGTTCCTGGTCAGGGCAGCAAGCGCCCGGTCATAGAGGATCCTTTCACGTGCACGCTTGACATTGACCACCATCAAACCATCCTTGACTGGAGAAAGGATATATTTCCCTGCCAGGATAATTGTCTGGGAAAGCGGCAACGCATTGTCCTCGAATAATTTCCCATAGTCATCCCGCTGGTCGGTCCAGCGAACCGGGCCCGGATGGACGCCCGTCCCGGACGCGGTTCCCGTATCGAACGGGTTGTAGTCGAAATCGATTTCCACCTGCGGAGCGGAATCGGGTTTGTATTCAGAGAAATGCCTCCCCAGCACCGGCATGTCATTGGCTTCCGGATTGGAAAAGTCTATGCCGCCGGCAAAAGAGTTCTTGCCAAGGACTTCCCTGACCGAGGCATTGATGACCTGGAATACGAAGGACTCGTCCTCGAACTTCACTTCCGTCTTGGTAGGGCTGACGTTCACGTCTATGGAATGCGGATCAGTCTCAAGATAGATGAAGTATGACGGGGTGAAACCTTCCGGGATCAAACCCTCATATGCCTTCATGACTGCCTTGTGCAGGTAAGGGCTGCGGAAGAAACGGCCGTTGACGAAGAAATACTGGTTGCCCAATGTCTTCCTGGCTGCATCCGGACGCCCCACATAACCTCTCAAGCTGACTACGGAAGTGTCTGCAGAGACATCCAGCACATCCCCGGAGACATTCATCCCCAACAGGTCCGTGATCCTGAATTTCAGCGACTTTGCCGGCTTCAGCACGAATATGTCCTTGCCGTTGTGGCTGAGGGAGAATGCTATCTCCGGCCTGGTAAGCGCAACCTTGGTGAATTCCTCGACGATATGCTTGAACTCCACGTTGTCCGACTTGAGGAACTTCCGCCGCGCCGGAACATTGTAGAACAGGTTCCTGACCGCGATGTTCGTTCCTACAGGAGTCGCCGCTTCAGTCGTCGAGACGTGGCTGGAGGCGGCGAACACAACCTGGCAGCCTGTCTCGCTCTCCGGAACCCTGGTGCGCAGAGTCACCTCGGATACGGCCGCTATCGAAGCCAGGGCTTCTCCCCTGAACCCGAACGTGGTTATCTGGTCGAGGTCTTCAGCCGTAGCTATCTTGGATGTTGCGTGGCGCTCGAAGCAAAGAACAGCGTCGTCCGGAGTCATTCCAGAACCGTTGTCTATGACTTGGATGAGGGTCCTTCCGGAATCGGTGATCACCACCGAGATATCTCCGGCTCCTGCATCCACGGAGTTCTCCATAAGTTCCTTGACCACGGAAGAAGGTCTCTGGACGACCTCTCCCGCGGCTATCATGTTGGCGATATTGCCTGGCAGAATCCTCAGATCCATCCTACAGCAGCGAATAGAACTTGCAGAGGTAGACCAGAACGATGGCCAGCAGGATCAGTCCGACTATGCCGATGATCCTCTGGGCGAGGGTGTAACGGCTCCTTCGCGCATAGTTGCCGTCACGGAATGAACCACGGATGTAGGAGCCCGGCTTGTACTCACCGTCTTCCTTCTCCTTTTCAAGCCTCCCGTCGACCTTTCCGAATACTTGCTTGCGCTCCTCTTCTGCAGGGTCGTAGTAGATTGGCCTGTAATTGAATTTCCTGTGTTCCTGTTCGCCCGGAAATGTAAAAAAGCCCATAAACGTAATTGTTTACCAATATACAAATTTAATCAAAATCTACTTCTTCTCAATAAAGAATCGTAAATTAGCGATTGCATCAATACAATCGGTACCTCCTTATGAAGAAAATCGTATCATTGCTTATCCTTTCCGCCGGTGCGCTGATGGCCGCTTGCGAAGAACAGACAACCGTAAATGAGGATCTCACCCAATTCGTGGATGTCCGCATCGGATCAGGCGGACACGGACACGTATTCGTAGGTGCAAGCGTACCTTTCGGAGCCGTACAACTGGGTCCTACCAGCATCCCGCAGACTTGGGACTGGTGCTCGGGATACCACTCGTCGGACTCGACGGTGATCGGGTTCTCCCATACGCATCTGAGCGGAACCGGGATCGGTGACCTGTTCGACATAACCGTGATGCCGGTTACGGGCGAAGTGACCTACGACCGGGGAAGATTGCCGGAAAATGACAGCCCGGAAGCAATCGAGGCTGCACAGAAGACCGGAATGTGGTCATATGCCGACCGAACGAAAGAGGTCGCCAGGCCGGGTTATTACAGTGTCCCGCTCACCAGGTACGGGATAACCGCGGAAATGACCGCCACCTCCAGGGTCGGACTCAGCCGCTATACCTTCCCGGCTTCAGACAGCGCCGCCATCGTTTTCGACCTTTGTAACGGAGGTTGCTGGGACCATCCCGGTGACGCCTGCATCGAGATGGTGGACAGCTGCACAATCCAAGGGTATCGCTTCTCTTTCGGCTGGGCGAAGAATCAGAAAATATTCTTCAGGGCAGAGTTCTCCAAGCCTTTCGATTCCTTCGAGAGGATCCAGTCAGAGACACTCGGGCCTAAGGGGGAAAGACTCCCGGCCGTATTCGGAAGGGCGAACTATCACACAGAGGAGGGAGAACAGATCCTGGTGAAAGTGGCTGTATCCCCGGTCAACGAAGATAAAGCCCGGGCCAACATGGCAGCTGAACTCGATGGCTGGGATTTCGATGCCACGGCAGAAGCTGCACACAAAGCTTGGAACGAAGAGCTCAAGAAAATCCGCATCCAGACTTCCGACCAGGATGCCAGGACTATATTCTACACTGCACTCTACCATACCATGATCGTCCCGAGCGAATTCTGCGACGTGGACGGGGAATACCGGGGCGCTGACGACCAGATACATCCTTCCGAGGGGTTCGTCAACTATACCACCTTCTCACTCTGGGACACTTACAGGGCTCAGATGCCGCTCATGACCATCCTGCAGCCTGAGAGAGAGAACGATATGGTCAACACTATGCTCCATATTTACAAGCAGCAGGGCAGGCTCCCGGTCTGGCACCTGATGGGCAACGAGACCTTCTGCATGGTGGGGAACCCGGGCATAATCGCCGTCGCCGACGCAATCGTCAAGGATTTCGACGGTTTCGACCCCGACCTTGCCTGGGAGGCGGTCAAGAGCACCGCGATGGACACTATCCGCGGCCTCGACCACCGGCTCAAGTACGGCTACATCCCTTCGGACAAGATGCTCCAGGCCGTTGCTTACGACATGGAATATGCGATTGCCGACGCGGCAGCCGCCAACGCCGGATACTTCCTGAACAAGACTAAGGACGCCGAGTATTTCGACGCCAGGAGCAAGTCATACCGGCATTACATGGATCCGGAAACCTTGTTCGCACGTGGCAGGAATTCGGACGGAAGCTGGGTCACGCCTTTCAATCCGTTCGAGTCGGAACACGGCGGGAACGACTATTGCGAAGGCACGGCATGGCAATACACCTGGCTTGTCCCTCATGATTACAAGGGGCTCGTGGAGTTCTACGGTTCCCGCGAGAAGTTAGTCGAAAGGCTTGACAGTCTGTTCTGCGCTGACTCGAGGATCGAAGGGGAGAATGTCTCAGGCGACATTACCGGCCTTATAGGCCAGTATGCCCACGGCAACGAACCGAGCCACCATATCATCTATTTCTACACGATGGCAGGAGAACCCGGCAAGACATCCGACCTGGTCCGGAGGGTCTATTCCGAGTTCTACAGGAACTCCGATGACGGACTATGCGGGAACGAAGATGCCGGGCAGATGAGCGCCTGGTACGTCCTGTCCGCCCTCGGCTTCTACGAGATCGAGCCGGCATCCACGAAGTACTGGTTCGGAGCTCCGGTATTCGACGAAGCCGACGTGAAAGTGGCCGGCGGATTCTTCAGGATAAAGGCGCGCAACCTCAGCCCGGATAACCCCTACATCCAGAGCGTTACGCTGAACGGCAGGAAACACAAGCTCGGATACATCGAATACGATGACATCGTGAACGGTGGAGAACTCGTTTACGAGATGGGTCCGGAACCTGCTGTCTGGTACAAGTGAAAATTTTTTCCAAAAAAAGTTTGGGAAGAAAGAAAAAGTGGTTATCTTTGCAGCCCGTTTCGAAATGAACCGGGAAGATCATTGACAATATTGAAAGATTAGTACAAGCAAAAAGTACCGAGAACAAGAACGAGAGCGTTGATTTCTTTTGGTAAGATATAAGCTGTCGGGATCTGACTAGAATTTTATATGTGTATATACAAAGAAGAGTTTGATCCTGGCTCAGGATGAACGCTAGCGGCAGGCTTAACACATGCAAGTCGAGGGGCAGCGCGGTTG
>ONPI01000191.1 GCA_900319685.1 uncultured Bacteroidales bacterium
CCGATTCCCTCGATCCTGTGCCCGCCGAATCCGTTGTTCAGCAGCGTCGGGCACTGCAGTGCTTCTCCGACTGCAAGCTTCAGATCCGGATACAGTTCCTTCAGGCGGTCTCCTGCTGACATGGTTCCTGCCGAGCCGGAGGCCGCAGATGCGGAAATCGTGGAGGAGTCCTTGCGACTGGCCGGCTGCTTGCTCTTAGGCTTAGGCTTGTCCACTGGCACGGAAGAAGTGCCCTGACCTGAAACGGGAGCAGGCTCCGAAGGATCTGGAAGACTTAAGCTGTCATTCTGTGTGCCGATAGTGGATACACTATCCTCAATAGCTTCATTATATGGAGGTTCCGTAGTCGAATTGCGCCTTTCGAAAAGCGGAATTATTGCCATAAGAGCAATGAATAGGATGAATATAACTCCAGCTACAACTGACCAGTTGCTCTTCAGTGCCTTTGTGACCTCCGCCACAGAAGCATACCGGTTCTCCGGCCTTGGAGAGCAAAGCTTACGGACGACTGAAGAATACTTCCTCACAGGAAACAGAGACATCACCATTCCCAGGGAATACAAGTCACTCCGCACGTTCGCCTTGCCGCCCTCGCGAACCTCCGGAGCTGCATATACTGCTGTCCCGGCAGGGTTCTTCAAGATGGAGGAAGAGTCCGCGTCTGAGAGGCCGAAGTCGATGAGCCTTACATTGTTGCCGGAATATGTAATGAGGATGTTCGAAGGTTTCAAATCCCTGTGGAGGACCTGCCGGGAATGCATATACGACAAGGCAGAACAAATCTCCCCCACAATCTTGTCGCAAACGCTTCTTTCCGGTTTTCCCTCGGCCAGGAAAGCTTCGAGGGTTCGACCGTCCACCCATTCCATCTCAATGCAATTGCCAAGCGATGGATCTTTGAAGAATGAATAATACTCACAGATGTTCTCGTGCCTCAGAGAATACCCTATTTCGAATTCTTTTTTGAGAAGCCTCTCATATACAGGCACTTCCCTATATTCCTCCTTGAGGTACTTCAGCACGCGGAAACGTCCGGAACGGTCGATCCTCCAGATTTCGGAATATCCTCCTTCGGAAGAACTGACAAGTTCCCTTGCCTCAGTGGCAGGGGTCGCTTCCGCCGAAGGCGTATCAAAGAATCCCGAGGTATTATCCATACCCAAATATCCACATTTTTAAGTGCATTTGCAACAGTATGCGTTGGTTCCTGTATTTCGTAATCACCCTTGTACCGTTGTTCTTCCAAGTAGCGGCATATGGTCAAGATTCCAAGATGGATCTTGCACTGGACCACTATGAGACCATAGTCGACAGGTGCATCTTGATGCGCGACAGGGCTCAGCGCGGAGAGAAGATCGAGGCGGATGAACTCAAGTCGTTGCTGGAACAGGTGTCCAGTCTCAGGACTACACTTCAGAATAGTTCAAAAGGAATGACCACCCGCCAGAGGGAGAGATACGAGCGGATACGCCGCAGGTACACCGTGGCTTTCCAACCGGATGCAATGGCGGCCAAAGTATCGCCTGTCAAGCCTTCCACTGGGACATCTCCGCTGCCGGAAATTAACTGGTCGCCTGAGGCTGAGGAGATTCTTCGCTTCGCCGGGCATGATGCATACGGTGCCGAGGCACCCCGTCATTCCCGGCTTGACCGGGAATCCCATCAACTTGACCGGGAATCCACTCGGCTTGACCGGGAATCCCATCACCCGTGGCAATTCGGAGCGATAGCGATTGCAGGCTGGCAACCTTCCACCCTGACTTACGGCGCGATGGCCACAGTGACCCACAACAGGTTGGGGTTCTACATCAAAGGGCGGTCCAACTTCACGAAGGACATCCACGAGTCAGTCTGTTCCAGCGACGGGACCTCAGAAGGGACGATCATCTGGACTACCGGCCGGGAAAAGCATCCCGCGTGGAATCTTGGCGCCGGAGTGATATTCAAGATCGCCGGGCCTCTCGGCATATACGCAGGGAGCGGCTACGGAAACAGGACAACCCTATGGGAAGAAGCCTCAGGGAGTTGGGCGAAGGTGGAAGAGTATTCATTCAAAGGTGCCTGCGCCGATGCCGGTATAGTCCTGGACATCAGCAATTTCACCGCTTCCCTCGGAATAAGTTCCATCACATTCAGGAACCCTTCTTTGGAAATGGGAGTCGGACTGCGATTCTGATCCGCAGTCCCAGCTGCACATTCTACTTGATTATATCCAGTACGTTGAGACCTTCAGCTTTGGCCGCCACATAGGGCGGAGTGCTTGTACCATCCGCCCGGAGTACGGAAGAGATGAAAAGCGGGACGCCCAGGATGAATTCGGAGGACTCGAACCTGTCGCCCTTGCGGAGCTTGGAGTTTTCTGAATAAAGCACCTCGAAGGAAGTCCCTCCCAGGAACTTGATCTTCACTACCCTGTTTGGTGCCCAACCCAATATTACTTCCTCTCCGACATTCAGCGAAGAA
>ONPI01000195.1 GCA_900319685.1 uncultured Bacteroidales bacterium
AACAGTTCCGCCCCGCCGAACAGGCCAATCCTGAAACCGTTTCCCAGCCGGTATTCCAAACCGAGCGTAAGAGGGATCCTGGAGATGTCGTTCTTGGGACGAGGGTCCTTGGAATCGGTGAGAGTCGCGGTGGTAAGGCCTATCTTGCCGGCGACGACCCACCTTTCGGAAAAGTTCCAGGTCAGGACTCCGTCGATGTCGAAACGCTCCGTGACTGAATTGTCGGCAAGCGTGTCGCAGATGACGTACGGGTTGTCGGGATCGTTGCCGGTCAGGGAATTCCAGTTGCGGTCGAAATCCTTGGTATTGCGGTATCTGAGACTACCGGACGTACGGATCTTACCTATGGTGCCAAGTTCCTCCACGGAAAGGTCCAGCTCGCTCTTCCCTGCGGGAGAGTCCGGCCGGTGGAAATCGCCTTTTTCGTAATTCCAGGAGGCGATGGCCGCCTTCCAGTCTTCCGTAGGATTATAGAAAAGGGATACGGGAGAAGAGCTTCCGCTCCGGACGTTCTTTATGTCGTTGTCCCTTTTCTGGTGCCAGACCTGGGCAAAGGCCTCCCCTGCCGGAGCGAGAAGCAGCGGCAGGAGAAGCATTGCACAAATCCTATGAAACTTATTCGGCATCTACTGCTGTGGGTTTTGCACCGGGGACAACCTTGCCGACAACGAAGTCAGCTGAGGACTTGTTGGTGTCCTTGTAGTATGCGCGGCCGTTCTCGATCTTGGTGACCTTACGGCGTACGCCCTGTCCGCTCCATGCTGCGGGACCGAGGATACCCTCTGCGTCGTCAACGGGGAGGAAGGTAGGATAGTGTTCCTCAGCATCTGCCTCCCAGACATCGATGGCGTCAAGCACATACTCGCTGGGGATCATCAGGTACTGCATCGAGGAAGTGGTACCGGGAGTGGTCATCACGTTCTCAGGGTTTGCAGCATACTGTGCAGGGGTGACACCGGCAGGAAGCTTTGCGATAAGGCCGGCCCATCCGAAGAAGTTCTGGCCCCAGTTCAGCTGGCTGGTGAAGAATGCGACCACAAGCTCCATGTTGGGGATACCCTCATAGTCGGTGTCCTTTGCATTGTATGCAGCGTAGAACTCCCAGTTCGCCTTGGAAAGGTCTGCGCAGTTCTCGAAACCTTCACCCTGCGCGGTGTGATTGATAGGAGCGTTTGCGATGACTACGCTCTCACCGGGCTGGAGAGGGTAATCGGTACCGTTGCCGGGGAATGCATAGACGGGGCTCTGGGTCACACCGCCGTAGAGGTTCTCCATGCCGTTTGCCTGCCATGCGTTAGGCTTGGTCTGACGGCCCATGCCGCCGAAGAGCATGATCTGGTCGAGATACTGGACCTCGTCGGAGTTGTTCACAAGCTCGATCCAGGTGTCGCTCAGAGGCTGGATGTAAGCCATCTTGCCGGGAGTATACTGGACAGCCTTGATGATGATAGGAGAAACAGCCGTCTCGGCGAGGGTGACCGTGATGGTCTTGTCCTCGTAGAGAGAGACTTCGCCGGCACCGACGGCCTTCTTCTTGGCGGTGACGTCAGCGTTCACGGAAACCTTGTAGTCTCCCTGGGGAAGGGTTGCGGTTGCGGAAAGCGCGCTGCCGTTCTTGAGTATTGAGAGAGGGGTGACGGTGTTGCCCTTTGCGGCCTCTGCAACGACGTTGCTCACTTCTGAAACACCTGCAGGAAGAGAGATGTTCACAGTGAGGACGAATTTCTTTGCAGTCTCATCCGGCTTGTTGCAGGAAGTGGAAAGCAGGGCGGTGGCTGCTACAGCCACGATGCCCAAAATTGTTAAGAAACGCTTCATAATAGTTTTGTATTATAGATTGATTTTCAATTCTGCTCCGAAGTACATATTCGGGTAAAGCTGTGTCTTGGAATTGGTATTCCTGTTGGTATGGTACCGGCTGGTGTTGGTGACGTTGTTGGCGGTGAAGGAAACCTGCGCACGGGTGCCTATCTCCTTGGTGAGCCTGATGTTCAGAAGGACCCAGGGCTCGATCACGTCGGAGAGGAAACCGTAGGTGAAGTAGCGGTCCATCATGAAGTTGTACTCGGGGTTGGAGTTCATCGTGGCCGCATTCCATACGGTGAATTTGCCGTCGGTAACGGGAATGAATGGCTTTTCCGGATCTTCCAGATCTGCGCGTCTGTGCCATTGGCCTTGTATTGCTGCACATTCGCCTTGTTGGCAAGGCTGCCGCCTTTGACATCCATAGCCAGGCCGGAGTGATTGGCACAGATGGTATAATAGCCATTCCCGAGATAGTTCAGGATAAAATGCTGCCACGGCGCGTTCCGTTTGGTGTCAAGCTGGATATTGTCACTATTTTTCAGACCTGCTCCGGCCACACACACAGCAAGTTTTTTATTCCCGGAACTCACGATGG
>ONPI01000092.1 GCA_900319685.1 uncultured Bacteroidales bacterium
TATTCGACGACAGGCTCACGCTGCTTGCCGATCCTTGCGTCATGCTCGACGAGAAGGAACTGGAATTCTGCGACAAGTACATCGACCTGCTGGGTGTGGTGATGGAGACCGATGTCCCGAACAAGAAGGAAGCGGTAGGCTCGCTGATCGCGTCTTTCTTCTATTTCATTGCCGGACTGTTCGAGAACAACTTTGTGAAAATGCCGGATACGGCCTTCCCGCATTCATCCGCTACCAGGGTCAAGCTCGTGTTCGAGCACTTCATGTCCCTGGTCACCGAATATCATTCCACGGAGCGCAACATGTCATTCTATGCCGGCCGTCTCGGCCTGACTCCGAAATACCTGTCTAAGCTGATAAAGCAGGTGAGCGGCCGCTCAGGGCCTGCCTGGATCGACTCCTTCGTGATCCTCGAAGCCAAGAACATGCTGAAATATACTGATGCCCCGATCAAGGAAATCGTCTATAAACTGAATTTCCCGAATCCGTCCGTATTCTACAAGTTCTTCAAGGCTCACACCGGCATGACTCCGAGCGAGTACAGGAACGGATAATAAGTTATAACTGTAAATCGTTTTAAAAATTTCAAAAAATCCTTTGAGGTTAAGAAAATACTTAATATATTTGCTTTCGGACATACAAAAGTTCTTTTTGTTGTCTATTTGTTAAGTTCGTTTTATATACAACAGGCCGTCGCTTTGGGGAAAGCGGCGGCCTTTATGTAAAAAATTCCTATATTGGACCGATATGGGCAATGCATTGAAATACATTATCGCAGGAATCCTCCTATGCGGATGTGCCTGCAGCGAGAACGGGAAGGACAAACCGGATGATCCGGTCACGCCGCCCGAGGAATCCAAGGACGTTTTCCAGTACACCACCACCGCCGACAAGCTCAGGTTGTTCGAGGAGACAACCTATTCTTTCGCCAAGCCTGGTACCGCTCCGCAGTACGTGGTTAAGGTCACGGGAGACACTTACCAGACCGTAGAGGGCTTCGGTGCCGCGCTGACGGTGTCTTCCTGCTACAATATCCTCAAGATGCCCGTGAAGGAGCGCACCGAGTTCCTCCGCCAGGTTTTCGACCCTGAAAACGGTATCGGCTGCAGCCTCGTCAGGGTGGCGATCGGAGGATGTGACTTTTCTTGGGATTATGGTGAAAGCGGCCTGTCGGAGGACGGCCGTTTCACGTGGTGCGACACCGAGGGTATAGGCAATTTCGCGCCGCACCCGATGGACGTGAAATATGTGATCCCGGTCCTGAAGGAGATATATTCCATCAATCCTGGGGTGAAGGTCATCGGCTCCCCATGGACGGCACCTAGATGGATGAAGACTGATGCGAAGCTTTCAGGGGCGGCCCATTACAGTTGGACGGGAGGCCGTCTTGCTCCGGAGCACTACGGGGATTATGCGGCCTATTTCGTCAAATGGATCCAGTATATGAAGGGCCAGGGGGTGGATGTGACAGCGGTAACTCCTCAGAACGAGCCTCTCAACGCAGGCAATTCCATGTCCATGCTGATGTACTGGACGGATTGCCGGGACTTCGTCAAGGTTCTCGGACCGGCTCTCAAGTCCGCAGGCCTGTCCACCAGGATACTCATATTCGACCATAATTACAATTACGACAACATGGCCGACCAGGTCCAGTATCCGCTCAAGGTGTATCAGGATTCCGAGGCTTCTTCATACATAGCCGGCTCTGCATGGCACAATTACGGAGGGAACGTCTCCGAGCTTGACCGTATCGTGCGGGAAGCCCCGGACAAGGAAATATACTTCACCGAAGCCTCGATCGGTACCTGGAACTACAGTTTCGCAAGCTGCCTGATCCATGATTTCAAGGACATATTCCTCGGCACCCTTTCCAGGAACGGCAGGGGAGTCACCCTCTGGAACCTGATGCTGGATGACAGGAACGGGCCATATACCAAGGCCAACGGTTCCTGCACCACCTGCTGGGGCGCGGTTACCATCGCCTCTGCGAATCACGTCAAGGTAGAGCCGTACACCCATTACTACAACATAGCGCATTGTTCCAAGGTCATACGCCCGGGTGCCGTCAGGGTGGGAACCAGCGGTTATACCGCCGCCGGACTGACATACCAGGTGTACAGGAATACCGACGGTACTTACGGGGTGATCATACTCAATGAGACGGACACCGGGCAGCAGCTGGTTTTCACGACTCAGTCCCACTCCGTCAACTGCGGAGTCCCGGCAAAGGGCATCGTATCCCTCCGCTGGAAGGATTGACATAAAAAGTTTTTTTATTAAATTTGTAAGGATATACCTACGTTCAGATTATTCACTAACATAATTTAATACTAGAATCAAATGGGAAACAAGAATTCTAATCTTCCGGTGATCATCGTGATGTTCGCGCTGTTCTTCATGATTGCGTTCGTTACCAACCTCGCCGGATCGATGGGCGTTGTCGTCACCAACCAGTTCGGAGCATCCAAGGCCATGTCCCAGCTCGGAACCCTCGCGAACTTCATCGCCTACGCATGTATGGGTATTCCTGCAGGTCTTATCCTCAAGAGGAAAGGTTACAAGTTCACATCCCTGCTCGCCGTGGTCGTGGGATTCATCGGAGTGGGTGTGCAGTTCCTTTCCGGTTATGCCGAGTCCTTCCCTGTCTATGTGCTCGGCGCATTCATCGCAGGTTTCTCGATGTGCATGCTCAACATCGTCGTCAACCCTATGCTCAACACCCTGGGTGGCGGTGGCAACAAGGGTAACCAGCTGATCCAGTGGGGTGGCTCCTGCAACTCCATCGGTGCAACCCTCGCTCCTATCCTTGTCGGTTGGCTCGTAGGCGGCAGCATCCAGAACGCTACCGTTGCCAAGGCCGCTCCTGTGATGATCATCGCCATGGCTATCTTCGCCATCGCTTTCGTGGTCATCCTTCTTACGAATATCCCTGAACCTCATATGGAGACAGCGGAGGAGAAGGCTGCCCGTCTCTCGGGAACCGCAGTGAAGGATCCTCACGGACCTCTTTCCTTCCGTCACTTCCTCCTCGGCGCAATCGCCATCTTCTTCTATGTCGGTATCGAGGTCGGTATTCCTAACACAGCCAACGTTTTCTATTCGGGAATCGACTGGGTTGGTCCTGCACTCGCTGGAACCATGATCGGCGGCTACTGGCTCTGCATGCTCATCGGCCGTCTGTTCGGTGCATCCTTCGGAGCCAAGATCAGCAGCAAGAACATGCTTCTGTGGACCTCCCTGGTAGCAATCCTCTTCCTGGTCTGCGTGATATTCATCCCTGAGACTGCCAAGGTCACCCTCTTCGGCAAGACCCTGCCTCTCGGACTCGTATTCATACTCCTCTGCGGTCTTTGCACCTCCATCATGTGGGGAGCCATCTTCAACCTTGCGGTCGAGGGACTCGGCAAGTACACCGCTCCGGCATCCGGAATTTTCATGGCCCTCGTATGCGGCGGTGGAATCATTCCGTTCTTCCAGAACCTGCTTGCCGACCACGTCGGTTCGCTCCAGAGCTACTGGCTGCTGATCGCCTGCCTGGCTTATCTGGTTTACTATGCCGTTTCCGGTTCCAAGAACGTCAACAAGGATATCGTCGTAGAGTAAGATGGATATGGAGCAGAATCTCGTAATAGGAATCGACGTCGGTGGACAGACCACCAAATGCGGCGTCGTGGATGCTCGCGGTACGGTCATCGCCCAGACGGTCATCCGCACCGATACGCATGACACTGTTGAGCCATACATAGCCGAACTGGCTGCCGCCTTGAAGAAGATCATCGCGGAAGCCGGAGCTGAAGGAGCTATCCGGGGAATCGGCGTAGGTGCTCCTAATGCCAACTACTATACCGGGGACATTGAGAATGCCGTCAACCTTTCCTGGGGACATACTGGTTCCCTGCACTTCGCTGCGATGCTCAAGGAAGCGATGGGAGGAATTCCTGTTTCCCTGACAAACGACGCCAATGCCGCCGCTATGGGCGAGATGACGTACGGAGCCGCCAGGGGAATGAAGAATTTCATAATGATCACCCTCGGTACAGGTGTAGGAAGCGGGATAGTCATCAATGGCGAGATAGTTTACGGTCACGATGGTTTTGCCGGCGAGCTCGGTCATACTTCCATCGTCAGGCATAACGGCCGCTTGTGCAATTGCGGGAAGACCGGTTGCCTCGAGGCCTACTGTTCCGCTATCGGTATGGCCAGGACAGCCCGTGAGTGGCTGGACATGACCGATGAGCCTTCGCTCCTGCGCAGCCTCGACGTCATCACTTCCAAGGATATCTACGATGCTGCCAAGGAAGGCGACGCACTCGCAAAGAAGCTCTTCGACTATACCGGTACCCTGCTGGGAGCCGCCTGTGCCGACTTCATCGCATTCTCCGCTCCGGAGGCCATAGTCCTCTTCGGAGGCCTTGCCCGCAGCAAGGAGTTCCTGACCGAACCGATCGAAAGGTCGATGAATGCGAATGTCCTGCCTCTGTGGCGCGGCAAGGTGAAGCTGGTCTATTCCTCCCTCAAGGAATCTGACGCAGCCATCCTCGGAGCTTCGGCTCTCGCCTGGTAAGGATGCCATACAAGGAATACATTGAAATCCGTGGCGCAAGGGCGCACAACCTGAAAGGAGTCGACTTGGACATTCCGAGGGACTCCTTCGTCGTGGTGACCGGCCTCAGCGGCAGCGGGAAATCTTCTCTGGCCTTCGATACTGTCTATGCCGAAGGCCAGAGGAGGTATATGGACACACTCTCCACTTACGCGAAGCATTTCATGGGAGTTCTCGAGAAGCCGGAAGTGGAGAGCATAGAAGGTCTCAGCCCGATAATCGCTATCGAGCAGAAGACAACCGGCAACAACCCCCGGTCCACCGTCGGTACCATTACGGAGATATTCGATTTCCTGAGGCTCCTTTATGCCAGGGCCTCAAGGGCATATTCCCCGGTGACCGGAAAGGAGATGGTACGGTACACGGACGCTCAGATAGTGGACCTGATAATCGAGGGCTACAAGGGCAGGAAGTGCTATCTCCTCGCTCCGCTCGTAAGAGGCAGGAAGGGTCACTACAGGGAGCTTTTCGACCAGTTGAGGAGGCGTGGATATACCGAAGTCAGGATTGACGGCGAGATCCGGCCTCTGAATGAAGTCGATGCCCTGGACCGCTACAAGGGCCATTTCATTGAGCTTGTGGTCGATAAACTCAAGCCTTCGGAGGGAGACCAGAAGCGGATCCGGGATTCCGTGATGACCGCCCTCAACCTGGGAAAGGGTTCTGTGGCGATGCTGGAGGCCGGCGGAGATACCCTGGAGCATTTCTCCAAGCATCTCGTGGATCCGGATTCGGGCATGTCCCTGCAGGAGCCGGCGCCGCATTCCTTCTCATTCAATTCCCCGGAAGGTTACTGCCCACACTGCAAGGGACTCGGGATGATAGTGGATGTGAATATCGATACCATAATCCCGGACAGGAGCGTGTCGATAGCCGATGGTGGCATCATCCCGCTGGGACGGATCAGGGAGACCAAGAAGTTCGACGTCATCCGTTCCATCGCCAGGAAATACGGTTTTTCATTGTTCGACCCGATAGCATCCGTTCCCGACGAAGCCATATCCCACATCATATTCGGAAGCGACGAGCTTTTCAGGATAGGGGAAGGCAATCTGTCGGAAATGGTTTCCTTCGGAGGTATCGTGGATGACATCGACGACAAGGTTGAATGTCCGGTCTGCCACGGTACCCGCCTGAACGAGAACACCAAGTGTTTCAAGATCGACGGCAAGACGATCTCCGATGTCGCCGCCATGGAGATGACGCAGCTGGAAGAATGGTTCACGAGCCTCCCGTCCAAACTGAACGAAAGGGAGAACAACATAGCCAGGGATATTCTCAAGGAACTCGGGGACCGGGTGCGTTTCATGCTCAACGTCGGCCTGGATTACCTTACCCTGGACCGCCCTACGGCATCGCTTTCAGGCGGGGAGAGCCAGCGTATCCGCCTGGCTACGCAGATCGGTTCGAAGCTGGTCAATGTGCTCTACATCCTCGACGAGCCTTCCATCGGCCTGCACCAGAGGGATAACAGGAAACTGATATCCTCGCTGAAGGAACTGCGGGACGAAGGCAATTCAGTGATGGTGGTCGAGCACGACCTGGAGACGATGATGAATGCTGACTGGCTGGTGGATGTAGGTCCGGGTGCCGGGGAAGAAGGCGGCAGGATATGCCTGAGCGCCCCTCTGAAAGATCTCCTGAAGTACGATATGGGGCCTCGGAAGGTCCCGCACTGCATATTCGGGAAATCCCTGACACTGGATTATCTCCAGGGCAGGAAATCCATCCCGGTCCCGTCAATGCGGCGTCGGGGCAACGGCCTTACCCTGGGAATACGGGGAGCCCGCGGAAACAATCTCAAGGATATCGACGTGGATTTCCCTCTCGGTTGTTTCATCGGCGTGGCGGGAGTAAGCGGCAGCGGGAAGTCTTCCCTGGTCAACGAGACCCTGATGCCGGTCCTCAAGAACAAGTTCTACCGCTCGAAGCTGCGTCCGCTGCCTTATGATTCGGTGGCAGGGATTGAGAATATCGACAAACTCATCGAAATCGACCAGAGTCCGATCGGCAGGTCGCCCCGGTCCAACCCGGCGACCTTCACCGGAGTGTTCAATGACATCCGCAGCCTGTTCGAGGAGACGCCGGATGCGAAGGTACGTGGCTTCAAGGCCGGCCGGTTCTCCTTCAACGTACCTGGAGGCAGGTGCGAGGCCTGCAAC
>ONPI01000028.1 GCA_900319685.1 uncultured Bacteroidales bacterium
CTCACCGGCTTTCTTCAGTTTCAAGAACAGGGCCCTTTGGGCGGCATTCCTGGTTTCGACCTCCTTTCGGATCCTGTTGTCGAACCTTGAATGAGGATATGTCGGATCCTCGACGAATATCACCGGAACAGATGGATGCTTGTCCCTCAGGATCCTGAAGAACTTCTCTCCTCTTTCCTCAATCCGGTCGACTGCGGAATTAGGGACATAGTCCAGCACGAATACGGCCGGATTCTCGACCTGCGCCATAAGTTCAGCGATCTCATAGTCCATTACCGCGTTGCCGCTGAAACCCAGGTTTATGACTTCCCTGTCGAGCCTGCGCCCGATAATGGCTGTAAATGCCATTCCCGGACGGTTGGCACAGCCCCCTTGCAGGATGCTGGAGCCATACATCACGATAGGACTGCCTGACTTCGGACTCTGCACCGCAGGGCCCTCGAAGACCGATCCTTCATCAAATCCAAGTTCCAGGCTTTCCAGATTGGTATACAGGGGAAGGTAGAGCATAAATTCCCTCATGACCGGATCCATGTCCTTGACCAGCTTCTTTGTCCTTACTTCAGTCTCTTTCCAAAGGAATCCGCTTCCGGCGAACCTCCAGCCATCCTTTCCAGTAAGGATATAAAGGTCCAGTCCATTGTCACCCACGTCGGTCATATGGGCCATATGATGCTTCGTCGGCTTCCAGCGCGCAGTAATCGTGGTGGAGTTGGAACAGAAACGGACATACAGACCGGCGGAGTTCCTCCCGAGGTTCCAGAGGGCCTCGCGGGATATATCCTTGTAGGCAAGCGGGAGCCTTTCATAACGCCCGGAAGTATTCTCAATGCACTTACCGTAAAGCGGGAAGACGGAAGCGTCCACAAAGACCGTCTCTTTCTCCTGTGCGAAGGCACCGACGATGGCGAACAACAAGGCCGCCACGGTGGAAAAGAATTTTGATCTATTCATATCAGGATGTTTAAGCAACGAATTTCCCTCTCTTGAACCAGCGGAACAGGCCATAGGCGGATGCAATCACGTATGCCGCATAAAGGATTGTAAGCCACATCTTCCCGGCCATCGAGCACATCACCACCAGGATGATGTCTCCGATTATCCAGAGGATCCAATGATAAGGGATCGACCTGGCCAGCCAGAACATAGCGACCACACAGAGCGACGTGGACAATGCATCCAGGACCGGATTACTGTCGTGAAGCACTTCCAGCAACCAGATAAGCAGCGCAGTGCCTGCAATGAATATGGCGAGGCTCCAGAGTCCTGTCTTGAGGGACAGGTGGGTGAGGTGGATATCCTCTCCGGCGGCCTTGTCCTCTGCATTCAGGGCCAGGCTGTCCTTCTTCCACTGGTACAGGCCCCATACGGCCATCACTACGTAATAGATGTTCAACCCCATATTCGCCCAATTACTTTCCAGGAAGAACTGGATGGCGCAGGCTGTACTGGTGACCATTCCGAAGTACCACATCTCGTTTTTCTGCAGGACCTCGCATACGACGTAGGGGATCCCGAGCACAAGGGCTATTATCTCGATAATCTGTACGATATCCATAACTGACTATTTCTTACATGCAAAATAAACAAAAAACGGCGAACGGAACAAGCCCTCCCCGGCGGCAGTCGGCTGCAACGTTAGGGCGCATTTACCCGTACAGGGCTGCGGAGCAGCAAGCGCCCGGTGTTGCAGCCGCTGACGCAAGGGATCCCCGAACAGGTCGGGGATGACGGGTGGGGATAAAAAAGAGACCGACGGGATGTCGGTCTCTTTAAAGGTCAAATAGGCCTGATTAAGGGTCGAATTGCCGGATTATTCAGCCTTGCCGTCGGAACCAAGCACGTTCACGATCTTGTGCATGTAGAGCTTCTTCATCTCATCACGGGCAGGACCGAGATACTTCCTAGGATCGAACTCGCCCGGCTTCTCGTTGAAGACCTTGCGGACAGCGGCTGTCATGGCAAGACGGGAATCGGAATCGATGTTGATCTTGCAGACAGCGCTCTTGGAAGCCTCGCGAAGCTGTTCCTCAGGAATACCTACAGCGTCAGGAAGTTTGCCACCGTTGGCATTGATGATGTCCACATATTCCTGTGGGACGGAAGAAGAGCCATGGAGTACGATAGGGAATCCAGGGAGCTTCTTCTCGATCTCGTGGAGAACGTCGAATGCGAGTGGCGGAGGGACAAGACGACCGGTCTTAGGGTCCCTTGTGCACTGCTCCGGCTTGAACTTGTATGCACCGTGGGATGTTCCGATGGAGATGGCGAGAGAGTCGCAACCTGTACGGGTAGCGAAATCAATTACCTCCTCAGGCTTGGTATAGTGGGATTCCTCAGCGGAAACCTCATCCTCGACACCTGCGAGGACACCCAGTTCGGCCTCAACGGTCACATCGTACTTGTGTGCATATTCAACGACCTTCCTGGTGAGGGCGATATTGTCCTCATATGGGAGGGAGGATGCATCGATCATAACGGAAGAGAAGCCCATGTCGACGCAGCTCTTGCAAAGCTCGAAAGAATCGCCGTGATCGAGATGGAGGCAGATTTGAGGATGCTCCCATCCGAGTTCCTTTGCATATTCAACAGCACCCTGTGCCATGTAACGAAGAAGAGTCTGGTTGGCATAGTTGCGTGCACCCTTGGAAACCTGGAGGATTACAGGGGACTTTGTTTCGGCAGCAGCCTGGATGATAGCCTGGAGCTGCTCCATGTTGTTGAAATTGAATGCAGGAATGGCATAACCGCCTTTAACGGCTTTTGCGAACATTTCTTTGGTGTTCACAAGGCCAAGTTCTTTGAATGAAACCATAATAGTTGTTTTGAATATTTAGTAATCGTTAAATCCGTATCGTGCAAATTTAGTCTTTTTCGGACAAATAATGAATATCTATTCCAGCAATGAAACATATTTCCTCTTCACCACTCCCCTGCGGCCCGTCTCGATGATTAAAGGAAGGCCTGAAAGGTCGAACGTATCGAGCAGCTTGCGTGCGGAAACAGGATCGGATTCCGACAGGGCATCCATATCCACTTCGAAATACCTGTATCCGGAAATCCTGGCCGCTTCCACCTCCAGTGCGCAGACCGGACAGCCCGTGGTATGGAAAAGAAGATATCCGCCCCTGCGGCGAAACTTGTTCCATCCCTTGATCGAGGATATCTTCGGAATCCTCGAACCGACAGGAGTCCGGGAGAGCAGATCGCCCATCATCCGGGCCAGTCCTACCACCTTGAGGGTGTCATCGGCGGTATTCCAAATACCCGGCCTGCCAAGGATATATTCGTCAATGAATGGCTTTGCCCCGGCCATATGGACCTCATCGCGTTTCGGGACCAGATAATACAGCAGATCTCCCTCAAGATGCTTGAACATCAGGGTATCCCCTTTGGCGAGGGTCCTTTGCTCCAGAAGCCCCGCTGTCTCCATGATATCCATTGCATCCAGGTCATCGCCGTAAGAATCGAACAGATTGTCGAAAAGAGCGTTGGAGGACTCCCCTCCGTAGGTATAGTCTTCACGGGATATGAGGATGTCCAGGATCTGTTCGAGGGCGTCCGTATCCATACCTCGCCCGACTATCTTTCCGGTGCGGTCGAGAAGGAACATCCTCGGAGTCTGGAGGACTCCGTATTTCTTCTGATAGTCCGAATGGACCTCGGGATCCCATACGTGGATCACTTCTGTTGCCTCAGCCCTGAGATTGAAGCGGTCCGTGCGCCATGCCAGCCATTCATCCGGATCGTCTCCGGTGCAGAAAGCATATACATCGACAGGATAGGCCTTAGTATTCAGCTTGCTCCTGAGCAGGATGGTCTCCATCTTGCATTTCGCGCAATCCGTATCGTAGAAGAACAACACCCTGTAGCGCCTTGCCGGCCCTCCGATCCTAACAGTATCGCCTTGTGGGTCAAATACTTCCAGCGAAGGAGCCTGCATACCGAGGAGCGACTGCCTGTTGAAATCGGCGAATATCCTCGCATCCAGAAGTTCCACCTCGCTGCGCATCTCAGCCTTGCCCGGAGAGAACCAGGTGTCGGTGACATGGATGGCCACCGCCTCATCCCCCATCACCGGAGAGTTGAAATAGTGGTCATATACTTTCCGGGCGATGTAGTCCCTGACCTCAGGTGTCCTGGCGGACTTGATCAGGATGTCGCATTCGCGCTCCTTCACTTCAATCCGCTCCGGTTCCAGAGTCTTGAAATACTCCTCGAGACGGCCGTCCAGGGCCTTCAGCGAAGTGGAATCAGGCTTCTGCGCCACGCTCAAAGCCGGAAAACCCAGCCAAAGCACTAAAGCCAGGATTATGAACACCAGCCGTTTCATTTCACCTGTGGAAGGACGACTCCTTCCGGAATGAACTGCGACAGGTCCCCGTGGTGGCTGACCACGTCCCTCACCGCCGAAGACGAGATGTGTGAATATTCCTGGGCGGTCGGGATGATGATGGTGTCGATCTCCGGAGCCAGATGGCGGTTGGCATCGGCGACAGCCTGCTCATTGTCGAAATCCGTCATGTTCCTTACACCCCTGACGATGTGGCGTATCCCGAGGGTACGGCAGATGTCGACGGTAAGGCCTTCATAATGGGTGATCCTCACTCCTTCCATGCCCTTGGTGGCCTGGCGGATGATGTCCTCGCGCTGCTCCATGGTAAAGAAGCCTCGCTTTGCCTGGTTGACACCGACGGCTACGACGACTTCATCGAATATCGTCAACGCCCTGGTGAGGATGTTCAGGTGACCTGAAGTGAACGGGTCGAAAGACCCTGGGAATAATGCTGTCTTCTTCATTTCTTATAATTGCCAGTCGATCGGAGCCTTTCCCTCCGAAACAAGGATTTCATTGGTTTTGGAAAAGTGGCGGCAGCCGAAGAAGGCTCCGCGTGCAAGAGGAGAAGGGTGGGCGGCTTCCAGGACATAGTGCCTGGATGTGTCGATCAGAGCCTTCTTGCTGCGGGCGAAATTGCCCCAGAGCAGGAATACGATTCCGCTGCGGTTAGCGGAGAGGTAGCTGATCACGGCATCGGTGAACGGTTCCCAGCCTATCTTGCTGTGGGAAGCTGCCATTCCGGCCTCGACGGTAAGGATTGCATTCAGCAGAAGGACTCCCTGCCTTGCCCATCCTTCCAGATTGGTCCTTCCGCTCATCCTGATACCCAGGTCATCCTCGATTTCCTTGAATATGTTCTTAAGGGAAGGAGGAGCAGGTACGTTGTCCGGAACCGAGAAGCTCAAGCCCATCGCCTGCCCGTAACCGTGGTAAGGATCCTGGCCCAGGATGACAGCCTTCACCTTGTCCACGGGTGTCAGTTCGAAGGCCTTGAATATCTCTCCTCCCGGAGGATAGATGGTCTTTCCCAAGGCTTTCTCCTGATGCAGATAACGCGCCAGCGCGGCAAAGTAGGGTTTGTCAAACTCTCCTTGCAGCGCCTGCTTCCAGCTTTCTTCGATCCTTACTTCCATATCATACGAAAATATGACTTATGACTTCGTCAATCGTCCTGACATAGTGGAAAGACAACCCTTCTATGTACACCGGCTTGATGTCCTCGATGTCCTTCCGGTTATCCTCCGAGATGACGATCTCAACCACACCGGCCCGCTTTGCGGCAAGGATCTTTTCCTTGATGCCGCCCACAGGAAGCACCCTGCCGCGCAGGGTCATCTCTCCGGTCATCGCTATCCCTTTCCTGACAGCCTGTCCCCTGAAGGCGGACACCATCGAGCTGACCATCGTTATTCCGGCAGACGGGCCGTCTTTCGGTACCGCGCCCTCCGGCACGTGGACATGGATGTCCTTCTTGGCGAACTCCTCGGATGTCATGTTCGCCAGCTGAGGATGCGCCTTGATGTACTGGTAGGCGATGGTCGCGGATTCCTTCATCACGTCACCGAGGTTGCCGGTCATCGTCATGACACCCTTTCCATCGCTGACGGAACTCTCCACGAAAAGGATTTCCCCGCCGAGCTGGGTCCAGGCAAGGCCTGTAACCACTCCCGGAGCTTCATTGCCCTTCTGGAGGTCATGGAAGTTGGTCGGCAGCCCGAGATATTCCTTGAGATGCTCCTTCTTGATGACGGTCGGATAATCCTGGCCAAGGGCTATCTTCTTCGCAGTAACGCGTGAAATCTTCGCTATCTGCTTTTCGAGTCCACGCACGCCGGATTCGTGGGTATATTCATCTATTATCTTCTCAAGGGCGGCCTTGTCGATGCGCAGCTCCTTCCTGCCGATACCGTGCTCCTCCAACTGCTTCGGTACAAGATACCGCTTGGCAATCTCCATCTTCTCCTCGGCAAGGTAACCCGTGACATTGATCATCTCCATCCTGTCGAGCAAGGCCGACTGCACGGTGGAAACGGTGTTCGCCGTGGTGATGAAAAGGACGTTGGACAGATCGTAGTCTATGTCCAGGTAATTGTCATGGAAGGCTACATTTTGCTCAGGGTCAAGTACTTCCAAGAGTGCAGAAGACGGGTCTCCCTTGTAGTCGCTGCCAACCTTGTCGATTTCGTCGAGGACTATCACCGGATTGGAGGTACCGGCTCTCTGGATACCGTTCAGGATACGTCCCGGGAGCGCCCCTACATACGTCTTGCGGTGCCCCCTTAGCTCGGCTTCGTCATGCATGCCTCCCAGGGCTATGCGTACGTATTTCCTCCCGAGCGCCTTGGCTATGGATTTGCCGAGGCTGGTCTTGCCGACTCCCGGAGGGCCGTAGAGACAGAGGATCGGCGACTTCATGTTGCCTTTCAGCTTGAGGACCGCAAGGTATTCGATGATCCTGTCCTTGACAGTATCCAGACCGTAATGGTCTGCATCCAGGACTTTCTGGGCGTGTTTCAGGTCAAGATTGTCCTTGGACATCTCACCCCATGGGAGGTCCAGCATGAATTCGATGTAGTTGTACTGGATACTGTAGTCCGGCGAAGACGGATTGTACTTCTCGAGCTTGGACAATTCTTTCTCGAACTGCTCCCCTACTTCCTTAGGCCACTTCTTCGCCTGGGCTCTCTGGCGGAACTTCTCGAATTCCTCTTCCTCATCCATCCCAAGCTCTTCCTGGATGGTCCTGAGCTGGTTGTTGAGATAGTATTCCCTCTGCTGCTGGTCGATGTCGCTCTTGACTTTCTGGTTGATCTCCTGCTTGATCTTGAGCAGTTGGGTCTGGGTGTCCAGGGCGGCCAGAAGCTTCATGGACCTGACTTTCACGTCGTCGTACCTGAGCAGGTCCACTTTCTCAGGGAAGTTCTCCAGCTCGATGGTCGTGGCGATGAAGTTCACCAGGAACGCAAAGTTGTCGATGGACTTCAAGGCTCCCACAGCCTCTTTCGGAGCGAAGGAAGAAGAGCGTATGATAGCAGAAGCCTTTTCCTTCAGGGACTCGGCAATCATCTTGGTACTGTTGTCGTCCTGAGGGATGATGTCATCGATATATGTGACGGCAGCGGTGATGTACGGGGAATACGAGAATATATTCCCCACCTTTATCCTTTTTATACCCTGGAGGATGGCGGTAATGGTGCCGTCCGGCATCTCAAGTACCTTCATTATCTTGGCGACCGTACCATATTCGAAGAGGTCCTGTTTGCGAGGGTCCTCGACGGATATGTCATTCTGGGGCACGGCTCCGATGAAAGAATCACGTTTCTCCGCTTCCCGGATGAGGGCGATGGACTTTTCGCGCCCGATCGTCACCGGATACACCATGTTGGGGAAGAGAACCGCGTTCCTCAATGCCAGGACCGGCAGGCTGTCAGGCAGGTCGCCGGGGTTGACCTTGATCTCGGATTCGCCTTGCATAACCGGAATTATGTTGACCTCCGCACCTGCAGGGAACATAATGTCGTTGATATTGTCTGTATTCATAGATATTTCCTGATTAAGCGCGCACGAGAGTTATCTGCCAATTTGACAGAAGGAGTCCCTCTCCGGGCGCGTATGGATATATGGTCAATCACCGTGCCATAAAAAAGCGAAAAAGAATTTTTCATACTGCTTTGAATATTAAAAAAATAAGACTATTTTTGCAACCCCGAATGAATTTCGGGACTTATCGTTTATCCTATAAATATTAGTATATTATGACAAAGGCAGAAATCGTAAATGAGGTTGCGAAGTCAACCGGTATCGAGAAAATCGCAGTTCAGTCCGTTATCGAGGCTTTCATGGAGACTGTCAAGGGTTCCATCATCAGGAAGGAACCTGTCTATCTTCGCGGATTCGGAAGCTTCATCATCAAGCACAGGGCTAAGAAGGCTGCTCGCAACATCACCAAGAAGACTACCATGACGATCCCTGCACACGATATCCCAGCTTTCAAGCCAGCAAAGGTATTCGTCAACGCAGTAAAGGAAGAGAAATAATCAAAAATCCATCATTATGCCAAGCGGTAAAAAGAGAAAGAGACATAAGATGTCAACGCACAAGCGTAAAAAGCGCTTGCGCAAGAACAGACACAAGAAGAAGTAAGTCCTCTGTGTCTGCCATTTTAGCAGTTTGCTAGAAGAAAGAGGCTGAACGGGAGATCCGGACAGCCTTTTTTCCAATAAAAAAGTACTGTAAGTACAATACTACTGTTATTTCCTTATGGAGCCTGAAAATTCTCAAAAGGATTTGATTGTCGATGTAACATCCCAGGATGTAAACATCGCGCTGATGGAAAACCATCGGCTGATCGAACTGAACAAGGAGTCCAGCAAGGGGCACGGTTTTTCCGTAGGAGATGTATATCTCGGAAAGGTGAAGAAACTTCTTCCGGCGCTCAATGCTGCCTTCGTGGATATCGGTGACAAGAAGGAAGCTTTCGTTCATTACCTGGACCTGGGTCTGTATTTCAACGCATTCGATGAATTCGTGCGGAAGAGCAACCCGAACGTCGATCTGGGACAACTTTATTCCAAGATCAAGATAGGCCCTATCCTCGAGAAGGAGGGGCGGATCGAGAACGTTCTGAAACCAGGCCAGATGATGATCGTGCAGATTGTCAAGGAGCCGATCTCTACGAAAGGGTCACGACTGACTGCGGAAATTTCATTGGCAGGACGTAACATTGTACTTATTCCCTTCGCAGAGAAGGTAAGCATTTCCCAGAAGATTTCCTCGAAAGAGGAAAAGAGAAGGCTTGAGACTCTTGTCAAGAGCATCCTCCCGAACAACTACGGTGCTATCATCCGCACCGCCGCAGAGGGCAAGAACGCTGCCGTGCTGGTAGCTGAAGTAAAGTCCCTCATAAGCAAATGGGAGGCCTCATGGAAGAAAGTCGCAAAGTCCAAGGGCATCCAGCTGCTCTTCACCGAGTACAGCAAAACCACCACAATCCTCAGGGATCTCCTGAACGACTCGTTCTCCAACATCTATGTCAATGACGAGAATGTCTATGATGAGACAAAGAAGTATATCTCCCTGATCTCACCGGATCAGGAGAAGATCGTGAAGCTGTACGACGGGAAGGAAAGCATCTTCGACCATTTCGAGGTCACACGACAGATCAAGAGCTCATTCGGCAAGGTGGTGCCGATGAAGCAGGGAGCATACCTGGTCATTGAATCGACCGAGGCCCTGAATGTGATCGATGTCAACAGCGGCATCCGCGCCAAGACTTCCGACCAGGAGGAGAACACCTTCGAGGTCAACAAGATAGCAGCGGAAGAGATTGCCCGCCAGCTCAGGCTCAGGGATATGGGAGGAATAGTGATCGTAGATTTCATAGACATGGAATCCGGCGAGCATCGCGCAGCCCTGCACAAGTACATGCAGGACCTCATGGAGAACGACCGCGCGAAACACAATGTCCTTCCGCTCACCAAGTTCGGCCTGATGCAGATCACCAGGCAGAGGATCCGCCCTGCGACAGAGATCAACACCGCGGAAGTGTGCCCGGTATGCCACGGCACGGGAAAGATCTCATCGAGCGTCGTAATCGACGAACAGATCGAGCGGAACATCGCCTACTATGCCGGACGCGGCAAGACGAACATCACCATCAAGGTGAGTCCTATCCTGGGAGCCTACCTCAAACGCGGACAGACAGTCCTTTCGGACAAGTCCTACCTCGGGAAATGGAGGAAGAAGTACAAGTGCAAGATCAACCTTGTGGAAGTCACAGACTTCTCGGTCCTGCAGAATGAACTCTACGATGAAAAAGGGGACAGGCTCGAAGCCTGACCCCTTTTTTTTAATGGTTTGTGAGACGCTTGACGATTGTGCCGCAGAGGAGGAGCAGGAACATAAGCACTGAGATGCGGCCGATGTAGTCTCCATGACGGACGTAGAAGGTCTGCTCATCGCTCAACCCCACCTGTCCTGACAGGGTTTCCTGCTGCCACCATGAAGAATGCTTGATTATCCGGCCGCTCGGGTCGATAATGGCGGATATTCCCGTATTGCCGCAACGCGCGATCCATCGTCTGGTCTCGATCGCTCTCAGGCATGCATAGGAAAGATGCTGGCGGTATCCCGGAGTGTCTCCCCACCAGGCATCGTTGGTTATCACAGTCAGGAGCTCAGCCCCCTTCCTTACATATTCGGTGCAGTACTCTCCGTAAACCGACTCATAGCAGATCGCGCATCCTACCGGGATACTGCGGGTTACGGCGCCAGAGGAATCCCTCACCGGGAAATACAGGTTCGAAGCATGTCCCGTGCCGATGCACCGCCCCATCACTCCCCCGAGCTTGTCGTCGATAGGACAGAAGAAAGCGGGATAAGGCGTCATCTCCACCCCCACCACCAACTTGTTCTTATGGAATATCTGAGGCTCCTCCCCTGCGGTGAGCATCAGGGCTGAATTGTGCGACTCCACCCACGTGTCCTTACTGCGCTGACGGGCTGTATGCGAAGGTTTGACGGCACTCCTGATATATTCGAAGGAAGAGGCTCCAACGAGCATCGACGAGTTCGGTCGCCCTGCAAGGAACCTACTGAAACGGTCGACAGTAACGCTGACGGAAGGATCGTTCGTTATGACATCGTTGGTAAAGGTCTCTGGGCCGATCAGCAGGATAGTGGAATCAGCCGGGGCGGCGGAGAACTGCGAGAGCAGCCTGTCGTTCTGGTCCTGCTGGGTCATTCCACCATGCTTCCCATATACATCGATGTTCGGCTGGGCTATGAATACGTCCAGCGAACCGGACGGTTCCTCCGGCCTGAGGAAAAGCGAAACCGCCGGAGGCGCCAGGAACAGAAGGGCAGTACCCAGGACAACCGCGGTCTTTGCTTTAGCATTGAACCTTTTCCAGTTCCCGGTCTTGGATGACATCAGTATCCCGAACACTGCCAGGTTGGACGCCCATATCCACAGGGATCCCCCGAGGGTACCCGTGAATTCATACCATTGAATCCAGGAAGTGGTTCTGGCAAAGGCGTTTCCAAGCACCAGCCATGGCCAGCTGATCTGAGCCCAAGCCAGGTAATACCTTTCCCAGGCAATCCATGCGAACGCCAGGAATATGTAAGGCAGGCTGCCTTTGAGGTGCTTCTTGCTCCAGCGGAACAATCCGAATATGACGGACATCTGGAGAGCGTTCGCAAGGGTTGCGAATATCCCTCCTCCGACAGTGGCATTGCATACCCAGAAGGTCGTCGCGAAGTTCCATGCAACGAAACACAGGTAATGCCACCAGAAGAACCTCCTTATGCCGGCTTCGCTGGCAAGCTGTTCTGCAAACAGGAGCGGTACCAGGCCGATCAGGGCCAGGAACCCGGTTCCAGGCACCAGGAACGGCAAGCTCATGAGGCAGACCGAGAGCAGGAGGAGAAGCAATATCGACATCTTTTTGGACATACCCGGCAAAGTTAGGGAATCAGAACTTCAATTCAAAGCCGGCGTTGACCACGAAGCGGTTGTCATGCGGCACCCTGACTCCATCCACGAAATCGAACCGATGCGTCATCCTCCACACGAAGTCAATCCTGATGAGACGCAGGATGTTGCTGATGCCCACGCCCATCTCCACATACGGTGTGTCCAGTTTCTTCATCCCGGCCGGGAACAACATCTCCGAACCGAATCCATTATCTCCCAGGATACCGTTGTTCTCGTCCCTCACCGTGCCGTAGGCCGCCCTGAGGATTGCTATCTCCCTCAGGTTCATGCGCCGCAGAAGAGGAACCTTACCCAGGAAGAAACCTTTGAAATTATGCTCCCAGAAAATGGTAGCCCAGGTATCCGAAGCGAACTCGTATGGGTTCATGCAGGCGAAGACATGCCTGTGAAGGGCATATGTTCCGTTGCCCTCGTGGACCTTCAGCAACGGATACGGAACGGTACCGATGATGGTACCAGCCCGCAAGTCGAAGTCGGATTCCCCGAAAGGAGGAACAAGCCACTTGTATTCGACCCGCATCTCCGGACGCAGGAAAGTATAATCATTCTTCCCTATCCCCTTCATCGACGCAGCCAGGTCCAGGGTCAACACAGGATACTTGGTATAGAAATATGACTTGCCGAACGTTCCCCTGGTGATTATCTGGTCCTTGGAAAGACGGAACCTCACATGTGCCTGGTTGTATCCGACCGACTCGTACCAAGTGCCGTCTGTCCGTACCATCGGCACGAATTCGTTCGAGAAGATCCTGCGGCTCTCCAATGCGAACGTCATATTCACATCCTGTGTCCACTCGTGCTCGTAGGAGGCCGAGAAATCGTCGATCATGCTGAGTTTCCTTCCTCCCCTCTTGGTGAGGATGGAGTTCATAATGTCTCCGTTTCCGAAAGCGAACGAACCAGCTCCAAGCTGCAGGACATCATGCTTGTACGAAAAGGCCAGCTTCCTGGTCGGCTGGTTGTTGAAATGGTATTCGAACAATCCACCTCCCTTGAAGGCTTCGTCCTTGAAGCCGTATGCCATATAGCCCATGAAACGGAACTTACGGCTGATATCCTTCGTGGTCTTGACGCCGAACTGCACCCGAGACCCCTCGAGTTCATTGAAACTGTAGAGCGATGAATATGGTCCTATCCCCAGGTACTTGAAGTTGATGAACCCGTTCGCAAAGGTGTTGGCAAGGGTCTCGATGCTCTTGTACAGGGATACGTTCTTGATGGAATCCACCATGTTGTAGATTCCTTGCTCCTTCTTGCTGAGAGGGTACGGGCGCACCTTGGCCCAATAATCCTCGTCGTTGTTCCTGCTGTTCTTCCGGACCAGCACAGGAGCTCCCCGGTCCAGCAGTTCGAGCATCCCGCTCTCACTGAACGAAGGATCCGAATAGTCGATCTGACGGCTGGCTATGAATGACATCAACTTGGAAGAGTCCGACGTGGATAACGCAGCGTCCACGTAGATCCTGTCCTGCTTGTAGAACCACGTCGAGTCTTCCAGCCTCTGGTTCTCGACATTCATCGTCAGCGCCCTGACCCAGTTGACGTTGGCTCCGTTCTTCAGCCGGCAATGGATGTCCCGGAGAGCGAAATCCTCCGCATCGATGGACATCTCCCCGTCCAGGGTCGGGGCGGAAACCCACTTGGAAGGATGGAACCGTATCTTGTAAGTCTTCCTGCCGTCGATATTGAGACTGTCCACCAGATAGTAGTTGTAATATGTCATGCCGCCCTTATGGAGCGGAGAAGGGATCTCGACATCGAGGATATTGATGTAATTCTCGTAGAAATTGGTCTTGATGTACATGTTCCCGGTGAACTGGGTGATCGTCTTCTCCTTCTTAAGACCGGACATGCGGCTCGCCTTGATTATCTCCTTCTTCCTCAGCGGATCGCTGGAGTGGTAGTATCGGGACGAGGATTCGGCTATCATCACCGGCAGATACGGCTGGCCTGAGACCACCGACGTATCCAGATATTCATATATGAACTTGAAACTCTCGGGAAGGAGTTTCTCGAGGACCGCGTTCTGCGGGTTGGCAAGGTCCAGCTCGATCCTGGTATAGGCCTCGCAATCGTAATATGGCCGACGCTCAGGGTCGTTCCGGTCCTTGGCCTCCTGTATCCGCCCGAGGATGTACTTCATGTACCTGTTGTCAGGCTTCACGACGGCAGCATTCAACTCGTCCACCAGGGGGACGAGCCGGAAGGATATCTCATTGAACCGATGAGGGATGACTGTCAGGACCTGCTCCTGGTAACCGAGTATCGATGCGGAAAGGAGGGTCAGAGTGTCGGTGCGGGTCTCCAGGTTGAAGTACCCATCCAAGTCAGCCGAGACTCCCACCGTGGAGTTCTTGAAGTAAACTCCTGCGAAAGGAATACCTTCTCCCGTGACGGCATCCACTACCCTTCCCCTGACTTTGGTCGCCTGAGCGGAAGCATCCTGCGCGGCGAAAGCCAGCAGGATGAAGGAAGCAAGGAATATAATGGATGATTTGGAAAAAAGTCTCACGCTACCTCAGTCTGTCTATCTTGAGCTGCTGGATCTTGTATGTATTCTTGCAGTTGCTCACGAAGATTGTAACCTCGAACAGTTCTCCACCGGCATTCAGGTAGCCCAGGGCATACTTGGAATTGGAACGGGAAGCTGTATGGTTGATCTTGAACGATCTGGGCGTGTGGTTCTCGAAGAATGACTTCAGGATCTGCTTTGCCTGGTTCTTGCTGGAATCGATTGTCGTGGACATGATGGTGATTTCCAGGTTGTCGGCGAACCAGGCGGAAAGCTTCTCGGCATCCCCTTGTCCCAGATACTTGGCTATCGGCACGAAGACGTCATACCCGTCCCCACCGGGACCGGCGGAAGACGACAGGCAGAAAAGCATCGCCAATGATGCCATAAATATCTTCACAAAGTGCTTCATGGCCGCGTATTTTGTTGCAAATACCGAGCCACTTTCTTATTTTTGCGCTAATGAAGATTAGCTTGCTGACAGTTGGCAAAACGGACGTGGGATGGGTCCGGGAAGGTTTGGATCTCTATGCCTCCAGACTCTCTCACTATGTTCCTTTCAGCGTATCCGAAATCCCGGAACTCAAGAACGCTTCCTCCTTGACAAAAGCGCAGATAAAGGAGAAGGAAGGAGAACTGGTCCTGAAGAGCGTCAAGGCTTCCGACAGGGTCATTCTCCTGGACGAGCACGGGAAAGAGTTCCGCTCCGTGGAATTTGCCCGTTGGATTGAAAGCCTCACTCTCGGCGGCAAAGATATTGTATTCGTCATAGGCGGCGCGTACGGATTCTCAGAAGCGGTCTATGCCAGGTGCGACGGGAAGGTCTCCCTGTCAAAGATGACTTTCTCCCACCAGATGGTGAGGACCGTTTTCGCCGAACAGTTGTACCGCGCTTTCACGATAATCAAGGGAGAACCTTACCATCACGAATGAAGTACCGGAGGTTTGGAATAAAAGATTTCTTCACCTGGGGATTCCTGGCGGCAGCCGTTGTCCTCCTCGGCCTCTCATTGTCGGTAAGCCGGATTCCGGGCAACCCCGAGCGGGAAGCCGCCAAGGCTGAAAACGCTGTCGGGAAGAGGATGGCGGTACTCGAAAAGTATATCTCCAACAACCTCAATGCCGACAGGAAGGAGTGGATGGGGCGCTACGACCTGCCTGAGGATATGGTGATTTACCGGTACATCGACGATTCCCTCCAATCCTGGAGCAACCAGTTCCCGGTCAAGAACGACGACATCAGCAGCAGAGTGGTCTTCCAGAGATTCTCCAGGCCGCGTGAGAACATCACTTCTCCGCTTGCCGAAGTGACGGAAGAAGTCTCGTTCGTGAACTACGGCCCCAAATGGTACCTGGTCAAAGCCGAGACCCTGGGGACAAGGAAAGTCATCGCCGGACTCGAGATCATCGACCAGATGGACGATGACAATCCGAACGGAGTCAACAAGCACCTCAGGCTGCGCAGGAACTACACGGTAGTGCCATTGGCAGAAAGCAGCGGAGCCACCGTCCATCTGGACGGGAAACCTGTATTCAAGGTCACATCGGATTCGCTTGCAGGCAACTATGCCGGCGCGCACACCACCCTGATATGGCTGGCCATAGCCTGCTTCGTGCTGTGTTCCCTCCTCCATCTATCCTCGAAGCGCACAGTCAAACGGCTCCTGCTGGTCCTAGCCGGCCTGCTTGCCGTGATGACCGCAGCATATATCTGGGGCGGCAACGTCAACAATACTTCGAAAGTCTTCTCCCCGACCATCTATGCCGACGGGCAGATGTTCAACTCTCTCGGAGCGGTGCTCATCGTCTCGCTCCTGATCATACTGAGCATCGGCTGCATATTCGTGACCCGCTACGACATCTACAGGAAGATGCTCAAGGCCAGGCGGCCGAAGCTGACAATGTGGCTGTATTCCATTGCCATCCTGCTGATGATGGCCGGCGTGGTCGCCTTCGTGCACATGACCTTCAGGAGCATCATCCTGAACTCCAACATATCCCTGGAACTCTACCGCCTCAACGACCTGAACATCTTCAGCCTGCTTGTATATGTCACCCTGATCTGCCTGCTGCTGACGGTGCCGCTGCTGGTGCAGATGATGGTACCGGTCCTGAAAAGGCTGTTCGGTTTCAAGGGAGACGTGTTCTCTACAACAGGCAGGGCTCTGACAGCAGCCTTGTTCGCCGGATACATGGTGGTCACCGCCGGGATCCTGGGATTCCGGAAGGAACAGGACCGGGTCAACGTGCTTGCCAACCGGCTTTCGATGGAAAGGGACATCAGCCTGGAACTCGGCCTGAGGATGCAGGAGGACAAGATCGCTGCCGACCAGTTCATCGCCAACTGGGCTCCGATCAAGAACAGCAACTACGTCATCCTCAACCGCTTGCTTGAGAATTCGCTTTCCAGGCTCGCCCAGGATTATGATATCCAGATCGAACTCTTCCCGGAGAACGAGAAGGACCAGAATGCCATAGCCTATTTCACTGAAATGGTGACCGGAGGGACTGCCATCGCCGACGGATCCAGATTCCGGTACATGAGGGATTCAAACGGACACAGTTTCTATACCGGAAGTTTCGCCTACTACTACCCTGGAAGCGGCGTCACGATGATGCTGCTCACCGT
>ONPI01000144.1 GCA_900319685.1 uncultured Bacteroidales bacterium
TCTTCCTTCCATGACGGGAACTCCTCGCGGAGTTTGGTCATCACTCCGTCACAGTCCGCATCCAGAATCTCTTCCAGGTTCCTCTGGACCTTCCTGTCGCTCCTGAGCCCCTCGACTATATTCCTGACCTCCTTGAGTATCTTCGGTTGCAGGTTGTCGGTACCTTCGTACACGTAATACTGCTCGCAAAGGCGTTCCAGGACATCGTACCTCAAGCCTTCGCTCCGGCCCGGCTTCTGCACACGGGAAGAAGATGCCAGCTTCCGGCGAAGGTCCTCCGCCACGTTCATTATCTGCTCTTTTTCAGCTATTTCCGCTTCGAGCCGACGCTTCTGGAATGTCCTGTAATACAGGTAGGCCGCGACCAGGGCGGCGATGACCATCAAGGCCACCAGGGAGAACAGCCACAGTTTCAGCCTGGCATTGCGGAGCCCCTGGGCGGTGGCGTCCGCCTTTTCCTGGATATATTCCCTCTGGCTGGCGGCGACTGCTTCCCGCAACGCGGCTGTCTGCGTCCTGTTGCCATATTCAGTGACCTTCTCAAGGGCCTGGAGGGCCTTCCGGGAGTCTCCGGAGCGGGAAGCGATCTGGTATTCGCGGAAATCAACTTCCGCCAGGGCATCTTCTCCCTCCGCCTCGGCGCGGGCTTCGGAGAGCCATTTCAAGGCTTCCGCCTGACGCCCCATGAGTGAATATGAATATGCCAAAACTCCTTTGTCCGAGCTGGACAAAGGGAGGCCTAGTTCGTTTCCGGCGCGGCCGAGAAGGTCGATCGCCAGTGCGGGATCCGGGGTGTCCTTGCCGACCGCGAGGGCGGCATAGGATTCGAGGCAGCGCGCTTCCAGGAGGGTATCCTTCAGTTCGTGGGAATCATATAGGACACTCTTGAATATGTCTTCGGCTGCGTCGTAGCGTGCCAGTCCGGCCTCGGCCTGGCCAATCTCGAGGAGCGAGCGGAGGGATTCCTGCCGCTTCCCTGCAGCCTGGAACGCTTCCGCGGCACGGGCGAGGTACATCATCTCGTCCGTCGTATTCCCAGAGGCGTTGCAGGTCCTGGCCATGTCGCGGCAGATCAGCCCCTCATGGAACTTGTCCCCTGCCTGCCCTGCAAGTTCGAGGGCCCTGGTGCAGGACACTATGGCTGCGGAGTAATTACCGGCGTTGAACTGAGTCCTTCCAAGGCAGTACAGGGCCCTAGCCTTCTGGCCGGTGTCCCCATGGCGGTCGAACCAGGACGCTGTCTTCTCCATGTCCTTGACATCATGGGTGTTGAAATCAGCCAAGCCTTCCTCGACCTGGTCGAGATAAGCCCCCATCTTGTCTTCCAGTTCATGGGCGCATCCCGCAAAGGCCAAAGCCAGGAGCAGGGAAAGCGATATGGAAAGGATTCTTCGCATCGTCAGTCTTCATTGTGCCAACCTTGCGCCCTGACCGGGAGCTCGGCTCCGCCTGGGGCCACAAGGACAGCTCCGACGTCGCTCTGGGCAAGATGGCCGATTATGTCGAATGTCTGGAATTCCCTGCGGAACTTCTCGGCTTCGAGGATAGGGATCGTGAACAGGAGCCTGAAATCGTCGCCTCCGTTCATGGCCGCGGAGACCGGATCGATGTCCAGTTCCTTGCCGAAGGAGAAACTGTTACCCTCGAAAGGAATCTTGTCGGCATATACCTTGGCTCCGAGAGCAGTGTCGCGCACCAGCCTCTTCAATGCATCCGAGAGACCGTGTGAGACGACATATCCGTTGGAAGGATAGATTCCGGTTTCCTCGAAACGGCTAACGAGGGAAGGAGAAAGCTCAGGCTTGAGATAGCTCCCGATCATCATCTTGTACTTCTCGAGGTCCGGCTGTGCGGAATCGTCTGAGGTCTTCTCGAAATTCTTCTTCTCGCGCTCCAGGATCTGCTGGCCGATGTATGCCGCACCGAGGCTTCCCGAGACGCAGATCAGGTCCTTGCTCCTGGCCTTGGCTGTCCTTCCCGCTGTGAGCTTGTATTCCTCGCCCGTGGCGGACACGCTGACAGTCAGCCCGTTGGGAGACGGGACCAGGTCCAGGTCAATGGCCTTGTAGCCGTGTTCCCGGGAGGCGGAGAGGACTCCCGACCACAACTCGCGGACGTGGGAGAAATCGAGTTTCGAGGATAGTCCGAGCCTTACCGAAAGCAGCCGCGGATGGGACATCGAGGCGTAAAGGCCGGCTGTCTGGGCGACTACGCATTTGTAGCCCAGGTGTTTGAGAGGGAAGTATGTGAGATCGAAATCCATCCCCTCCAGGAATATCCTGGAAGACGTCCGTATGATACTTCCGGCTTCGGGGATGAAGGATGGATCCTCGACGTGATCGAATCCGCTGCCTTCGAAAAGAAGGGCTATCGCTTCGGCCTTGCCATATTCATTGAAAGATTCTCCGGCCATGATGTGTCGTTTTGAAATGTAATCAGGACAAAATTAGCATAAATTGTCAAAATTGTTAAATTTGTATTCATTGAAACACTATCGGAAAATGAAAAGAATCCTTCTCGCACTGGCAGCTGTCCTCATGGCGCTACCGGTATCCCTTTCCGCGAAAGACAAGACCGCGGACATCAAAGTGATTTCCTACAACATCAGGGTCGGTACGGCCAAAGACGGTACCAATTCCTGGGAATACCGTTATCCTGCCTCGGCAATGATGATCGAGGACCAGAAGCCGGACATCTTCGGCCTGCAGGAGGCTCTGGATTTCCAGGTCAAGTACCTCGAGGAGTATTGCAAGGGATACAAGAGCGTCGGAGTCGGGCGCGACGACGGCAAGCACAAAGGTGAGCACATGTCCATATTCTGGAACAAGAAGACCACCAAGCTCCTGAAATGGGGCTCTTTCTGGCTGTCGGAGACTCCTGACAAGCCAGGAAAGGGCTGGGATGCCGACTGCATCCGCACCGCCACCTGGGCCCTCATGAAGGACAAGGCCAGCGGCAAGAAGTATTATTACGTAAACACCCACCTGGACCACAGAGGCTGGGAGGCCCGCAAGAACGGCCTCAAGCTGATCGTGGACAGGATAGACAAGATCAACCCGAAAGGCCTGCCGATGATCATCACAGGGGATTTCAACATGGAGATCGACCGGCCTGAGTTCGATGACCTCAAGAAAATCATGAAGAATGCCCGTGAGGTGGCCGTGAAGACCGACCACGTGAAGACCTACAACGGCTGGGGCAAGGGCGGCGACGAGAACCAGGAAACCATCGACTATGTATGGTTCAAGGGTTTCAGCACTTGCACCGAATACGAGACCATCACCAAGAAATACATGGACAGGACCTACATTTCCGACCATTATCCGATAAAGGCAACCCTTATATTCTGATGAAACGATTCGCCGCAGCGATATTTGCAGCAGCCTTGTGGCTGAGTCTGTGCGCCCAGCAGAAGGCGGACCGGCTCGCCCTGGTCGACGGGGTGATCGGAGAGGCTATCTCCGCGGGAACGGTCCCTGGTGCCGTGCTTGCGGTCATGCGCGGCGATGATATCGTCTGGCTCAAGGCATACGGAAACAGGAGCGTGACGCCGACCGTCGAGCCGATGACCACCGATACGATGTTCGACCTGGCTTCCTGCAGCAAGGTGATGGGTACCACCCTGGCCTTCATGAAGCTGGTCGAGAACGGCCAGGTGCGGATCGAAGACAATGTGAGCCTGTACATCCCGGGATTCGCTCCGTGGACCGACCCCGGGACCGGCGAGCAGGTCCAGATCAAGGTCAGGGACCTCATGACCCACTCTTCGGGGCTGGCTCCGTACATCGACGTAGAATCCTTCGTAAAGGAATATGGGGAGAATTGCCCCGGACTGCTTGAGGAATACATAGCGACGAAGGTCAAGAGGAATTTCCGTCCCGGGACGGATTGCATGTACAGCTGCCTCAACTTCATCACGCTGCAGAGGATCCTCGAGAAGGTGACCGG
>ONPI01000051.1 GCA_900319685.1 uncultured Bacteroidales bacterium
CGCAAGGACATATTCGCCGAACCTTTCGAGCTTTTCACCCCTTCCGGAATCCAGCAGCTCGTAGTCCTTCCAATTTTCAGACGGAAATTCTATAGTCATAGTTCTGCAAAGTTAAAAAAATCGTAAATTTGCTCCGGAATTTTTACAGAAGTAAACTTAAAAAGTTATGCAACAGCACATCGACACTTACGATTTTAAAGGAAAGAAGGCCATTGTCAGGGTTGACTTCAACGTCCCGCTTGACGAGGAATTCAACATCACTGACGATACCCGCATACGCGCCGCCCTCCCAACCCTCAAGAAGGTACTTGCGGAAGGAGGTTCCCTGATCCTCATGTCCCACTTGGGACGCCCGAAGGGAGTCAACGGGAAGTTCTCCCTCAAGCATATAGTGAATCACGTTTCCGAATGCCTGGGCGTTCCGGTCCAGTTCGCCGAGGACTGCCAGAAAGCCGACGAGCAGGCGGCCGCCCTCAAACCGGGAGAGGTCCTGATGCTCGAGAACCTCAGGTTCTACGCTGAGGAAGAGGGCAAGCCTAGGGGTCTTGCCGAGGATGCCACCGAGGAGGAGAAGAAGGCCGCCAAGAAGGCCGTCAAGGAGAGCCAGAAGGACTTCGTCAAGAAGCTGGCTTCCTATGCCGACTGCTACATCAACGATGCTTTCGGAACCGCCCACAGGGCTCACGCCTCCACTGCGCTGATCGCCGAGTATTTCCCTCAGGACAAGATGTTCGGTTACCTCATGGAGAAGGAGATCGCAGCTATCGAGAACGTTCTGAAGAACGCCCGCCATCCTTTCACCGCTATCATCGGAGGCTCCAAGGTTTCCAGCAAGCTCGCAGTGCTTGAGAACCTTCTCAGCAAGGTGGACAACCTCATCATCTGCGGCGGTATGGGATATACCTTCATCAAGGCTGAAGGCGGTCATATCGGAGATTCACTCCACGAAGATGACCTGATCCCTCAGGCGCAGGAAATCATGCAGAAGGCCCAGGATCTCGGAGTCAATGTCTCCCTTTCGGTCCAGACCCGCATCACCCAGGAATTCAGCAACGACGCTCCTGTAAAGGTGGTCCCTTCCCATGCAATCCCTGACGGTTGGGAAGGCATGGACTGCGGTCCTGCTTCCATCGAGAACTGGGGCAGGATCATCCTCGCATCCAAGACTATCCTTTGGAACGGTCCTGCAGGCGTGTTCGAAATGCCTAGCTTTGCCGTCGGTACCGAAAAGATCGCCGGCCTGGTGGCCAAGGCTACATCCCACGGGGCATATTCCCTCGTCGGAGGAGGAGATTCCGTCGCAGCTGTCACCAAGATGGGGTATGCCGACAAGGTAAGCTACGTCAGTACAGGTGGCGGAGCGATGCTCGAAGCCATCGAGGGCAAGGTCCTTCCGGGAATAGCCGCGATCCAAGACTAGTCGAGCCATGGACTTGCTTTTCGTACACTGGAACATGAATCCGGAGATATTCCGGATAGGAGGCTTCGCCGTCAGGTGGTACGGCCTCCTGTTCGTGTCCGGGTTCATCCTGGGATACTGGATGTTCATCAAGTTCTTCGAAAGGGAGAAACTCAACAAGGACATCCTCGATCCGCTCCTCTTCACCTTGCTGATCGGTACCCTGATCGGGTCCCGTCTCGGTCACTGCCTGTTCTACCAGCCGGATTATTACTTCGGCTCCTGGAAGGGATTCCTGGAGATCTTCGCGGTGTGGAACGGTGGCCTGGCCAGCCATGGAGGTGCCTTGATGCTGGTCCTCTGCATGTGGTGGTTCGCCCGGAAGTACGGAAAGAAAAACCACATCGATTTCCTTTGGATCCTGGACCACCTGGCTATAGCCGTGGCCTTTGCAGGAGCTTTCATCAGACTTGGAAACCTTTGCAACTCAGAGATTTACGGTTTTGAGACGAGTCTCCCTTGGGGATTCATATTCGAGCGGCGCGGAGAAACCGTGCCGAAGCACCCGACACAGATCTACGAGGCTCTTACATACCTCATCCTCGGCCTTATCCTGGTATGGCTGTATGTCAAGAAACTTGACAAGATGTACAGGGGGAGCTTCATCGGACTGTTCTTCATCGGTTGCTTCGGGATGCGTTTCCTGATAGAATTCATAAAGGAACGTCAGGTGGAGTTCGAGAATATGATGTCCTTGGATATGGGACAGGTCCTGAGCATTCCTTTCTTCCTGGCGGGAATCGGATTGCTGATTTATGCCTACCGGAAGAAGATACCGGCACGGGCTGTCATTCCGTCAGACAAACCGAAGAAAGCGGAGCCGACTCACTATGCAAAGAGCACTCCGAAGGAGTAACTAGAAAACTATTAAAATTTCCCAGTTTTTCGGTGTACCGTTTTAAGCATTTGTGTATTAATAAATTATAAATGAAGCTAAGAAAATCGTCAAAATTTTTTGACGATTTTCTTGTATTTGCACGCAGTGGAGCACAACATTTGCAGGGAATCCTGTAATATTATTAAGATATGGCAGCAATAACAAAGGATAGAATCATAGATGTGGCCGATGAACTCTTTTCCAAGGATGGGGTGAGGGAGGTCTCGATCGATGACATCTGCCGCAAGTTGTGCATCTCCAAGAAAACTTTCTACCAGTTCTATTCCCAGAAGGAGGATCTGGTTGGGGATGTCGTGACCAAGCATGTGGACCTGCACCGCCGCCAGTTCGAGAAAATGAGCGAAGGGAAGGGGTCTGCGGAAGTGCTGATGGCTGTTTTCGACAGCATCTGCAGGAAGAGGGAGAAGGGCGCAGGATCCAGCAAGCGCCTGGCCCAGGAGATACGGAAGTATTATCCTGACACATTCCTGCAGCATACGGCCGAAAGGAACAGGACCATCAACGAATTCCTGGTGGACTGCCTGCGGAAGGGAATCGAAGACGGACTTGTCCGCGAAGATGTGGACATTGACTGCACATTGCTCCTCATCAGGCTTATGCACAAGGGGATGGTCGATTATTTCGATGGAGACGTTCCGGTGCTGGGAAAGAAGCTTCCGGTCAAGTCGGTTACATCCTCGTTCGAGGATATCGTGGTGAATTCCATACTTTCCCGGAAAGGGATGGAAGAATATTCCAGGCTCCGGGAAGAAAAGTTGAACAAGGCAAAGAATTGAAAAGACATATGTACAGAGCAAGACAGTTTTTCGTCACGGTGCTCGCCCTGGCTGCGTTTTTCCCGGCGGGGGCACAGTACAGGACCGACATCCCGGAACCTTCGCAGGAGGACTCTTCTGCGGTAGTGATAACCCTTGAAGACGCTCTCCGGATAGCTTTGAGCGAGAATGTGGCGGTCAAGGTAGCCGACAAGGAGATCGAGCGCAGCGAATATGCCCGGAAGGGCACATATTCCGCATTGTTCCCGCAGGTCAACGGATCGGGATCCTACCAGAGGACGATCAAGAAACAGGTAATGTATATGGATTCCTCCGATGATGATGAGGAAGGAGGAGGTTCGATGGGAATGCTCGGCTCGCTCCTCCCATACCTGATCAGGGTCAACGAGCTTTCGGTGGCAGGTGGTATGGAGCCTGTCAAGATAGAATCCGACCAGGGCAGTTCCAACAGTGGATTCTCCGTAGGACGCTGGAATACGTATTCCGGAGGAGTCACTGCAAGCTGGCAGCTGGTGAACGCCCAGCTGTGGGAGAGCCTGAAGATTTCCGGCCAGAGCGTCGACCTTGCGGTGGAGAAAGCCCGTTCGTCGAGGCTGGATATGGTAACCCAGGTCAAACAGGCCTATTACGCGGTCCTGCTTGCCAAGGAAGCGTTCAACGTTTACAAGGACGTTTACGAGAACGCCTGCGAGAACTTCGAACAGATACAGAAAAGATACAATGCGGAGAAGGCTTCCGAACTTGAATACACAAGGGCCAAATCCGTAGTGGCCAATGCCATACCGAACGTCTACAACGCCGAGAGTTCTGTAATCCTGGCTCTTTGGCAGCTTAAGGCGGTGATGGGAGTGGACCTTGACAGGAACATCGATGTCGCCGGGGCATTGAAAGATTATTCCCAGCAGATGTTCAGGGATATCCATGAGAACGGCGATCCTTCGCTGAAGCACAACACTACCCTTCGCCAGCTTGAGATCCAGGCTGACCAGCTTGCCTCGACCGTGAGGATGTACAAGGCTGCCTACCTGCCTACGCTCGCAGCGAATTATGCCTACAACATGATTGCAATGACCAACGATTTCAAGTTCAGCGAATACAAATGGTCTCCATATTCATATGTGGGCATCAGCCTCAACATCCCGATCTTCTCCGGCGGCAAGAGGCGCCACGACGTGAAGCAGGCCGAGGTTCAGGCTGAGGAACTCTCGCTCCAGCGCATCGACACCGAAAGGCAGCTGAGGATAGCCATCCGCCAGTACCTGAATACGATGGAGACCAGCATGAACAGCTATACGGCGGCCGTCGAGGCTGTCGGACTCGCTCTGAAGGCGTATGACATCGCAGCAAAGTCCTACAAGGTAGGTAAGAGCACCATAACCGACATGAACGATTCACAGCTCCAGCTCACGCAGGCCAGCCTGCAGGAATCCCAGGCGATATATAATTTCGTCGTGGCCAAGTCCAATCTCGAAAAGACCATCGGATATGATTTCGTAGATGAGAACGGAGATGTGGACATGGACAGGATGCGTTCGGTTGAATAAAACAAAGAATTTAATATATGGACAAGATTTTCAAGATTATGGCTATTGCCGCGGGAATCCTCGTGATGGTTTCCTGCGGGGCCGGCAAGAAAGACAAGGAAGGTGCCGGACCGGCCGTTGAAGAAAGGGCTACCCTGATCGCCACGGCGGAAGCTGTAAGGATGGATGTTCCTCAGACTGAGGTATATCCTTCGACTGTCGAGGCGTATGCCATCAACAACATCGCCCCGCAGACAGGAGGCAGGATCCAGTCGATTAGGGCGGATGTGGGCTCCTTCGTCGGCAGGGGGCAGGTCCTTGCAGTGATGGACGCGGCCCAGCTTGACCAGACCAGGCTCAAGCTTGTGAACGATTCCACCGAACTGGCCAGGCTCAAGAGCCTTTACGAAGAGGGCGGAGTGTCCAAGTCAGACTACGATGCCGCCGAAATGGCATACAACGTCAGCCGGCGCTCCTACAACAACCTGGCTGAGAACACATATCTCAGGTCACCTATAAGCGGAGTCGTGACGGCAAGGAACTATGACCGCGGAGACCTTTACTCCGGCCAGCCTATATTCGTCGTCCAGCAGATCACTCCTGTGAAGCTGCTGGTGGGAGTCTCCGAAACCGACTACACCAAGGTCAAGGTCGGCAACCAGGTGGAGATCACCACTGAAGCGATGCCCGGAAGGGTATTCACAGGCAAGATCAACAAGATCTACCCGACGATGGATGCGGCAACGCACACTTTCTCGACAGAGATACTGGTGCAGAATTCCGACCGTGCCCTGCGTCCCGGGATGTTCGCAAGGGTGAAGGTCGAGTTCGGCGTCAACAACAGCATCGTGGTACCTGACGCTGCCGTCAACAAGATGCAGGGTTCAGGACAGAGGTGCGTTTACGTGGTCGGACAGGACAGCACCGTCACTTGCACCATTGTGACTGTGGGACGTCATTTCGAAGAGAGTTATGAGATCCTCGAAGGTCTCGGGGACGGAGACGTGGTAGCGACCAAGGGCAGCAACAGCCTGAAGGACGGTTCCAGGATCCAGGTTGCGAAGAACAATTAAAGGAGGTCCGTGATGAGCGTTATCAGATCTGCCGTCAACAAACCCGTAACGACCGCCCTCGTATTCCTGGCCTTCGCCATATTCGGTGTGTATTCATTGATCAACACATCGGTGGCTCAGTTCCCGGACTTCGATGCCAACGTCGTGATGGTGATGTCTTCCTATCCGGGCGCGAGCGCCTCGGATGTGGAGAACAACCTGACGAAGCTCCTGGAGAACACCTTGAACAGTGTCGCGAACCTGAAGGACATGACGTCCAGGTCCAGGGAGAATACGTCCGTGGTGGTGCTCGAGTTCGAATACGGAACCGACATCGACGATGCCTGCAACGATATCAGGGACAAACTGGACCTGATCAACTCGTCGCTGCCGGCAGGAGCTACCGTTCCGGTGCTGTTCAAGTTCGGAATGGACGATATGCCGGTCCTTATCCTTTCCGCCATGGCCGACCAGAGCCTGAACGGCCTGGACAGGATACTGGACGACAAGGTGGTGACTCCACTGGGCAGGGTCAAGGGTGTAGGTACCGTTTCCGTGGCCGGAGCTCCTGCCAGGGAGATACACGTCTATTGCGACCCTAACAAGCTTGCCGCCTATGGGCTTACCGTGGCGGGGATATCCCAGACGATAGCCGCCGAGAACCGGAATGTCCCTTCAGGAAGCATCGACATCGGAACGGAGACATTCTCCCTGCGTGTCCAGAAGGAATTCAAGGATCCTTCCGAACTGCTTGACGTCGTGGTGAGCAGCAGGAACGGCCAGACTGTCTATCTCAGGGATGTGGCCAGGGTCGAGGACGGCCTGGAAGAGAAGTCCCAGGAGTCCTACACCAATGGCGAGCGATCGGCTATGATCGCGATCCAGAAACAGTCCGGAGCCAATACCGTTAACGTCATCCGCTCTGCCAAGAAGAAGCTAAAGGAAATAGAGCCTACCCTTCCTTCCGACATCAGGATAACCACGGTCGTGGACAGTTCGGACAACATCCTCAACACCATAAATTCCCTTAAGGAAACCATCCTGATCACCCTTCTGGTGGTGATGCTGGTGGTGTACTTGTTCCTTGGCAGGTGGAGGGCGACCTTCATCATCGTGCTGTCGATCCCTATCGCGCTCCTGGGTTCCCTGGTGTACCTTTTTGCGACCGGTAACACACTGAACATAATATCGATGTCGGCCTTGTCCATTGCGATAGGAATGGTGGTGGACGATGCCATCGTGGTGCTTGAGAACATATCCACCCACCTGGAAAGGGGAGAAAAGCCGAAGGAGGCTGCGGTGCACGGTACTTCCGAAGTAGGAATATCAGTCATCGCTTCGACCCTGACGATGCTTTGCGTGTTCATCCCGCTGACGATGGTCTCCGGAATGGCCGGCATCATGTTCAAGCAGCTCGGATGGATCGTAAGCATCATCATGATCATCTCCACCACGGCTGCCTTGACCCTGGTCCCAATGCTCTGCTCCAGGTTCCTCAGTAACAAGCCTAAGAACGGGAAACTCCACAGGGCTATCTTCGACCGGGTCGAAAGGTTCCTGGACAAACTCTCCGGAGGTTATGCCAGGCTGATCTCCTGGGCGGTTGCGCACAGGGGCATCGTGATCTGGGGAGCCGTCGCCTTGTTCGTAGCCGTGCTGGTACTGCTGGCACCGGGACTGAAAACCGAATACTTCCCGAATTCCGACTCCGGCCGTCTGTCGGTGTCCATCGAACTTCCGGTCAGTACAGAACAGAGTGTCACAGGAGAGTTCGTCCGGAATTTCTCCGACAGACTCCGGGAGGAGATTCCGGAAATCAAGATACTCCAGTACCGTTATGGCCAGGCCAGTTCGTCGAACGTCATGGGTTCCATGCAGAACAACGGCTCATACGTCATCGCGATGAACATCAACCTCGGTTCCATGGAGGACCGCGACCGTTCTTCGACCGAGATAGCCGACATCATCAGGAAGGACCTCAGGGAATATCCGGAAGTCAAGAAGGCTACCGTATCCGAAGGCATGGGAGGTGTCGGAGGAGGTTCGTCCGTCACCCTGGAAATCTATGGATACGACTTCGATGAGACAGACAGGATCGCAAAGGAGATCCAGTCCAAGATGCTCGACGATCCGGCCTTCTCGCAGGTTGTGCTCAGCCGTGACGACTACACACCTGAATACCAGGTTGATTTCGACAGGGAGAAACTTGCCTTGAACGGCTTGAACTCCACCACGGCTGCTGCCGCCTTCAGCGCAGCCATGAGTGGTTCGGTCGGATCGTTCTACAGGGAGGAAGGAGATGAATACAACATCCGTGTCATCTACGACAAGCAGTTCCGCGGGAGCATAGCCGACATCGAGAACATCCTGATCGCTACTCCGACCGGTGGAAGCGTCAGGATCAAGGACTTGGGAACGGTGGTCGAATCCAAGGTCCCTCCGACTATCCAGAGGAAGAACCGTGAGAGGTACATTACCGCGACAGGTATCGTGGCGAGAGGGCACGCCCTCAGTGATGCGGTGGCGGTCACCAACTCGATCGTCGCTTCCACGGATATTCCGAACAATATCACGACAGAGCTCTCGGGAGACTTCGAGGAGCAGCAGAACATGTTCAGGAATCTCTTCGTGCTGATGGTCCTGATCGTCCTGCTGGTCTATATGGTGATGGCTTCCCAGTTCGAGGCGCTGATGAGCCCGTTCGTCATCATGCTGTCCGTACCTTTCGCTTTCATCGGCGTGATCATCGGACTGCGCCTTACGGGTACTCCGCTGGGTGTGATGGGCCTCATCGGTATCATCATCCTCCTTGGAATCGTGGTGAAGAACGGTATCGTGCTCATAGACTACACCATCCTGATGCGTGAGCGAGGGATGGGCGTGATAGAAGCTTCCGTCACGGCAGCGAGGAGTCGTCTGCGTCCTATCTTGATGACTACCCTCACGACCGTCCTCGGTATGCTTCCGATGGCGCTCGGAAGGGGAGAAGGTTCGGAACTGTGGCGCTCGCTCGGAATGACGGTCTGCTGGGGACTCTCATTCTCGACGCTCATCACCCTGTTCCTCATACCTACCGGGTATTGTGCGCTTGCCCTGTTGCAGGAAAGGCGCCGGAGCAGGAGGAATGCACGGAAATAATTGTCGGAAACAGCTGATAATAAATATGAAAGCGATATTCATAGCATACAACCAGGCATACGGCGAAGAAATCGTCGGATTGCTTGAAGAGAACGGCCAGAGGGGTTTTACCCAGTGGCTGGACATACAAGGAAGGGGAAGCCAGGAGGGCGAGCCGCACTACGGCGACCACGCATGGCCGACCCAGAACTATGCCATCCTTACCATGGTCCCGGACGAGAAGGCCGCCGGGCTCATGGAAGCCTTGAAAAGGAAGGATGAAGAATTCCCGGGGCTCGGTCTCCGCGCATACCAGTGGAGCATTGAGCAATCAGTATAATTTGTTATATTTGTAAGCTTAAATTGTGTCAATATGGAAATCACAGCAACCAACGAAAATTTCAAGGAAATCATTTCTGGAAACCAGCCTGTACTGGTTGACTTCTGGGCGACCTGGTGCGGCCCTTGCCGTATGCTTGGCCCTACCGTCGAAGCCGTTGCCAAAGAATATGACGGCAAAGTGACCGTCGTCAAATGCAATGTCGATGACTGCGAGGACCTCTCCATGCAGTTCGGCATCCGCAATATTCCGACCCTCCTGTTCTTCAAGGGCGGGCAGGTCGTGGACAAGCTCGTGGGCAATGTGCCTAAGGCCGAGATCACATCAAAGCTCGATGCAATCCTCTAGAAAACGACAGGAAATGAAAAAGATTTTTGCAGCAATTGCGATGGTGGCCGCACTCATGTCCGTGGGCAAGGCCTCCGCGCAGTCATACAACAACCAGAGATCCGGAATCATCATCGGAGGAACCTCTTCCTCATCGGACCTTAAGGATGCCAAGACCCTCTCCTTGTATCATGTGGGTCTTACTACCGAGATTCCGATCGGACTCGGCTTCCACTTCCAGCCAAGCATCATCTACCAGATGAAAGGAATGGCCCTGAACGAGTGGCAGGATGCCAGCGGGAAGGACATCAAGGATTCCTTCGAGACCAAGGTGGGATACCTGGAAGTCCCTTTCCAGCTCCAGTGGGGTCCTGACCTCATCGCCTTCCGTCCGTATGTTTTCGGCGAACCTTTCGTCGGTTACCGTCTTACGGACAACAGCAAGGGCGATACGGCCAAGGAACTCAGCAACGAGCTCAAGAAGGTGGAATACGGTTTGGGTATCGGAGCCGGACTCGAGATCTGGAAACTTCAGTTCTCGGCCAAGTATTTCTGGAACTTCGGCGGCATCTACCAGAGCGATATCGAGAAAACAGCCAACACGATCAAGGGACTCAAGGACAGCAACAACTTCAACGGAGTGGCTTTCTCCCTGGCCATACTGTTCTAACTTAACGGAAGATGGATGGCAAGGGGAAGATAGTAATCTACTGTTCCGCCAGTTACGACATCGATCAAAAGTACAACCAAGCTGCACGGGAAGTTGTCCGTGCGGCTTGTTCGCTTGGTTACGGAATAGTGTCGGGAGGTACCGTGAAAGGTACGATGGGAGTCGTGGCCGACGAGGTTGTTCGGTGCGGCGGCACCCACACCGGAGTCCTTCCGAGATTCATGTCGGAGTACATCTATCCAGCCTTGGACAAGGTGGTCTGGACCGATACGATGGCCGAGAGGAAGGAAGCGATGCGTGAAGGTACGGTTGCAGCGATTGCGCTTCCCGGAGGCATCGGTACCCTGGACGAACTCATAGGCACACTGACGCTTGCGAAACTGGGGAAGTATTCCGGGAAAGTGATAGCCTTCGATTACGATGGTTTCTTCGAGCCTCTGAAGGCCCTGCTGGAGCACTATGTTTCAGCCGGTATGATGGATACCGGCACTCTGGAACTCCTCCATCTCCCACGTACAGCCGAAGAAGTGGCAGCACTTCTCAAATAACGTTTCCGTCTGACTATGTTGAATGAAATCAAGACTTTCCTCGGGCAGGACTGGAAGGATGCGGAGGACCTTGTCAGGTCGTCCCTCGCCAGCGACATAGAGCTCCTGGACAAGACGAACGAAGCCATCCTTTCCAGTACCGGGAAGCAGCTCCGTCCCTTGATTTCACTGCTTGTCGCCAGGGCATGTTCCGGAGGAAAAGCCAACAGGGACAGCATCTGCTGTGCTGCGGCATCGGAACTGCTGCACAACGCCACGCTCCTCCACGACGATGTGGCGGACGGCAGCACCGAGAGAAGGGGAGTACCGACCGTCATGTCCATACTGGGAGGACCGGCAGCCGTCCTGCTGGGGGATTACTGGCTCGTGAAGGCCGTGGGAGTGATCCTTTCTTCTACGAAAGGTGACACCATAGTGAGGATATTCGCGAAAACCCTGAGCGACCTTGCCGAAGGGGAGATGCTCCAGCTCCAGAAAGCCTCCTGCTGCGACACTGCCGAAGAAGATTACTACCGGATCATCTACAGCAAGACGGCCTCCCTGTTCGAGGCTGCGGGAACCTCCGCGGCGGTTTCAGTGGACGCCTCCGAGGAGTTCATCCGGGCGGTGAGGGAATATACCGTCAGCCTCGGGATCGCTTTCCAGAT
>ONPI01000198.1 GCA_900319685.1 uncultured Bacteroidales bacterium
TATCCTCGGAGTCGCGGATCAAGGAGATAGAGTCCCTGGACGAAGTCCTGAACGATCCCCTCCGCAGGTTCATGACGGAGACTTCCGCGACCACGTTCAACGACAGGGACGGTCATGGGGATATCTGGAACGAGAGGAACCGCCTCGAGAAGGAATACAAGAAGGCCTTGTACTGGATGAAGCTTCAGGAAGGCGAGCCTCAGTATCCGGATGCAAACTCCACCATGAGGATATCCTACGGCACAGTCGGAGGCTTCTTCCCAAGCGACGGAGTCTGGTACAACTGGTATTCGACTCCTTCCGGCATACTTCAGAAATATGATCCGGACCGCCACGACTTCGACCTGAACGACCGCCAGAAGCGCCTGCTGCAGAAAGGTTTCTGGGGCAAATGGGGCTTCAAGCTGAACGGGAGGAACAATTCGATGATCGTGGATTTCCTGACCGATAACGACATCACCGGCGGCAACTCAGGTAGTCCGGTGCTCGATGCCAAAGGCAACCTGATCGGTCTGGCCTTCGACGGCAACACCGAATCCCTCGCATCGGACGCTTCGTTCACACAAGGATACAACAAATGCATAAACGTCGACATCCGTTTCGTGATGTGGGTGCTGGACAAGTACGCCGGAATGAAACTGGTGGTCAACGAGATAGATTTCGTCAATTGAAACATTCAAGGACCATAGCGATCCTCGTCCTGGCAGCCCTGTCCGGGTGCTCTGTGGAAGAGATTGACAATCAGCCGGTTCCTGGTATGGGGATGAAGTTCTCTGCCAGTTTCGGCGACATCCATCCTACACGTACCGCTCTTCTGAACGGAGGCCAGGTCCTTTGGGATGCGGGAGACGAGATCGATGTGTACTACGGAGCTTCCTCCCAAGGGAAGTTCGTGTCCTTGAATACGGAACCGGCAGCCGGGACGGAGTTCGTCGGAGATCTCTCGAACTATGTATATTCCGAGAGTGGTTCCTACATTGCGGTCTATCCCCACAGTGCAGCCAACTCCTACGATGGCTCCACCCTTACGGTCGAATTGCCGGACGTCCAGAACGGGCGCGAGGGGACATTCGACAGCAACCTGTTCATTTCGATTGCGAAGTCATCCGGCTCGGACCTGTTCTTCTACAATCTCTGTGGAGGAGTGGAGTTTTCGGTGGACGAACCGGAAGTCAAGTCCGTGACTCTCAAGGGAAACAATGGAGAGACCCTTGCCGGAAAGGTCAAGGTGCTGCTCGATGGGGACAACAAGCCTTATGTCTCGGAAGTAATCGACGGGAAGACGGAAATCACGCTCACTGCGCCCGGTGGCAAGTATTTCGAAAAAGACAAGCTCTATTACATAGTTGCGTTACCCGCTGTGCTGGAAAAGGGTTTCACGCTGACATTCAAGAAGCAGCCAGGGGGCGCTGTGCGGGTATCTGAAAAGACCGTGGAAGTCAAGCGGTCAATCTGGGGGACTCTCTACAGGGCTGACAAGGGGGTGAAATACGACCGTCCTATCGAATTCGCCGACCCGGAAGTCCAGAGGGTCTGTCTTGCCAACTGGGATTCTGACGGCGACGGCTATTTCCTTGAGAGCGAGGCAGAAGCGGTGACAAGTTTCGGGACGGCTTTCAAGGGCTCGGCAATCAGGAGTTTCTATGAGATATCCTATTTCACCGCTGTGCAAGGGCTTGAAGATGAGGCATTCGCAGGCTGCAGTTCCCTCGCCGCATTCGTTGTTCCGGATAATATCACTTCCATCGGGGGAAGAGTGTTCGAGGATTGCCCTTCTCTCTCCTTCATATTGGCTGATAAGGATAATATCAACTTCAAGACGGTGGACGGAATCCTTTACAACGCCGGCATGACTGAGCTTGTCCGATACCCTCAAGCAAAGTCAGGGCGCAGGTATGTGCTGCCTGAGACGGTCGCCAATATTGTCCCGGGGGCATTGCAGGGCTGTTCTTCGCTGCAAGCTGTGTTCATCAGCCATCCGGCACCGCCTGTCTGCCAGGATATGACGTTCGGCGATTCTCCGGAGGTAATCTATGTCCTGGACAGTGCACTCGACAACTATAGGACATGGGAGGTCTGGAACAGATGGAGTTCAAAGTATATCGGCCTGGCGGCTGACGAGATACATTTCATCGATTTCAAGGATACTGTATTCGAAACATACATGCTGGGTTCCTATGACGCTAACGGGGACGGTATCATCTCATACAAGGAGGTCAAGGGCATAGTGGAGCTGAACCTCGCCGGGATGGGCCTGTCTTCCATCGACGGCCTCGCATTGATGCCTGACCTTGAAAGGCTGGACATCAGGAACAACCCGAATGTCAAGTCGATCGACCTTTCCGGCAATCCAAAGCTGCATTACATCGATGTCTCGGGAACCGGCGGCGGTCTTTCAGGTACTTGCAAGGCACTGGTCATCAGCGGCCAATACGCGATGAACAACTACAAGGGCACCAATATGAAAGCCGTGGTGGATGGTTCCGCTTTCACGACTGAGGACTGGTCCCGTGACGGCGAAGTCGTTACCCTGCAGAAGCATACCCGGGAACCGGGCCTGTTCCTTCTCCTGATGGGCGACGGATACATCGACCAGGACATAGAGAGCGGCCTTTTCGACCGCCAGATGCGCCTTACGTACAATGCGCTCTTCAGCGTGGAGCCTTATATAACCCTGAAGGATTATTTCGATGTCTATTACAAGATAACGCTCTCTGAATCAAGGGTCTTTGATGGTAATACCTGCTTCCATCTGATTCCTTCGTCGGACAAACGTTCCCCGGAGAACATGAAATATGCCTTAAACCGGTCTTCAACTTTCCTGACCCAGATCATAGGCCAGACTAGCTTCAAATACCGCCTGGTGGTTATCAACGGCATAAATGCCGCTGGTGTAACTTATTATTACAAGCCTTATATTACTTCCTCCAGGATCCGGAGCATGGACGGAATTGTAATATTAGCTGCCCTGGATTCCTATTCCGGTACCCTTGATGAATATGAGGCGACGGTTATCCATGAGACAGGCGGTCACCTGCTCGGAATCCTTGCGGATGAATATGGTTCTTCTACTCCTACTTCCTCACAACTATCCGACCTCGCCAATGATCTCTCGAACGGCATCTACCACGCCAATATATCCACCAGCAACGACCAGACGGTGGTCCCGTGGTCATTGATGTTCAATGACGGTACTTATTCCTCATTTGTGGGAATGTTCGAGGGTGGCAACGGCTATTCTTCAGGTGTATGGAGATCCACCAGCAACAGCGTCATGCGCAGCCACTACCAGACCAGGCAGTTCAATGCCTGGTCCAGATGGCTTATCTACAAGAACCTGATG
>ONPI01000023.1 GCA_900319685.1 uncultured Bacteroidales bacterium
GTGGCGGTGGACACGCAAAGCGACGAGAATTCTGAAAGTCAGCCTTCCACGGCGAAGCAGCTGAACCTCCTGGGACTGCTGCGGGACGAACTTCTCAAGCTCGGAGTGGAGGCTACCTTGGATGAATATGGATACGTAATGGGAAAGATCCCTTCCAATATAGGGAAGAAGGTCCCTGCCATCGGCTTCATAGCCCACGTGGACACAGCTCCGGACGCTTCAGGAGCCAATATCAAGCCGCAGATTATCAAGGAATATGACGGCGGGGAGATTGCCTTGAAAGGGGTAAAGGGGCTCGCACTGAAGCCTTCGGAATTCCCGGAGATGCTCCACTATATCGGCCAGACTCTGATCACCACCGACGGTACGACCCTCCTGGGGGCCGATGACAAGGCCGGTGTCGCGGAGATTATGGATGCGGTACAGTACATCTGCGAGCATCCGGAATTAAAACACGGGGAGATATGTATCGGATTCACCCCTGACGAAGAGATCGGGCGCGGAGTCGTGAAATTCGACGTGGAGAAGTTCGGAGCCGATTTCGGATACACGATGGACGGCGGAGAGATCGGGGAACTGGAATTCGAGAATTTCAACGCCGCTTCAGCCAAGATCCGTATCCAGGGCCGCAACGTGCACCCTGGATACGCCAAGGGGAAGATGAAGAACGCCCTCCTGATCGGTACCGAGCTGAACGCCCTGCTCCCTGTGGACCAGAGACCGGAGTACACCCAGGACTACGAGGGATTCTTCCACCTTATCGGTTTCAGCGGCTCGGTTGAAGAGGCACGCATGACCTACATCATCAGGGACCACGACCGCGCCAAATTCGAGTTGAAGAAGGACCTGATCAAGGATTGCTGCAAGTTCATCAACACGAAATACGGCAAGGGCACGGTAAAGGCAGACGTCAAGGACCAGTACTACAACATGCGCGAGATGGTCGAACCTCACTACCACGTCGTGGAGAAGGCGGTGAAGGCCATGGAGATGGCAGGCGTGAAGCCGAAGATACAGCCTATCCGTGGTGGTACCGACGGCGCCAACCTGAGTTTCAAGGGTTTACCTTGCCCGAATATATTCGCGGGCGGACTGAACTTCCACGGCAAGATGGAGTTCGTGCCGCTTCAGTCGATGGAAAAAGCCTCCGAGGTAATCCTGAATATCATTTCCCTCTACGCCGGGTAGGGATCACTTCCGGAGAAAGACGGGTCATCAGGACCCCGTGTGCAGGAATGGTAGAGACCACGTTCTTCGTGGTCTTTCCTATTTCCTTGTGGAGCCAGAGGTCACGGACAGTGAACGTGGTTCCGGCGTCGCGGATCTCGGCGATGTCGGTCCAGTTGAAATCAAGGTTCCATTCCTTTTCTCCCCTGTTCAGGAAACAGACAGCCCAGTCGTTGCCGGAGAGTTCCTTAATCCATATCTCACGGTCCCCGAGAGGAATCGCCACATGTCCCTGGATACCCTTGGCATCCTGGTCGATGGCTATAACTTCCTTGTTGGAGAGGATGTAGAGAACCTCCGCAGGCATGTCGCGCAGGTCGTTGCCGCACATCAGAGGAGCAGCCATCATGCACCACATCGTGAAGTGAGATACATTCTCGGCATAAGTGAGATCGCCGTTACCGACTTCCAGCATATCAGGGTCGTTCCAGTGGCCCGGGCCGGCATAAGGATAGAGATCCTTGTTCAGGTCGATGATGTCGAGAATGCTATGGTTGTAGCCTTCATTCTCACCCCAGCTCGCACGGATGTCACCGGTGGTCCTCCAAAGGTGTCCGGTACCCTTCGCCCACTCCCAAGGCTTGTTGTGGCCCCATTCGCACATACTGAACACGATAGGCCTTCCAGTCATCCTGAGGGCATGGTTCATCAGGCGGTAAGCGGTCTTCCCATTGGTTTCCTGCTTGTAGCAGTAATCATACTTGAGATAATCCACGCCGGTCCTGGCATAGAACAGGGCATCCTGGTATTCATGGCCGAGGCTGGCCGGACGTCCGCCGCAAGTCCTGGTGCCTACGCAGGAGTATATTCCGAACTTGAGTCCGAGGGAGTGGATGTAGTCAGCGACATACTTCATCCCGTGAGGGAAACGCTCGGGGTCGCAGACTATGTTGCCGTCGGCATCACGCGAAACCTGCCAGCAGTCATCCACGACGATATATTCGTAGCCGGCATCCTTTAGGCCGCTTGCAACCATCGCGTCCGCAGTCTCCATCAGGAGTTTCTCGCTGACGTCGCACCCGAACTTGTTCCAGCTGTTCCAGCCCATCGGAGGGGTCGGGCAGAAGGTCATGAACTCCTTTATGGTGATAGGGGCGTCGTCCCAACCCTGGGCTTTGCGCAGCGAATCCAGATCCTGCGCAAAAGCGACGGTGCAGAGCGCCGTCGCCATAACGATTGAAATGATCCGTCTCATCGCTTACTTGATTACGCCAAGTTCCTTTCCGACCTTGACGAAGGCCGCTATAGCCTTGTCGAGATGCTCCTTCTTATGAGCTGCGGAGAGCTGGACACGGATGCGCGCCTGCCCTTTCGGAACCACTGGATAGTAGAAACCGGTAACGAATATTCCTTCCTCTGCCATCTTGGCGGCGAACTTCTGGGAAAGCGGAGCATCGTAGAGCATCACCGCGCAGATTGCGCTCTGGGTCGGCTTGATATCGAAGCCGGCTGCCATCATTGCATCGCGGAAATACTTGACATTCTCCTGCTGGCGGTCATGCAGCTCGTTGCTTTCACCGAGCATCTTGAACATCTCGATGCCGGCAGCCACGATCATAGGCGGCAGGGAGTTGGAGAAGAGGTACGGGCGTGAACGCTGGCGGAGCATGTCGATGATCTCCTTGCGGCCGGTGGTGAAACCTCCCACGGTACCTCCGAAGGCCTTTCCGAGAGTGCCGGTGAATATGTCGATCCTGCCGTAGCAGTCGAACTGCTCTGCGACTCCGCGTCCGGTCTTGCCGACGACTCCGGCGGAATGGCTCTCGTCAACCATCACGAGGGCATCGTACTTCTCGGCAAGGGCGCAGATCTTGTCCATAGGGGCGACATTGCCGTCCATGGAGAATACTCCGTCAGTGCAGATGATCCTGAACCTCTGTGCCTGGGCCTCCTTGAGGCAGCGCTCGAGGTCTTCCATGTCGGCGTTGGCATAGCGGTAGCGGACAGCCTTGCAAAGGCGTACACCGTCGATTATGGAGGCGTGGTTCAGGGAATCGGAGATGATGGCATCCTCAGCGGTAAGGAGAGGCTCGAACACTCCTCCGTTGGCATCGAAGCAGGATGCATAGAGGATGGTGTCCTCGGTATGGAAGAAGTCGGAGATTGCAGCTTCGAGCTCTTTGTGGAGGTCCTGGGTACCGCAGATGAAACGTACCGAAGACATACCGAAGCCGCGCTCATCCATAGCCTTCTTAGCAGCCTCGATGAGCCTTGGGGAATCTGCCAGGCCGAGATAGTTGTTAGCGCAGAAATTGAGTGCCTTGCTGCCGTCCTGAAGGACTATTTCCGCAGACTGGGCGGAAGCGATGTTCCTTTCGTTCTTGTAGAGACCGGCTTCCTTGATGGAAGCGAGTTCTGCTTTCAGATGATCCTGGAATTTACCGTACATATTGGATATTGTTAAAAGTTTCGCGTTATGGTGTTACAAATTTATCAAAAAACTACATAAATCGATAAAATAATGTAAATTTGCATTTGCTAATATAGCAAATAAGCAGCGATATCCAATGAAAAATGTACTCGTGATAGGCTCCACAGGCCAAATCGGTTCGGAGCTGACAATGAAACTCAGGAGGATGTATCCTGAAGGAAACGTGGTTGCCGGTTACATCAAAGGCGCTGAGCCGAAAGGCATCCTGTTGGAAAGCGGACCTTCTGCAGAAGCCGACGTCTGCAACGGGGAACAACTCCTCGGCATCGTCAAGGAATACCATATCGACACAATCTACAATCTCGCTGCCTTGCTCTCGGCCGTAGCTGAAAAGAAGCCTCAGCTGGCCTGGCATATCCAGATCGACGGTTTGATGAATATCCTTGAACTCGCACGCCAGGAAGGCTGCGCGGTATTCACTCCGTCTTCGATCGGTTCCTTCGGTCCTGAGACACCTCACGAGAACACTCCTCAGGACACCATCCAGAGGCCTCGTTCGATGTACGGCTGCACGAAGGTGGCCACCGAACTCCTGAGCGACTACTATTTCCACAAATATGGAGTCGATACGCGTTCCGTGCGCTTCCCTGGCCTTATTTCAAACGTCACCCTGCCGGGTGGAGGCACCACGGACTATGCAGTGGAGATCTATTATGCCGCTGTCAAAGGAGAAGAATTCGCATGCCCTATCGCTGCAGGCACCTACATGGACATGATGTACATGCCGGACGCCCTGAAGGCGGCCGTGGACATCATGAATGCCGACCCATCCAGGCTGAAGCATCGCAATTCATTCAATATCGCTTCAATGAGTTTCGATCCTGAAATCCTCGCTGCGAAGATCAAGGAATATATCCCTGGATTCAGGATGCATTATGAAGTGGATCCGGTACGCCAGGCTATCGCAGACTCATGGCCTGACAAGATGGATGATTCCTGCGCACGTGAAGAATGGGACTGGGCTCCGTCATTCGACCTGGACAGCATGACGGTCGACATGATCACTGCTCTCCGGAAAAAGCTTCTTTAGCCGGTTTCCCTGATTCCTTGCCTTTTACAGTCCGCTTGGCAGCTTTCGCTTCCTCGCGGGCTTTCTTCTTTTCGTACTTCTTCAGGTAGCGTTCGAATACCTTCTGTTCCTTGGCCTCGCGCTTCTTGAGGGCTTTCAGGGTCTTCAGAGTCTTTGCGCGTTGCTTCTTGAGTTCTTTCTCGGCCTGGATGGCTTTGCGTTCTGCTTCCTCCCTCTCGAATTCGGCCTCACGTTCCTCCTGACGGGCTTTCCTTTCAGCCAGTTTACGTGCCTTCTCGGCTTGCTGACGCGCCTTTTCAACCCTCTTGCGTTCCATCTCTGCCCTCTTTTCAGCCGCTTTTTGGGCTTTCGGATCAAGTTCGCGGACTACGGCAGGGACGGAAAGGGAATCCACCCCGAGGCTGTCCGGACGGGAGACATTCAGGCTGTCCTTCATGGCTGTAACCAAGGTGTCCGCCTGAGGAGCTGCCAGGCTGTCGGCCTGAGTAACGGATAGACTGTCGGCCATAGCAGCATTGAGGCTATCCGCAGCAGCAAGGGCCTTCAGGCTGTCCAACCGCATAGCTTCAGCCTTCCGTTCCTCTTCCAGACGCTTCCTTTCGGCATTCCGGACCCGTTTAAGGGAATCCTGCTGGGCCAACATCTTCCGGACTTTGCCCATATGCCCCGGGAAATACGATTCAGTGAGCGGGAATCCGGCCTGAGGAATGGCTTCATACTTTTCCCTCTCACTCTGTCTCGGGGTAAGGAGGGTTATGTCCGTCGGGTCTTTAGGCCGCTTTTCGGGCTGCCACTCGAAACCTTTCAGGATCTTTTCGTCCTTTTTCATCTGGACCACCGGATAGGCATCGCTCTTGACCTCCTCGAAATAATTGAGGTCATTGATATTGCCATCCTTGAAAGTGGCCGTGAGCATCTTCGATTCGAACTTGTTGACCGTAGCCAGGGCATCGTTCTCTTCTATGAAGAACAGTCCAGACGCCCCTCCCAGCGCATCGAAGCGCTTGAGGGCACCCGTCGTATCGAAATATGCCATCATCTCCGTACCCTTGATCTGGTCGAAGCAGATCGAGTCCTCCTGGATGACGATGAAAGCATTCGACATCAGGCTGGCCCTGTCGATATTCTGGTTCTTGATGATCACCGTGATGCTGTCGGCAGTGTACTGGCGCCTGATCTCATTCCAAACGACAGGATTCTTGTAGAGCCTGATCAGGGAATCAAGGTCGTTGTATTCAAGGGAGTCGCATACCACCTGCATGTCGTTCCTGAACACCTTCACGTTGTGTATTCCCTTGAGGAAGCCGATCTTGGTGGAATCCTTCGGAACATTGGCCAGGGAGTCCTGCAAGGCCGTGGTATCAGACGGTGCGGACCGTTTGTCCAAGGTATCCGGAGGGTCGGCTCCGGCAGAGTTTGCAAGAGTGTCCGGGAGCTGCGGGGAGAATGTCCACAGAGGCCTCGAAGGGGCCGGATCCTCATCCCAAGGAGCCGGCAGGATCGGACCCTTTGACTTGCCCGGGTCGATGGCTCCGGCAGAGGCAGGATCGTCTTCCATCATTTTCTTGCGGGCTTCCTCAGCGGCGGCCCTTGCAGCTTCGGCAGCTTTGCGGCGATATTCGGTGACAGCATCCACGTCGATTTCCTTGAGCCTGGCCTCCGACTTGGTGATTTCGCCTTCAGGCACGTTGCATTTAGGAACGGCGCGGTAGATGATGGTGTCAGCACCCATGTAAACAGTGTCCCGCTTCTGGTCCTGGGTGGACACCGCAATCACAGCAGGGTCCCTGGTCATCTTGACGAATTCCAGGGAATCTATATACTGCATGTATCCGGCGACGGCAGCGATGTTCCTGGTGGTGTCGAGGAGCTCGACGTGCCCGAACATTTCAGCATCGTTGAGTATCTTGTAATACTTGAGGGTGTCGCACCAGGCCTCCTGGTTCCTGGTCATCATGTGGACATCCTTCACGAAGGTGAATATCTCCTTTGCATGCTCGTACCATCCCGACTTCGCGGAGAGCATGTTGTCATCCCTCCAAGCGTTGGTATTCGTGCCGAAAACGGCTATCTGGGTGCCTGCGTTGTAGTCAAGCGCATCGGTCTTGACGAACACCGAATCGGTGTACATGTTGACATTGCGAAGGAAACTGAACTGCCGGATCTTGGCATCGTAGGAACCCTCGTCGCTCTCGATGATCTGGCCATCCTTGTCCCTCATCGCCGCACCGAACTTGAAGGTGGCGAGACTGTCCTTTGTGTTGTAGTCCAGGTTATGGGTCCGGAGGGTGTTCTTGTCCTTGTCCTGCAACTGCACCAGGGTACCGCGGAACTGGGCAAGGTTGTCATCGATGAGATAGTCCAGTTTGTCGCTGCTCAGTACGGTCCTGTTCTGGATGATCTTGACATGGCCGTAGCAGCGGATTACATTCTGGTTGATGTTCCAGATGGCCGTGTCGCACAGGAGCTTGGTAGAGTTGTGTTCGAAGCGGGCATTGCCCAGCGCCTTGCGGTAGCTGATCCCATATTCCTCCTTCTGCTGGAGCTCGTTGCAGCCGAGAAGCCGTACGAGGCTGTCTTTCCGCTCATTCCTTTGGGCGGACAGGCTGCAGGTGACGAGCAGGAGCAGGATGGTATATGCCAGGCGCCTGGAGAGCATCGCTACTTGGTAAACTTGGAATCCCAGCCGGCGCGCTTGAATTCGCAGTCCCTGAACATAGGGTCTATGATGATGTGGGTCTCCTTGATCTTACCTTCAAGGAACTCATCGATCGCCTTCATCTGCCTGTCCATCTTGACCTGTCTCTGAAGCTGGCTGAAATCGTCTTCGAACGTGGCGGTATGGGCAGGTATGATCTTGTCCACGCGGATTATCTTGTAGATGGTCTTACCGACCACGTAATCCTTGACCTGGTCCTCCCGGCCGTCGTTGTCAGTCGATTCCACAGGAAGGGAGATCTCTCCTTCCTTCAGGTCCTTGATAGCCTTGTAATCCTCAGGCTTGAGCTGGTCGATCTCGAAATATGCCGAACCGGAATTCGGGTCTGCCATCTGTCCTCCGTTGGTACGGGTTGCAGGGTCCTGGGAATAGAAAGCCGCGGCCATAGGGAAGGTCACCGCCTCGTTGTTGATCTCGGTACGGAGACTGTCCAGGGTCTTGAAAGCCTTCTCCTTGTCAGCAGTCGTATATTTCGGCTTCATGAGGATATGGCGGGCGTTGAACATGTCACCCTTCTTCTCAATGACTTCGATGATGTGGAATCCATCCGGGGTCTCCACGATCTGGGATATTACGCCAGGTTTCAGGGCCATCGCGGCATCCGAGAAAACAGGCCAGAATATCGATTTGGAAGCCATTCCCAGCTCTCCTCCGCGGCGGGCGCTGCCCGGGTCCTCGGAATAAATCCTGGCCAAGGTCGAGAACTTCTCGCCGTTGATGATCCTCTCGCGAAGTTCCAGGAGCTTCTCACGTACCGCCAGGTTGGCGGCATCACGGTCGGGATAGATACATATCTGACTGAGCTTGTACTTGATAGGGATAATCGGAAGGTTCTTCTTGTCCACCGTATCGAGATATTCCTTGACATCGTATGGAGTCATGTCAGGGATCTTCTCCATAATCGTGCTCTGTTCCTGCTGGGTGAGGCTCATCTCCTCATATTGCTTGCGCCATTCCTGGCGGAGCCTGTAGAGAGGCTTGCCGAAATACTCTTCGACCTTGTCTTCTCCGCCCAGGTATGTCAGCATCCTGTCCGCCTGCTGGGAAATGCCGTTTTCGACCATGTTGTTGTCGACGGTCAAGGAGTCGATGCGGGCCTGCATCAGGAAGAGCTTGGATTCAAGGATCTGCTCCAATACCTCGCATCGGACGTTCCTGTCGGAGGAATACCCCTGGGCGCTCCTGTCCTTAACGGCGGACTCGATGTCCGAGATCAGGATAGCTTCGTTGCCCACCACCGCCACGGTCTTGTCTATGTACTTGTATTTCTGCGCAGAAGCCCCCGTGCAGAACGCGACGGCGGCCAAGAGTGTGAATACTGCTTTCTTTATCATTTCGAATATATTACAAAATTCTCCCTAAGCTTGGCTTCTTCTATCAACTCTTGTTCCAAAGTGGTCAGGAGCTGGTGCTTTCTTCCGCTCAGGATGATATCCTTGATCCGGTCTTCGCAATACGCCACAGGCGCGGTCTCCCCCGCTCCGATCATCCTGGACACATATGCGAGCGAAACATTCGTCTCGCCGTCAGGAATCTCGATGAAGGAACCTTTCTTCCGGGAGAGCATCTCGACATAGTCCACTCCGAATTCCGCGGCAAGGGTGACCGCGTCGATCCAGTTCTCCGAAAAATCACGGTAACGTTGTGCAGTCCCGAAAGCTGCGCTGTCGGCAGCCTCCACGTCAGCAGGATCGTCGGATGACATCAGTCTCTTGATCTCAGGCAGGCTCGGGGAATCCTTGGCCATATTCAGGAACCTGGCCTTCAGGATAGGACGCTGAAGCTTGAAGGAGGATTTATGGTTGTCGTAATAATCGTCGATCTCCTTGCGGGACACGTTGGTGTCCAGCCTCTCGGCGACATAGTGCTGCTCGAAACGGTACCTCAGGAGGGACTGCCTGTACGCTTCCATTTCCTTGGAGACATCCTTCTCTTCCTTGGAAAGGCGTTGCTGGGCGACATCCTGGAAAGCCATGTCGGTAGCCCAGGAATTGATGTACAGGTTGACCAGGTTGAGACTGTCTTCCGAAGGAGTGCCGTTTGGAACTATTCCTTCCAGATCTGCCCTGTAGAGCTTGTGGTTACCCAGCTTGGCTACCACTTCGTCGTCATGGATGATGGACTGGACCGTCTTGCAAGAAGGCAGGACGGCCAATGCCAGAGCCAAGGCGATTACAGGCAGTCTTGAGAGCATATTAACGGGAATAGTTAGGGGCTTCCTTGGTGATCGTTACGTCGTGCGGATGACTTTCGAGGAATCCGGCGTTCGTGATGCGCACGAAGCGGGCGTTGCGGAGTTCGGAGATATTATGGGCACCGCAGTAGCCCATTCCGGCCCTGAGACCTCCGACGAGCTGATATACCACTTCCGAGACAGTGCCTTTGTAAGGGACCTGAGCCACGATTCCTTCCGGAACGAGCTTCTTGACATCAGCTTCCATATCCTGGAAATACCTGTCCTTGGAGCCCTGCTCCATCGCCTCGAGGGAACCCATTCCGCGGTAGGACTTGAAGCGCCTTCCGTTCATGATGATAGTCTCGCCCGGGGATTCTTCGGTTCCGGCGAGCAGGGAGCCCGCCATGATGGTGCTGGCGCCTGCTGCGAGAGCCTTGACTATATCTCCGGAATAGCGGATTCCGCCGTCGGCTATCACCGGGATACCGGTACCCTTCAGGGCCTCGGCAGCCTCCATGACGGCTGTCAGCTGAGGTACGCCGATTCCGGCGATGATCCTGGTGGTACAGATGGAGCCCGGTCCGATGCCCACCTTGACGGCCTTCACTCCGGCGTCCGCAAGTGCCTTGGCACCTTCGGCGGTGGCTACGTTACCGGCCACGATCTGATAGTCCTTGAAAGCCTCGCAAGCTTTCCTGACCATCTTGATGACACCCTCGGAATGGCCATGGGCCGTGTCAAGGACGACAGCATCAGCTCCGGCATCGACAAGCATCTCTATCCTGTCGAGGGTGTCCGACCTGATTCCTGCGGCTGCAGCGACGAGCAGACGGCCCTTGCTGTCCTTGGACGCAATAGGGTTGTCCTTGATCTTCATCAGGTCCTTGTAGGTGATAAGCCCCACGAGACGACCGTCTTCATCGGTCACAGGGAGTTTCTCGACCTTGCTCTTGAGCAGTATCTTGGTGGCTTCTGCGAGGGTTATGCCCTTGCGTGCGGTCACGAGGTTCTCGGAAGTCATCACCTGGCACACCGGAAGGGCCATATCTTCCTGGAAGCGAAGGTCGCGGTTGGTCACGATTCCGATAAGGAAGCTCTTGCCGTCGACTACCGGAATACCTCCGATATGATGCTTCTTCATCATAGCGAGGGCATCGCCCACGGTTGCGTCCGGGCGGATGGTGACCGGATCGTAGATCATCCCGTTTTCGGCCCTCTTGACCCTGCGGACCTGCTCGCACTGGATCTCTATCGGCATATTCTTGTGGATTACTCCGATACCTCCGGCCCTGGCCATCGCTATCGCGAGGTCGGATTCTGTCACGGTGTCCATTGCAGCCGACACGACAGGAGTATGAAGCCTGATGTCGGCCGTAAAGTTTGATGTGACGTCAACGTCACGTGGAAGAACATCTGAATGTGCCGGGACCAGCAACACGTCGTCGAAGGTGAGGCCTTCGGAAATCTCTCGGTTTACGAACTTCGCCATTGTGATGAGTTTAATTTGGCAAATATAAGCATTTTTTCCTTAAGTACGGCTATTGCCGTAGGGGCTGCCACAGGCGGCCCTGGAAAGTGTCCCGCTCTTCCAGGCGCTTGTCCAGGAGCCGGAGTATCTCGACATTGCGGATCAGGCCCCAAGGTGTCTCAGTCACGAAACGAGGCGGAACTTCGCCCACTATCCTTTCGATTCCCAGGTCCGGCCTCAACCGCTCCAGGATGTCGATCATGAAATCCAGGTAGGCGTCGAGCGGGAGTCGCATGAAGTCTTCCGGATGCCGGGAATATTCCTGTTCCATCATGGTGCCTTTCACGATCTGGAGCTGGTGGAACTTGACTGAGTCCAGAGGCAGGGAGGATATGGTCTTGCACTGTTCCAGCATCATCTCCCTGGTTTCTCCGGGCAGGCCGAGGATGAAATGGGCACCGGTCCTGATTCCTCTTTCCGCGGTCATCTCGACAGCACGGCGGGCGCATTCGAAATCGTGGCCGCGGTTGATGCGCTTCAGGGTCACGTCGGAGCAGGATTCGATGCCATATTCCACTATCACCAACGGACAACCTTCCTTTCCGCCTTCTTCGCATCGTCCGGCACCGTTTTCCGCACTTATGGCGAACGGCGTCTGCTGCAAGGTTGCGAGATAGTCGAGTTTCTCCTCATCTATGCAGTCCGGTCGGGTGCCTATGACGATTCCGATGACATCCGGGTGCGAAAGCGCCTCTCCATAAAGAGCCTGCAACCGCTCAAGGGGAGCATAAGTGTTTGAATATGACTGGAAATAAGCGAGATAGTGCTTTACTCTGGGATACCTGACGCGATGGAACTCGATGCCTTCGTCTATCTGCTGGAGGAGGGACTTCCCGGGGGTGCTGTAGCCGGGATGGAACGCGGCGTTGTCGCAGTAGGTGCATCCACCGGTACCAACGGTGCCGTCGCGGTTCGGGCAGCTGAAGCCGGCATCCAAGACCAGCTTCTGCAGCCTTTCACCATATTCCCGCTTGAGCATGCCAGCGGTGGAATTGTATCTCCTGCCTTCCGGAAAGTCCATCATAAGCCTTGCAAAACTAACTAATTGTGAATATTTTTACAAACCCAAACCATATTCGGTATGAGAAGACTTCTTTTGATTGCGATCACATTGCTTCCGGCGGTTCTGGCGTTTTCAGCCAGGGTACTTGCGCAGGAGGCTGCGCCGACTCGCTGGGGCGTGGTGGAACTGTCGGCGAACTTCATGCGGGAAAAGCCTGATTTCGACGAGGAACTGGGCGACCAGGCCCTTATGGGGACAATCGTGGAAATACTTGATATTCAGGGATCCTGGATCAAAATCAAGACTCCGGAGCCTTATACCGCCTGGGTCTCCGACCTTGGCCTGGTGCCACTCGATGAGGCGGGGTTGCGGGACTATCTCGAGGCTCCGAAATATATCTGCACGGCCTCCCATACGCACATCTACGAAGAGCCATCACTGAAGTCCGGAATCGTTTCCGAGTTCATCATGGGGGACATCGTCCGGATACTTTACAAGACCATCCACCATACTTCCGGACGGTACAAGGGCTACGATGAAGGCCGGGCGGTACTGACCAGGAAGTTCGTAGGGGTCGTGCTGCCTTCCGGTAAGACCGGTTACGTTCCGGCCAAGGACGTTGCGGTGTTCTACAAATGGGCGAAGGACAAGCAGGAACTGCTTGGGAAGCCCGAGTCCGTGAGGGAGAACCTGGTAAGCTGCACTCGTCAGTTCCTGGGGGTTCCGTATATGTGGGGCGGCACTTCGATCAAGAATGTGGATTGCAGCGGCCTGACCCGGAGTGTATTCTTTGCCAACGGGATCCTTTTGCCGAGGAACGCTTCCCAGCAGGCTCGCTGCGGCGAGGAAATTGACTTCCTGGACGGTGCAGGGAATGTTTCCTGGTCCGGACTGCTGCCAGGGGATCTGGTCTTCTGGGGCAGGGAGGCCACGGACAGCGCCCCTGAGAAGGTTTCCCATGTTGGAATATACATCGGCGACGGGGAGTTCATCCATTCGTCACACTATGTGCGGGTAGGATCGCTGGATCCTGCTTCCGGACATTACTATGACCGGAAGCCTCTGCATGTCCGGAGGATAGTGGGTCCTGCCGGCGTGTCCGGAACGGAAAATGGCCTCGGCAAAGGTGCCGAAGCCATTTTCCAAAACCCGAGTTATTTTCCTGGATACTAGAAAGTAAGGGTCAGGCCGATTCCGCTCGGAGCGGCGCCGAAGTGAAGGGTGATGTCCCGATTGCGTTCATTGTAGTCGTTTTCCACCCAGTTCAGACGGCTCTGGCCGATAACCCTGAACGGGATGCCGACATCCAGCAATACAGCACCGGTTGCGGCCAATACGCTTCCTGTGGCCATCAGGATGATGCCTGCGGTCGCCAGACCGTCAAGATCGACGTCATCATAATAATCGCCGTCATAAAACATCTCAGAGTCCCATTCCGTTTCGGAGGATGCAAGGGCTATGGCTCCGGCCACGATGCCGGTGAGGCCCACTCCACCGCAGATCGCTCCGCTGCGGATGAGTCTGTTTCCTGCATTGTACTGCTTGCGGGCGCCGACCACGGTTTCGTAGTATATATCCTCTCCGATCAGGTCGACCAGTTCCTTGTCCGAAAGAGCATATCCCCTATCGTCCACGAAGCTGTCTCCGTCGCGATGGATCTGAGAAACATACTGTGCCTGAACATTCTGTGACAGGCACAGGAATGCGGCGATGATGCCGCCTATCTTAAGAATCCTTTTCATATTCCAGAAAGATTAAGATTGCAAAAATAGATGTTTCCACCAAATCCTGCAAAGAATATGGCTAGTTTTCGGCGGCGAGCATCGCGATGATGCGGTCGATGATCGGATCGACCTTGGAGGTGGATGCGATGGTGTTGTTGGTCATTATCGAGAATATGATGGCGTCAGATTTTGTGCCGACGGAAGGCTCGATGTAGCCGCTGAAACAACGTACACCGTTCATCGAACCGCTCTTCAGGTGCACACGCGACTTCACAGAATCCTTCTCCCCTTTCAGACGAGTTTCATAATGCCTTCCGCCAGGCTGCCCGATGGTCTCGATGTAATCCCCGAATACCGGACTCTCCATCATCGCCGAAAGGAACCTGACGAAATATTCAGGCGAAACATAATTGTGACGCGACAGACCGCTGCCGTCGGCGATGCTCACTTTCGAAGGATCCGCCCCGATCTTCTTGAGTACATCACCCAATGCGACATAGCTCGAATCGTACGAAGCAGAATGGTGCATCCGGCGGCCTAGGGTCCTCAGGAGCGTCTCCGCATAGAAATTGTCACTCTTGAGGTTGGTCGCCCTGGCTATCCGCTTCAGGCTCGGAGAATATGTACTGCCGATCACCTTGAGACCGTCCACCTTGGCTGCATACGGACCGTATTCCTGGGATTCCAGATTGGAACGCACCCTCCCCAGGCGTACGTCAGCCGGCCCCTGACTTACTTCTATTCCTTTGGTCTTGAGATAATTACAGAAATAGTAAGCGCAGGTATAGGCCCCGAACTTGTTTGCAAATTCCTCCGTCTTGGCCTTGCGGTCGATTGCGAACGAACCACGGACTTCGGCATAAGGGACATATTCGGAAGCATACATGTACAATTGGTCGCCGGTGCCTGCCTTGGAGGTCTTGCAGACATAGTTGAACTTCATCCAAGGGGAAGTCGGGAAAGAGACCACGACATTTACCGGAGCCCCGACCGTGGCACCCGGCGTGACTTTCATATCCTGGGCATTCTCGTAGAAGCAGAGCCCGTCGCATCCGGCGCCGTAAGCCGTCCCGACATCCTGGTAGGACCACGTGTCCTTCTCGATCGGGCCGTCGAAATAACGCCCGTCGCCTATGACGCGGCCGTTGATCTTCTTGATTCCGGCAGCGTCGAGGAAGCCCTTCCACTGGCTGAACAGGAAGAAACGAGGGGTCGCGATGGAGTCCTTGGACGCTATCGTCGGATCGCCCCCCCCGATTATATAGAGGTCGCCCTCAAGGACACCACCCTTGATGCTTCCGGAATAACCAATCTTTGTAACATATTTAAAATCAGGGCCCAACTGGTGAAGGGCAGCTCCCGTAGTGACAAGCTTGAGGGTAGAGGCAGGAATCATCCTCTGGCCTGGATTCCATGCGGCGACCGTATCACCGTCCTCAGTCATCGCAAGTACCCCGAATACCGAAGACTTGAGAACGTCGTTCCTGGCGACGAGTTCTACGTACCGCTGGGTCTTGCTCTTGATGGCCTGCTTCCTGGAAGCAGACGGGACCTGGGCCGCTGCGACAAGCCCTGAAAGCAGGAACACGGCCAGGATGGATATCGATTTTGACAGTCTCATATTCACAAATTTAGCGATTTTTGCTAAATTTGGATATTCATTGATTACTGAAATGAGAAAGTGTGTTCTTGTGTCCGGCGGGGCCGGATTTATCGGAAGCCACGTGACCGTGGAGTTGATTGAAGCCGGCTACGATGTGATTGTGGCCGACAATCTGTCGAATTGCGACATGACCTGTTTCGAAGGGGTCAAGAAAATCACCGGGAAGGATGACATTCCGTTCTTCAAGATGGACTTCTGCGACCCGGTAGCAACCGAACTCCTGTTCACGACCCACCAGATTGACGCCGTTATCCATTTCTCCGGATTCAAGGCTGTCGGAGAATCCGTGGCTGAGCCGCTGAAATATTACAGGAACAACCTCGAATCCTTCATCAACGTGATCGAGTCGGCCAGGTGCCACGGCTGCGAGAATATTCTTTTCTCTTCTTCCGCGACAGTTTATGGGATACCGGAGAAACTGCCTGTGACAGAGGAGACTCCACGTCAGAGCGCCACTTCCCCGTACGGCAACACCAAGCAGATGTGCGAAGATATCCTTCGCGACAGCGTTAAAGCATATCCGGAGATAAAAGGCATCGCCCTGAGGTACTTCAATCCTATCGGGGCACATCCTTCAGCCCTTATCGGAGAGCTTCCGAACGGTATTCCTAACAACCTCGTCCCGTTCATCACTCAAACCGCGATCGGCAGGCGGGAATGCCTTTCGGTATTCGGCGACGACTACCCTACCCCTGACGGGACCTGCCAGAGGGACTTCATCGACATCGTGGACCTCGCCAAGGCTCACGTTTTCGCCGTACGCAGGATGTTGGACGGCAAGATGAAGAAGGAATACGAGATCTACAACATCGGAACCGGGAAGCCGCTGTCGGTAATGGAGCTGATCGTTGGATTCGAAAAGGCCAACAACCTGAAACTCAATTACAAGTTCGCACCTCGCAGGGAGGGTGACGTACCGGCGATATGGGCAGATCCGACCCTGGCCAACAAGGAACTCGGCTGGAAGGCGGAACGTAAGACAGAGGACACCCTGGCTGCTGCCTGGGCTTGGGAAAAGCATCTGGCGGAGGATTCCCGGTCAAGCCGGGAATGACGGGACTAGCCGGGAATGACGGGGTTACTTGAGCCAACCCTTGTTCAGCAATACTTCTGCTATCTGGACAGCGTTGGTGGCTGCTCCTTTGCGGATATTGTCACTGACGCACCAAAAGTTCAATCCGCTCTGAACGGACGGGTCGCGGCGTATGCGGCCTACGAACACGGCATCCTTGCCCAGTGAATACAGCGGCATTGGATAGACATTCGTTGACGGGTCATCCTGGACCACGACACCTTCCGTTTCCGAGAGGATACTGCGAACTTCATCCAGATCGAATTCCTTGGCGAATTCCAGGTTGATTGACTCGGAGTGTCCGCCCAGGACAGGCACGCGGGCAGCAGTCGGGCAGACTCCGATTGAATAATCATCCAGGATCTTGTGGGTCTCGTTGACCATCTTCATCTCTTCCTTGGTATAACCGTTGTCGAGGAAATCATCTATGTGAGGGATGATGTTCTGGTCGATCGGATAGTGGTAGAAAGCCGGATATTCTCCCCACCTGAGTCCTTCCCGCTCGGCCTGCATCTGGTTCATGGCAGGTGTGCCCGAACCAGTCACGGACTGGTATGTAGAGACAACTATCCTCTTGATTGTGAATCTTTTATGAAGCGGCGCCAACGGGAGCAGCATTTGGATGGTAGAGCAGTTCGGATTGGCGATGATGAAGTCTTCCTCCGTAAGGACGCGGGCGTTGATCTCAGGGACGACGAGTTTCTTGGTAGGGTCCATCCTCCAGCAGGAAGAATTGTCGACCACACGGCAACCTGCCGCTGCGAACTTCGGGGCGAGCTCGCGGGATATTTCTGCACCTGCGGAAAAAAGAGCAAGGTCCGGCTTCATAGCCACCGCTTCATCCCCCGTGACGACAGGATATTCCTTGCCACCAAAGAGAACCTTCTTCCCTTTAGACTTCTCCGATGCAACTGGGATAAATTCGCTCACAGGGAAATGCCTTTCCTGGAGTACCTCAACCATCCTGGTCCCAACCAGTCCGGTCACGCCGACTACCGCAACTTTCATATGTCCGTTCGTTTTTCGATAAAGATATAAACAAAAGGGAGGACTACAAAGCCCTCCCGGAAGATTCTATCAGGAACAAGGGCTTATTCTGGCTTCTCGGACTTCTTCACCACCTCACTGAGGGAGGCGTAAAGTGCATCCGTTTTCTCCAGAAGTTCCTTGCGGATCTCTGCGAAATGAGCACTCTTCTTCCCTTCAACCTTGATATTGACCTCATCTTTGAGGTCGTTGTAAAGGTTGACAGCTTCGTCCAACAGTTTACCGAGAGCCTCGTCATCAGCCTTCGGGTTAACTGCGCTGAAAAGCGAGCAATCGTCGATGAAAGCGCCGATTACATACTCGATGTCCTTCTTGATGTCTCTAAGATTCATATCACTTTGAATTAATTCGGTGCAAAGATAGTGATCTGCCGCCAGGTCTTGTTCAGGATGACCGGGGGAACATGGCCCCCATCTTCGGCATCGTCAGCTTCCACATAGTTCGATCTTGTCGCAGGAGCAGCTGACATCTTTGTTGGATGGGCATGATCCCACTTCACGAACTCCTCGTAGTCGAACTGCCAGTCCTGACCTTCGGAAAGCTTCATGATGCGGGTGTAGATCTGGGCACGGGACGGGGCATTGAAAGTGCCATATACGTGATGCTGATTCATTACACTCCACATAGTCGGCCTCCATACTCCGGTGGGATATGTATAGCCACCAGCGTATGCGCCTATCTCTTCATGGGCGTAACGGCTGTCTTTCACGAACTGGCTCCATAGAACATTTGAAGTACTACTCGTAAAGTCAATATTAAGATACCAGTTATTCTTCTGCTTTTCCTTTACTGCATCTATTGTCGCGGAGCTGATGGTGCCGTTGTCAAGATAGTAATACTCATCCGCCAGTTTGCCTAGTCCATGCCCTCCGAGTTCGTGGATAAGAAGATTGGCCTTGGATATCACGCCAGGAGCAAGTCCGAAAGGAACCCAAGCAATAGACGTTCCTCCAGCATATACGCTGTTGTCTTCAGGATTCAGCATATAACAGGTACCGCAATCCCGCAGACTGTTCATCATAACCAGAACAAGAGCATTATCCATTCGTTCATCGGAGATGGCCTTGCGGGCATATTGGAGAACCTTTTCATTATCACCTCCAACCGCGGCCCCCATTCCAAATCCTCCTGAGAATACAGTATTGCTACCGTTATAATACTCCTCATTCCGGGAAACCGCATTGACAAGGTAAACATTGAACCTGTCAGCGAAAGACTTCAACGGTTCTACCGAGAACAGGTCTGAGACGGCTCTGCTTGCCATATTGGAGAAAGTTCCATCGGCTATCAACCTGTCAGAGAAGGCATCACCGGTAATTACAATGTCAATACCTTGCCCGGTCGTTGCCGAACGTAGCTTTGTCACCAGGCCGTCTTTGGAATAATCAGTTGATTCATAATGCGTTATTGCAACATCAAGTTTATTTGACAGCCAATCGACAGTTGCTTCCATCTCCCTAACAGTGTTATAGCTGCCTGTCAGGAACGAAGCATATTCAACACCCTTGGCCGGGCCTATTATGTATATTTCGTTATTGATTCCAGTCTGTGAACAAAAGTTATACGGTTTCGCATAGAAAGGACGTTCTTCGGACGAATCGTCGTTGTAATGATAAATGAACGAGGGCCAGGTCGCTCCGATGCTGGAAAGAAGATTCTTGAATGCCGCGTCCCTCTTATCCCTCTCCGCACCTGGTGCTGAACTGTTATCAAAATAAGTAACAATCCCGAGATCTCCGGGCTTGCTTCTGTCGTGTAGTTTCTTCAGCATTGCCACAGTTTCTGAGGCGACACCGTCTTCTGGATCAAGGCTGAACAGCACAGTGTACTTGTTCTTCTTGAATTCCTCTTCAATATCCAGCATACTTCCTGATAATGTCTTGATAAGAGGAGAACTTGGAGCCGGGATATCTGATGCCAATAAATCTTCTTCACTGAAATTATTGACAGCCACCATTTTCCCCCAGATCTTATTGTAATTTGGCAAAAGCCTCAAACTCTGAGGTAATGGTCCCGACAATTTATTACCTGTCAGCTCACAATCACCCAGATTAACCAATCCTCCCCACTCTGAAGGGATCGCACCGGATAGATTGTTCCCTTGCAGGGAGAGCTCGGTCAAATTGAAGAGATGCCCAAATTCCGGTGCCAGATTACCTGTAAGGTTCATATTCCTCAATATGCACCTTTGTAGATTATGCAATTTCCTGATGGATGGTGAAATCTGTTGCTCATCCATATGACCAGGCCTTTCTATTATCAATTGCCAAAGACTAGTAAGATCATATAAGCTCTCCGGGATTTTGCCACTCAATGGATAACCCTGAAGAACAAGCGTTTCAAGTTTCTTAAGGTTTCCTATTTCGGAAGGGAGCGGGCCATAATCTGAATTGTCAGGCAGAAGACGATTAGATATCGAGAGCCTGGTCAACTCTGTCAGATCGCCAATCTCAGGAGGGATCTGCCCCGTTATATTCCCATGAAGATCAATTTCGTCAACACGCCCTTTAATATTTGTATGAACACCATACCATTGACCTATTGGCTTGTCTGAACACCAGTTATCGCTTCTTTCCCAACTATTTCCACCTGTCGCATTATAAATAGCGATCAGCGCCGCACGCTCCGTTTCATAAGCCGAAGGGATGACTGTAATGACGCAGGAGGCCTTGGCTTCACCGGCTGCGGCGGTGATGGTGGCTGTGCCCTGTGCGACGGCTGTTACTGTACCGTCTTCTGCAACAGTGGCTACAGATGCATTGTCCGTTGACCATGTAACGGTCTTGTCAGTCGCATTTTCCGGAAGAACAGTGACAGTCAAAGTCAGCGTCTCTCCGACCTCGAGTTCCGCAGCCTCCGGAGAAAGCTGGACAGAGGTTACGGCAATGTACGGTTCCTGTTCGAAAGTCAACGTTATCGGCTCTACCTTTCCATCGTTGTCCTTCACCGTTGCCTTGCCCGTACGGGCTTCGCCCTTGTTGGCATCGACACTGAAAACCAGGGTTCCGCTCTGCATAGCACGTGTCTCAACGAAATGCAGCCAGGACTGCGCCGACGATTCGATTTCAATGGTATAGGAGGTATTGTACTGGATCGGGAATTCCGC
>ONPI01000034.1 GCA_900319685.1 uncultured Bacteroidales bacterium
AGGAAACTGAATACGAAGACTGATTCTACCATAAGTGCCCTGGTCTATCCTTACTGGCATCCTTCGGGGAGGTATGTCGCGTTCTCGGTGAACGAGACGCACCAGAGTTTCTTCAACCACGATCCTAACAGGATAGAGGTCTTCGACGCCAAATCGGACGTAGTGGTCCTGGATACCGATTCATACGAGATAAACTATTCCCCTCTGACGAAGTCTGCGGATGCCTTCGAGACTTTCCCGACCTTTTCTCCTGACGGCCGCAGCCTGTATTTCTGCTCATCCAAGGCGGTTTCTCCGATGCCGAAGGAATATGCGGAAGCCAAATACAGCCTTTGCCGCATCGACTTCGATCCGGAATCGTTCTCGTTCGGAGATACCGTAGATACCCTCTACAGCGCACCTCTGAATGGGAAGAGCGTTTCTTTCCCGAGGATTTCTCCTGATGGCAAGCTGTTGGTTTTCACGCTCTCAGGGTACGGGAACTTCTCCATCTGGCACAAGGATGCAGACCTCTGGGCAGTTGACCTCTCCACCGGAGGGGTATATCCCCTGGATGAACTCAATTCTGACGATGTGGAGAGCTACCACTCCTGGAGCGGTGATTCCAAGTGGCTGGTATTCAGCAGCCGCAGGGGAGACGGACTTTACACTCGGCCGTACATTGCCCGGATCGGGTCCGATGGCAAACCTTTGAAACCTTTCCTCCTGCCGCAGAAGAATCCACTGAAGTTTTATTCTGAACTGATGGTCTCCTACAACATCCCGGAATTCGTATCCGGAAAGGTTAATGTCGGCAAGCACCGGATATCATCTGCCCTTAGGAATACGAGAGGGACAAATGTTAAGGTTAAGGCAGAATAATTTGGTATTTTAGTTTTTTTTGAATTATCTTTGCAATCCCAATGGGGTATTAGCTCAGTTGGTAGAGCGTTTGAATGGCATTCAAAAGGTCAGGAGTTCGATTCTCCTATGCTCCACGGAAGTCGCTGGATTCCAGCGGCTTCTTTTTTTATTTTGCCTTCCTCACCTTGTTCGGGATGACATCGGGGAGTACCATTGAAAGTTCCATAAAGCCGGCATATTCCCCGTCATCGTACCAGGGTGTCTGGAAGATCAGTTTCTTTACGCCTTCCTTTTCTACCGTATAGACATTCGTCCGCGGGTTCTCCAGCATATCGGCAAGCAGGCTCCTCGCCGGCTCAGGATGGCAGTCCAGTACGTTCTGACCGATGATTTCTGGCATTCCGGGCTTCAGGAATGTCTTCTTGGACTTGGCGTTCATATCCAGGATGGAGCCATCCTTGGCGCAAATGGTCACGGCCACATCGGCCCCTTCAAAGTAATCGCGTTTCATTGTCTGTTCTGTCTTTTATGTCTTAAACTGCAACAAAAATACAAAATGATACTGAACGTTTTGTTATATTTGCGCCCTATGAAGGAAGGGCGTACGATACTCGAGGTGCTCGAGAGTTTCCTGAAAGTGGAACTCGAGGATATCCGGCGTTATTTCGGCGCCGAAGTACCTGTGCGTGCCCGCAAGAAGGAACTCGTTGACAAGCTTGCCGGATATATCGTCGCAAAGCCTGCCGAATGGCTGGGCAAGATGCTCGAAAGGGATTTGAGGCTCCTCGCGAAGCTGGTCGATGCAGGTCCGGAAGTTCCTGTCTATCTTGAATATCCTGATTATCCTTCAGTCCTTGAGACGATACGTCTGCTGGGTTCCGACACCAGTGATTCTTCCTGCCGTTCCGTCTGGATCTCGAAGGATCTCCATGATATCGTTGCTCCTCACATACACAGTGTGATATTCCGTGGCGAGTCCAGCGGCGCGTTCGAGATGGAAAGGGCAGCCCTCGGCTATCTTGGGCTCTACGGAGTCATGAGGGTTCCTGATTTCTTCGACCGTATGCTCGAATACTGGGATTCCACCAAGAGACAGACCTTGCCTGAGTTCTCGGCGATGCTGTACGAAAGCCCTATCCTGAAGCTTTGCCGCTTCGACCACGCAGGTGAGCAGTACATGGGTTCCCCAAACATCTACGATCCGGAGTCGATCCTTTCCGGACGGAAGGAATTCGATTCGGTCAAGGATATGAAGTCATTTACACCGGAGCAGGCCATCGAGGCTGGAAGCGGTGCTCCTTTCTTCGTGTTCGGTCTCGGTACTCCGGAAGGGAAGAAGCTGGTGCAGATGCTCACCAACCTGGGATATTCGGGCGAGGACCTGGTCCGTGAGGAACACGATATCTGGATGAATGCCCAGATGTGCGGAGACGATAACGCTGCGGAAGATATATTCGCATGTGTTACTTCCAAGCAGGATGAGATCCTCTCGTTCGAGGACTACAACGCTTGCATGGATATAGTTGCGGCTTATGCCAACATCCTTCCGAAGTGGCTCCTGAACGGTTATTCCGCAAACGAGGCGAAGTGCCTGAAAGTCATCCTGCAGCCTGACGAGGACCAGCTGGGAGCCATGGTCAGGAGGAATCCTCTCCTGGGACTCTTCGTGCCGCCGGCCGCTCCGGACAGCCCTTGCCCGTGCGGCTCCGGCTTCTCTTACAGACTGTGTCACGGCCGTGTCCTGAACTGATACCGGAATACATACATGCAACAAGCCCGCATCTCTGCGGGCTTGTTCCGGTTAGTTAGTAGTGTATTACCTTATTTTGTCTTTAAAGAAGGCGTTGTCGTTAGAGTGTGAACTCCTTTTCCGAGTGCAAAAGTAAGCTAAAAAAACGTTTAAACCAAGGGTTTCCGAGGAAAAATTTAAACGTTTTATGAAGGATCTTCCTTTTGTGCCTGAATATCAACTCCTTCCAGCAATTCCGGGCGGAGACGCCTGGTCCTTTCCAGTGCCTGCTCGTCCTGCCATGCGCGTATAAGTTTCGGATTGCCGCTCAGCAGTACTTCCGGAACTTTCCAGCCTTTGTAGTCGGCCGGCCGGGTGTACACGGGAGGGGAGAGGAGACCGTCCTGGAAACTGTCGCTGAGGGCTGAGGTCTCGTCCGTGAGGGCACCCGGAATCAGCCTTACTATCGAATCAGCCAGCAATGCCGCAGGTATTTCACCGCCGCTGACGACATAGTCGCCTACGGAGATCTCCCTGGTTACCAGATGTTCCCTGATACGGTGGTCTATTCCCTTGTAGTGTCCGCAGAGGATCATGATGTTCCCGCAGAGGGAGAGCTCGTTGCATATTCCTTGGGTAAGCCTTTCCCCGTCAGGGGACATGTAGATGATTTCATCGTATTCCCTCTCGTTCTTGAGGGACTCGATCATCTTTTCTACCGGTTCGACCATCATGACCATTCCGGCATCACCTCCGTAGCTGTAGTCGTCCACGGTCGCCCTGGGGCCGATTCCGTATTTCCTTATGTTTTGTACGTGGATTTCGACCAGCCCTTTCTTGATTGCCCTTCCCACTATGGAATGGCTGAGAGGACTCTCCAGAAGCTCCGGAACGACGGTCAGGATATCGATGCGCATAGATATGGAAACTGTTATGAAAATACCTTTTTGCAAAAATAGGTTTTTTAATTGTTTTTTTAGGTATATTTGTAAACTGCAACAAGTGTTGCGAGGATGTGTAACTCTTAAAATAATTGCTTTATGAGCGAAGAAAATGTTCCTGTAGTCAATCAGACTCCAGATGTAGAAGAAACTCCTGAGACCCTCCAGGCGAAGGTTGAAGAAGTTGCGGAAAAGGTGGCGGACAAGGTAGAGGAAGCCGAGGCTGAGGTCGTGGCCGTCGAAAAGACCGCAGAAGAAGTTGTCGAAGAGGCAGCCGATGAGGTTCCTGTGGATCTCGGAAGCCTGTCGCTGGCGGAGTTGTCCGATATGTTCGACAAATTGTCCCAGGACGAGAACAGAATGAGAAGATACAAGGAAGCCGAGGCTATCAAGTCGGCTTTCTACAAGAGGCTTTCCAAGGAAAAGGCAGATGCCGGTCTTGGTGCCAAGGTTGATGAGCCTTCTTCACGTGAAGACGTAATAGAGGAAGTGGCTCCTGCCGCTCAGGCAGAGTCGAAGGATAATCCTTTTGAGGCTATTGAGATCGCCTTCAAGGGCGTGTATGCCAATTACAAGAAGGAGCGTGCTGAGTACAACCGCCAGCAGGATGCCCAGAGGGAGGATAACTTCATGAAGAAGCAGGCCGTGATCGAGGATCTCAAGACTCTGGTCGAGAAGCAGGAGGATGTCAGCTCGACATTCCCTGAGTTCCGCGAGCTGCAGAACCGCTGGAGGGAGATCGGACCGGTCCCTGCGACCAAGTTCCGCAACCTCAACGATACCTACCAGTTCTATGTCGAGAAGTTCTACGACATGGTCAAGATCAACAGGGACCTCAGGGATCTCGATTTCAAGAAGAACCTCGAGGCAAAGCAGGAATTCTGCGAAGAGGCTGAGAAACTGGCGGAGCAGGAGAATGTCGTGGATGCTTTCCGCGAGCTCCAGAAGCTCCACGAGCAGTGGAAGGAATATGGCCCTGTAGCCAAGGAATTCCGCGACTCCATCTGGGAGCGTTTCAAGGCCGCTACCGCTGTGATCAACAAGAAATACCAGGCCTATTTCGAGGGCCAGAAGGAGAAGCAGCAGGAGAATCTTGCCGAAAAGACCAAGCTCTGCGAACTGGTTGAGGAAATAGCCGATAAGGAAGTCAAGTCTTCCAACGAATGGAACCAGCTTACAGCCGAGATCGAAGAGATCCAGAAGAAGTGGAGGACCATCGGTTTCGCAACCAAGAAGGATAACCAGAAGATCTACGACCGTTTCCGTGCCGCGTGTGACAAGTTCTTCTCCCGCAAGCGTGAGTACTATTCCCAGTTCAAGGATTCCATGAACGAGAATATGGATAAGAAGATCTCCCTGATCGAACAGGCCGAGGCTCTCAAGGACAGCAAGGAGTGGAAGAAGACCACCGAGGCACTGATCGCCCTCCAGAAGCAGTGGAAGGAGATCGGGGCTGTCCCTCGCAAGAAATCCGAGATGCTCTGGAAGCGTTTCCGTGCCGCCTGCGATGCTTTCTTCGATGAGCGCGACAAGAATGCGAAGTCGGAGAACGACTATTATGGCAACCTCAAGGCCAAGAAGGCTTTGATCGAGGAGATCAATGCATATGAATCCAAGGACGATGCTGCCGACCAGGCTGCGGCCCAGGAATTCAATGAGAAATGGCGTGCTATCGGTTTCGTGCCGTACAAGGAGAAGGAAAGTATCCAGAAGGCATATTCCGAAGCTATGCAGGCCAAGTTCCCTGGCTTCTCTCCAAGGGCTGCCAGAGGCGCAGGCAACCGCAATGCCGGTCCGTCCAGAAGGCCTCTGAGTGAAAAGGACCGTCTGGTGCAGCAGTATAACAAGCTCCAGCAGGACATCGATACCTACGAGAACAATATCGGGTTCTTCTCGGCTTCCAAGAATTCCGCTCCGCTGATCCAGCAGATGCAGGAGCGCATCGAGGCCGCCAAGCAGGAGCTCAAGGACCTCGAAGACAAGATCCGCAAGGTTGAGGAGAGCGAGGAGGAGAAATAAAGGATGGATAGGAATACACTGATCGGGTTGATCCTGATGGGGGTTCTCCTCTTCGGGTTTACCTTCTTCCAGAACAAGCAGTACCAGAAACAGGCCGAATTCCAGGCACAGCTCGACTCCATTGCGGCTGTCGAGCGTTTCCGCGCCGATTCCATCGCTGCCGCGGAGGCCGCTCTCAGGGACACTGTCCTTGCCGACACCCTTGCTGCAGCCCCTGTCCCTGTTTCAGTTTACAAGGATTCACTTCTCGGGCAGGCACACGATGCCGAAGGCGAGATCATCACGCTTTCAAACGATAAGTTCGAAGTCGCGTTCACTACCAAGGGTGCCCAGCCATATTCGGTTTTCCTGAAGGAATACAAGAAATACGGAGGTGACGACCTCTATCTTTTCGAACCGGGAGATGCTCATCTGGGAATCCAGGTCTATGCCGGGGAGAACATCAACACCTCCGATTTCAACTTTACGGTTGCCGAAAAGACCGATACTTCCGTCGCGATGCGTCTTCCTTTCACCGGGGGCGGCTACATCGAGCAGAGGTATTCCATCGCCGAAGGCTCATATTCTGTAAACAACACCCTGTCCTTCGTCGGGATGGAGACAGTCATCCCGAAGAACGTTTTCTCCTTCGATATCGATTGCATCGTCACCTTGCCGAGAATGGAGAAGGGCTACAAGAATGAAGTCCAGTATTCCAAGATGGACTATTACTTCTCCGGCGAAAAGAAGCCGGAGGAGATGGGCCGGGGAAGGAATGCTTCGAAGAGGGTGGACAACAGGGTTTCATGGTTCGCTTTCCAGCAGCAGTTCTTCTCATATATCATGAGGGCTCCAAAGGAGTTCTCTTCGGCTGACTTCGACTTGAAATTCCTGCCGGAGGAGGACGAGAGTCATGACCTGATGACCTGCCAGGCCAGGATGAGGGCCGATTTCCAACCAGGAATGCATGAAACGGTGGTTCCTTTCGAGTTCTATTTCGGACCTAACCACTACCGTACCCTCAAGTCCTATGACAAGAAATACGAGAAGATCATCCCGCTGGGTGGATGGCTTGTCGGCTGGTTCACCAAGTATGTGATCATTCCGATATTCGACCTGCTGCACAGGTTCATATCGAATTTCGGTCTTATCATCCTGCTGATGACAATCATCATCAAGCTGGTGGTGCTTCCGTTCGCGTTCAAGTCCTATTCTTCTTCAGCAAAGATGCAGGCGATCAAGCCGGAGATCGACAAGCTGAACGAGAAGTATTCCAAGGAACAGGATGCGATGAAGAAGCAGCAGGCCCAGATGGATCTATACAAGCGGGCCGGGATCAGTCCGATGGGAGGATGTCTCCCGATGCTGCTCCAGTTCCCGATCCTGTGGGCCATGTTCAGGTTCTTCCCTGCATCCATCGAGCTGCGCCAGCAGTCATTCCTTTGGGCGGAAGACCTCAGTGCATATGATTCCATCGTTAATTTCGGCACCAGGATTCCTCTGCTGGGAGACCATATCTCCCTGTTCGCACTCCTGATGGCCATCTCGATGTTCTTCTATTCCAAGCTTACGACGGCTTCTCAGCCGGGCGGCAACGATCCGCAGATGGCTTCGATGCGCTTCATGAGCGTGTGGATGATGCCGATAATGATGTATTTCATCTGCAACAGCCTTTCGTCGGGTCTCAGTTACTACTATCTTCTTTCCAACCTGATTACCATGCTTGAAACCTGGATAATCAAGAAGTGGTTCGTGAATCCTGAAGAGATACAGGCCAAGCTGAAGGCATCGGAGGGCAAGAAGCAACCAAAGAGCAAGTGGCAGCAGCGTCTCGAGGAGGCACAGAGGATGCAGGCTCAGATGCAGAAGGAACAGGCTAAGAAGAATGGTAGAAGATAATCTTAGAAAGATATATGGAGAACTGCCGCCAGGTGTAAAACTGGTGGCAGTTTCCAAATTCCACCCTTCCTCCATGATCCTGTCCGCCTATCAGGCCGGGCAGAGGTGTTTCGGAGAGAATCGTCCCCAGGAATTCGCAGCCAAGGCAATCGAGCTTCCGGACGACATCGAGTGGCACTTCATTGGGCACCTCCAGACCAACAAGCTGAAACTGGTCCTTCCGTATGCTTCCTTGGTGGAATCAGTGGATTCTCTCCATCTTCTTGAGGCGATCGAGAAATGGGGGAGCCTCAATGACAGGGTGACAAGCATCCTGCTGGAGCTTCATCTTGGTGCAGAGGAGACCAAGGGCGGATTCACGGAAGATGAGATAACTGCGATCCTTGAGAGGGCTTCCGGTACTTCTGCAGCCAATTCATATCCTCACATAAGGTTTTGCGGTCTGATGGGAATGGCGACCAATACTGTCGATGAGGCTCGTGTGGAAGCAGATTTCATGCGTATCCGGGAGTTCAAGGAACGTCTGGATGGCACGTTCCCTGAACTGAAGGATTTCCGTGAGCTTTCCATCGGAATGTCCAACGACTGGAAGATTGCCGTTCGCCATGGCGCGACCATTGTACGCATTGGTACTGCGATATTCGGTCCGCGGGAATACCGGTAGGATAAAATGGAAAGAGGATGGCAGTTGCCATCCTCTTTCCATATCAGTGATAGACTCTATTATTCGAGAGTACCGTTTTCAGCCTTCTCGATCATCTTCTCGTTAGCTGAGATGTAGATCTCGACACGGCGGTTCTGAGCCCTGCCTTCCTTGGTCTCGTTGCTGGCGACAGGCATTGAATAGGACTTGCCCTCGGTGGTCATACGTGAAGTAGCGATACCGCAGTTCTTCAGGTAGTTGGCCACTGACTGAGCCCTTTCGTTTGAAAGCCTTTCGTTGACAGCATCGGATCCGGTGTTGTCGGTGTGGCCGAAGATGGTGATGTCAGTGTCCTGCATGTCCTGCATCTTGGCGGCGAACTGTGAGAGCTCGTTCTTGGAAGCCTGCTTGAGGTCAGACTTGTTGGTGTCGAAGAGGATACCGCTGTTGAAGGTAACCTTGATGGCCTCGAGACCGTTCTGGTCCTCGACCTTCTCGATCTGGGCGTTCTCGAGCTGCTCGAGTTCCTCAGCCTTCTTGTCCATCTTCTTTCCGATGATAGCACCTGCGCCTGCACCTACTGCAGTACCGATGGCTGCACCGATGGCAGCACCCTTCTTGTCACCTACGGCAGCACCGATACCGGCACCGATGACGGCACCTGCACCAGAGCCCAGAAGAGTACCCTTACCTGTCTTGCTCATGTTGGCGCAGCTGGAGAATACCATGGCCACGCAGAGGAATGAAAGAACAATTTTTTTCATAATGTGATAGTTAAAAGGATTGATTAGTCGTTGTACTATCGCAAATATAAAAACTATTTTGAAATAACGCGCGCCATTTCAAGCACTTTGTTGGAATATCCCCACTCATTGTCGTACCATGCGCAAACCTTCACGAAGGTAGGATCGAGCTGGATACCGGCCTTTACATCGAAGATGGAAGTGCGGGAATCACCACGGAAGTCAGTAGCGACGACAGCCTCGTCAGTGTAACCGAGGATACCCTTGAGTTCGCCCTCGGAAGCTTCCTTCATCGCAGCGCAGATCTCATCGTAGGTAGCAGGAGTGTTGAGCTCGCAGGTAAGGTCTACGAAGGAAACGTCGGATGTAGGGACGCGCAGTGACATACCGGTGAGCTTGCCGTTCAGTTCAGGGAGAACCTTGCCGACTGCCTTGGCGGCACCGGTGGATGAAGGGATGATGTTCTCGAGGATTCCGCGGCCGCCTCTCCAGTCCTTCTTGGAAGGACCGTCGACAGTCTTCTGGGTAGCAGTGGCTGCGTGTACGGTGGTCATGAGACCCCTCTTGATACCGAACTTGTCATTCAGCACCTTGGAGATAGGGGCGAGGCAGTTGGTGGTGCAGGAAGCGTTGGAGATGATGTCCTGTCCGGCGTAGGTCTTGTGGTTGACACCATAGACGAACATAGGGGTGCTGTCCTTGGAAGGAGCTGACATGATGACCTTCTTGGCACCTGCCTGGATGTGCTTGCGAGCGGTCTCGTCGGTGAGGAAGAAACCGGTTGACTCGACTACGACCTCAGCGCCGACCTCGTTCCACTTGAGGTTGATAGGATCCATTTCAGCGGTCACGCGGATCTTCTTACCGTTTACTACGAGATTACCGTCTTCCACTTTGATTTCACCCTTGAAAGTGCCGTGTACTGAATCATACTTGAGCATATAAGCAAGATACTCAGGGTCGAGAAGGTCATTGATACCTACAACCTCGATGTCGTCAGCAAAATTCTCAACTGCTGCACGGAAAACCATACGGCCGATACGACCGAAACCGTTAATACCAAGTTTTACCATTTTGAATGTTTATTAAATTAAAATAAGTTAAAATACAATCTGCTAACAAAACGCTCTGCGTTTACTGCAAAAGCAGTGCAAAAATACCAAAAAAATTGGGGAATTTTATATATTTGCTTAATAAAAATGAATGATATGCCGGCGGACATGAACATATTGATAACTAACGATGACGGATACACTTCCAAAGGTATCAGAACCTTGGTGGAAATAATGCGCCGATACGGCAAGGTGACTGTCATCGCTCCGAAGACTCACCAGTCAGGGATGTCCGTCGCCCTCACTCTGGGAAGCAAGGCGATAGCATACAAGAAGCTGGGCGAGAAGGATGGAGTATCATGGGCATATGTCAACGGTACCCCTGCCAGTTGTGTCAAATTCGCCCTCGACCAGGTCCTCCCGGACCGCAGATGCGACGTGGTGGTCTGCGGAATCAACCACGGAGCCAATTCATCAGTGGCAACGAACTATTCCGGTACCATGGGGGCCGCAGAGGAAGCTGCCATCAACGGGATTCCTGCCATCGGAGTTTCCTTGTGTGAATATGCCGACGATGCTGATTTCTCTTCGGTGGAGAAGTACTTCCCCGGAATATTCGAGCGATTGATGCAGGACTGGCCTGAACGTTTCGGGATATCATACAATGTCAATTTCCCACCTTCCTCCATCCCTGTAAAGGGTGTCCGGATATGTCACCAGGGTGCCGGCCATTGGACCAAGGAACTGGACCCGATGGAGGTCGATGAGTTCGGATTCCGCGGCGGTGACGAAGGGGAAGCGTTCTATGTGATGCGCGGAGAATTCGTGGACGATGCTCCGGATGAAGACCATATGGCTGACCATCACGCAATACGCGACGGATACGTTTCCATCGTTCCCCAGACGTATGACAGGACGGATTATCATGAACTTGCGCGTCTTTCCGGAAGGATGGACATAGATTTCTGATGGCCAAGTATTACATAATAGCCGGAGAAGCCTCGGGAGACCTGCATGGCTCGAACCTGATGCGTGGCTTGTACGCCGAGGATCCGGGTGCCGACATCCGTTTCTGGGGCGGGGAGCTTATGGATTCCGTTTACAAGGAGCACCAGGACGGAACCGGGCTGGTGCGTGACTACAAGGACGGCGCTGTCATGGGCTTCACCCAGATATTCTTGCATTGGCGGGCTTTTGCGAAGCGTTTCTCCGATTGCACAAGGGATATCTCGGAATGGAAGCCGGACGTGGTCATTCTCATAGATTATCCGGGATTCAATTTCAGGGTGGCCGAATTCGCCCACAAGGCCGGTTTCAAGGTTTTCTATTACATAGCTCCTAAGGTCTGGGCTTCCAGGGAGAGGCGTGTCCGGAAGCTGAAAGCATTCGTGGACAAGCTTTTCATCGTATTTCCGTTCGAGATCCCGTATTTCGAGGGGAAAGGCGTGGACTTCGTTTACAAAGGGAACCCTCTCGTTGACGCTATAGACGGTTCACCTGCACTGGAAGAGACCAGGGAGGAGTACCTTCGCAGGACCGGACTTCCTGACAGGCCATCCATAGCCCTTCTGGCCGGTTCCAGGACTGGCGAGATCGGATCGATGATGCCGGTGTTCATGGAGTTCGCCGACCGGATGCATTCACTGCCGGAATATTCGGAATACCAGTTCGTCGTCGCCGCTGCCCCTTCGAGGACGATGTCCGATTATTCAGGATATGTCGGAGGCAGGGAATATGTCCACGTACTCTTCGGGGAAAGCTATGCAGTCATGCGCAATTCCCTGGCTGCCGTGGTGAACTCGGGTACCGCTTCCCTGGAATGTGCCCTCATCGGTACACCTCAGGTGGTCGCCTATAGGGGTGGCGCTCTCAACTACATGATAGCCAAGAGTATAATCAAAGTGAAATACATCAGTCTCGGCAACCTTATCCTCGAAAGGACCTGCTTCAGGGAATTGTTGCAGGATTACTTTACGCCCGATAATGTCCTTGACGAGGTCCGTCGGATACTGTCGGACGCTGATTACCGCAGCCGCATGCAGGAAGGCTATGCCGAGATACGCGGAGCGCTTGGAGGCAGGGGTGCTTCTGCGGCCGTAGCCAAGGCGATGATAGAAGAAATGCAACGGAGATAGACAATGAAGAGAATCATTATTTCGGTCCTGGTGCTGTTCACCGGACTGTCAGCCGTCATGGCGCAGACCCCCGAGGTCTTTGTAACGGGTGGGCAGAACCATGTCCAGGGAATCGCTTACGACTCTGCGATGGACAGGATGTACCTGTCGTTCACAACCAGTTTCCTGGTCACTGACATGCAGGGGAACGTAATCGCATCGATCGACCGCATCCAGGGGCATCTGGGAGCTATGACCTTCAACCAGGCGGACAGGAAGGTGTATGCCTCCCTCGAATGCAAGGACGATGTCATCGGACAAGGCTTGTCAGATTTCGCCAAGGGGCGTTCCATGTTCTACATAGCGATCATCGACGTGGACAAGGTCACGGAGAAGGGAATGGATTCCGAGGACAACGAAGCGTTCAGGATAGTCTGCGTCAAGGAAGCCACGAGGGATTATCACGTCACCGGTTTCGGTGTAGACGGAAGGGAATATGAGCACCTCTACGGTTGTTCCGGAATCGACGGCGTGACCATAGCACCGAAGCTTGGGAAGAAAGGTGGCAAGGAATACCTTTATGTCGCATATGGGATATACGGGGATGTCCTTCGTGATGACAACGACTATCAGGTCCTTCTCCGGTACGACATGAAGGAGTTGAACAAGTATGCAGGGACTGTGAAGTTCGGAGGTTTCTATGACAAAGGTCCGAAAAAGCCTCTGGACAAGACTTTCATATTCACCGGAAACACCAACTGGGGCGTGCAGAACCTCGCTTACGACAAAGCATCCGGCAAGATGATCATGGCCGTTTACAAAGGGAAGAAGGAACGCTTTGCCAATTATCCGATGTATATGTTCGATATCTCCCGCAAGCCGGCCAAACGCCAGCTGGAAGGGGTCGGATACGATGCCTCCAAGCATCCGGTGATCGGCTCCTCTTCCGAACCCGTCCAGGGTGTCGGTTTCAAGTATGGGGCCACCGGGATGTGCCCGCTGGGAAACGGATTGTTCTATTTCTCAGAGAATGGAAAGGATTCCGAAACCGGTTTGCAGTATTCCAGGGTACGCCTCTACAGGTGGACGGGGGATCCTGCCAAACCTTTCGAGAAATACTAGTCGGCTTTCATCACACTCAGGTCGACTCTGCCGGGTACACCTTTGACCACGGCCTTGTCGGTGAACTGCCACCAGGTCCAGTCTTCCAGACCGGGCCTGTCTTTTTCATAGTGTGCTACCCAGATCGGATAGTTGGATGTAATTTCCTTGCAAAGGTTGTCCTTGACGAATGAAGAGCTGGCGTACACCACCGGTTTCTTGCCGTAGCGTTTCTCCACGGCTTTCAGCCACTGCAGCGCCCTTTGGTTGAGCAGTTCCTTCGAGCAACCTATATGTATAGTCTCGATGTCCAGTACGGGTGGCAGGTCCCTGTACTTGAGTTCCCCGACAGTCCGGATGAAATTCCTGGCCTGCACTTCTCCATCCTTGGAACTGCGGAAAAAGTGGTATGCACCGCGGCGGAGGCCCGATTTTCCGGCATCTTTCCAGTTTTTCCTGAAATCTTTGTCTTGGAATCCTGCTCCTTCCGTGGCCTTGATGATCACGAAGCTGACAGGCTTGATTTCCTTCGCCTTGAAAGGGTCCCGGACCGTCCTGCCCCTGGAATCTGTCATCACGTAGAGTGAATCCCAGACTATCTTTCCTTCGTTGTTGTGCGAGATGTCGATGCCGAAGCGCCAGGAGCCTTGTGGGACCTTAGCCCCCGTTTCCAGGTCCGCAGGGCTGCCCCAGCGGTGGAAAACGAGCAGAAGACAGACCAGTAGGGCGGCTGCCAGGCCGATTGCGGCCCATGCTCCGAGTTTTATCTTGCGGGGCTTGACCTTCTTTCCTTTTCTCTTTTTTTGCGAAGTTGGCATATTCATTCCTGACAGGTCACAAAAGTAGTTATTTTTAATTATATTTGTAATTCTGGGAAATGAACTAAACAACAATGATATGGAACTAAAAGGATCAAAGACCGAACAGAACCTCCGTACCGCGTTCGCGGGCGAGAGCCAGGCACACACCAAGTATCTCTATTATTCCTCGAAGGCTGCCAAGGATGGTTATGTCCAGATAGGCAAGCTGTTCGAAGAGACTGCCAAGAACGAGAAGGAACACGCGAAGATATGGTTCAAGCTCCTGCACGGCGGAGAGATGCCTTCGACCGAGGAGAATCTCCTGGATGCCGCCAACGGCGAGAACTTCGAGTGGACCGACATGTATGACGGCTTCGCAAAGACTGCCAGGGAAGAAGGATTCGACGAGATTGCATTCCTTTTCGAGGGCGTGGGCGCGATCGAGAAAGCTCATGAAGAGCGTTACAGGAAGCTCCTTGAGAATGTCTCCGAGGGCGTTGTATTCTCCAGCGAGGAAGATGCGATCTGGGAGTGCTCCAACTGCGGTCACATCGTGATCGGAAAGAAGGCTCCCGAGCTCTGCCCTGTATGCAAGCATCCTCAGAAGTATTTCCAGCTCAAGGCTGAAAATTATTGATTTGATTGTTATCTAAATTATTACGGATATGAAAAAGCACATCATCCTTGCAGCATTCGCTGCAGTTGTCCTTCCTTTTGCCGTTTCGGCTCAGCCGCAGCCGAAACCTGCACAGCCAGAACCTGAATACAAGTTCACCGTAGTCAAGGAGAACCCTGTAACCTCTATCAAGAACCAGTTCCGTTCAGGAACATGCTGGTGTTTCTCCACCCTCAGTTTCCTTGAGTCCGAGGCTATCCGCATCAACAAGATCAAGGATGCTGCCGCATACCCTGATTTCTCCGAAATGTTCGTGATTTCCCACTCTTACAAGGACAGGGCAGACAAGTATATCCGTGTTGACGGCAAGCTTGGGTTCAGTGCCGGATCCGAGGCTGACGATGTCCTGCACGTCATCAAGGATTACGGTCTCGTGCCTCAGTGCGCGATGCCTGGCATCCAGGAACTTCCTAACCACGGAGAGCTGGACGCTGCCACGAAGGGTTACATCGAGGCTATCGCCGGAGTTACCAAGAGGGGTACGCTTTCCAATACCTGGAAGAAGGGATTCGACGGAATCGTGGATACTTTCCTCGGCGAGTGCCCGGAGTCCTTCGAGATCGATGGCAAGACTTATACTCCTGAAACCTACAGGGATGCCATGAAGATCGTCCCTGAGGACTATGTCACCATCACCTCTTTCACCCATCATCCTTTCTACACCAAGTTCGCTGTCGAAGTATCCGACAACTGGAGGTGGGATGAAGCTTACAACCTTCCTATCGATGAGTTCATGGCGGTTCTCTACAATGCCGTCAACAATGGTTTCACCGCAGCCTGGGGTACCGACGTGAGCGAAAAGGGATTCACCAGGAATGGCATCGGAGTCCTTCTCGACGAGTCCAAGAAGCCTCAGGCAGGTTCCGACCAGGAGCACTGGGTAGGAAAGGACCCTGAGAAGAAGGATGCACCTGCAGTGGAACTCCCTAAGGAGTTGGTCCCGACCCAGGAATACCGTCAGGAAGGCTTCGATTCCAAGACTACCACTGACGATCACGGAATGCATATCTTCGGAATCGCCAAGGATCAGAACGGAACCACCTACTTCATGGTCAAGAACTCTTGGGGTGAGACCGGCAAGTATAAGGGCATCTGGTATGTTTCTGACGCTTTCGTACGTGGGAAGTCCCTCGAT
>ONPI01000078.1 GCA_900319685.1 uncultured Bacteroidales bacterium
CAAGAGCCGCAAGCAGACCACACCGATTTCTCTCGAATATATTACGAAATCCTATCCGATAACGGCTGAGAGTGTCAACAAGTTCCCGTCATCCACCCCTGTCGCTGTCCTGACTGACGAAAAAACCGGAAGCTCCGGAGAAGCGACGCTGATCTGTTTCCTTGGCCTGGACAATGTGAAGACCTTCGGAGGCCCGACCGCCGGATATCCAAGCGGGAATGTAACCCATACCCTTTCCGACGGTTATATGTTCGCCATCACAAGATCCGCCGAAATCGCACGTACCGGTGAAGTATTCTGTGAAGACCCTATCAATCCCGATGTCAATACCGAGACTCCACTGGAAGATGCCATTGCCTGGATAGAATCGCTTGTTCCATGTATATAGGTCTGATCTCCGATACGCACGGGGTATTCAGCGAGTTCCTGCAACCCGTGGATGAACTATGGCATGCCGGGGATATAGGTGGAGACGATGCTTTCCTCCAGAGTATCAAGGACTTCAAGCCGGTGGTGGGGGTACATGGCAACTGCGATGGATATCCCGCCCGCTACGATTTCCCGGAGTTCCAGTGCTTCGAGCGTGAAGGGCTGAAAGTCCTTATGACTCACATCGGGGGATATCCCGGCCACTACAATTCGGTGGCGCGGCGGGCGATAATGGAGATGAAGCCCGGCCTGTTCGTCTGCGGGCACTCGCATATCCTGAAGGTGCAGTGGGACGACCAGTTCAATATGCTTACGATGAACCCCGGAGCCGCCGGCCTGCAAGGGTGGCAGCTGGTGCGCACCGCCCTCCGTTTCAAGATAGAATCCGGCGACGTAAAAGCCCTGGAAGTGTTTGAACTCCCGAGGCAGAGAAAGTGAGGGTGGGAATATAAGGAGAACGGAATAGTCCCAATGCGCAAGATTCTAGTAGTTATTCTGTTGATGGCTGATGCACTGGCCGCCTTTGCCCAGAATGGGTTGAGGGGGCGGGTGGTCGAGGCCGATGGAACACCGGTGATCTATGCGGCGGTGATGCTGGAATCTGGCAAGAAGATGGTGGCCGGGGTAATGACGGGAGAGGATGGAGCCTTCCTTTTGAATGGCAAGTTTTCCGGCGAGTATCTGCTGAAGGTAAGTTCTATCGGATATAAGGACTTGAAGAGGGAAATCAAGTGTCCGGGCAAGGGCATGATGGATCTGGGAGAGATCATCATGGTCTATGACAAGACAGTATTGATGGAATCAGTGGTCGTAGCCGGAGAGACGCCGAAGAGCGTGAGCGTGGAAAAGACGCGCATCAATACGGCGTCCAGCGCTGCTGCTGCCACAGGGTCCGTGCTGGAAGTGATCCGTGGGGCATCGGCCGTGAGCGTGGACGGCAACGGCGGGATTTCCATCCGGGGCAACAGCAACGTGCTTATCCTGGTGGACGGGATTCCTACCACTCTTGGCGGCTTGGAGAGTATTCCGGCGGCCAATGTGCAGAGCATCGAGATCGTGACCAGTCCGGACGTGAAGTATGACTCGGAGGGTACCGGCGGCATCGTCAATATCATATCCAGGAAGCAGTCGGCGAATATGTTCGCCGCGATGGCCGCGTTCAACTACGGCTTCAACGGATTCCTGAACGGCAACTTGGCCTTGAACTATAACAAGGACCGCTGGGGCGTGCGCTTCAACTACAACGGAAAGTACGAGAATGATCTGATTGAGAGCGAACTGCATCGACAGATCATTTCCACTGGCGCCAGGGTGAACCAACTGATAAACGCCACCAAGCGGACCAGCGGCCAGAATGCTGGCCTCAATATCCAGTACAAGGCCACTTCGAAGGACATCCTCTCGGCCGATTTCAAGGTGGCTCTGCCTCGGATGAACAACTTCCAGGACTTCAATGGTACGCGTCAGACTGACATCACTTTCAACCGGGAGAACTTTGAAGGCGGCTTCGGATACAAGCATCTGTTTGACCCGGGCAACAAGGAGTTGAGCGTGAATGCTTCCGTGTCCAGCATCACCGGACACAGGCCTTCCTACTACTATGAAGGTGGTAAGATGGTGCAGAAATCCAAATCCGGAGGGCATCCTTTCATAGCCGCCCTGCAATCCGATTACATGACGATGCTGGGCTGTGGGAAGTTCGAGACGGGTGCGAAGATGACCTATAGGCAGAACAACATCGATCACAAGATGTTTGAATGGGATGATGCTGCGCAGGACTGGGTGCTGTCCATTCATCTGAGCAATGATTTGACGCACCGGGAGTATATTCCTGCGGCATATTCGATGTATTCAGGCAAGTTTTCGGATGCATTCTCCTACAAGGCCGGTGTCCGCTTCGAGTACAGTTACGTCACGCTGCACAGCGATAAAGAAAAACTGGACGACCACAGCGACTGCTGGTTCCTGTCACCGAGCCTGTCGGTCAAATGGCGTGTCGCTCCCCGCTGCTCTTTGAGCGCAGCTCTCACCAGGCGCATCTCCCGGCCAACCTATCCGCAGTTGAATCCGTATATCAATCTGATTGACAAGCAGACATACGAAACAGGCAATATGCGGTTGCAGCCGGAGAAGGCAAACAAACTGGACGCAGGATATTCCTATACCGGCAGATATCTGACGGCGAACGGGAACGCCTACGTGACCTACACAACGGACTACATCAATCAGGTGGCGTATCTGGACAATGATATCCTGGTCACCACCTACATCAATGCGGACTCCGACTTGAAGACCGGTTTCGACCAGAACATACGTTACTCACCGGTCCGTTGGCTGACGGTGGATCTGGCCAGCAATACTTTCTACACGGCTTCCCGTGGTTCATTCAAGGGTGCTGACATCCGGAACAAAGGCTGGACCAACAACAGTAATGCGGGCCTTACCATCCGGCCGTCCAGCAGCACGGAAATCCAGGCTCAGTACTTTGTGACTACGCCGCAGTATTTTCCTCAGTTCACAACCCGGACCATTCACTTCGGCAACATCGGCGTGAAGCAGTACTTCCTGAAGAACAGCCTTACGGTGTCGGCCCTTCTCATGGATGTGTTCAACACCCGTCGTTGGGATGTATATTCCGACAACTCGGTATTCTCGTTGGTGAACAACAGCAAGAACCGCAGTCGGGTTTTCTGGCTGGGCATCACTTGGAACTTCCACTCCTTCAAACCGGCCAGGGGCGGACAGAAGCCTCAGGAGGAGGATAGGAGCGTGATCAGGATTGGAGAGTGATTATTCGTCACCGAACCTACCTTGCGGCTGGCCTGGCGGATATTTTCCGCCAGGTGCGGCCGGTAAAGACCGGCGCGGAAGGCTTCTGCCGAGGCATCTCTACCATGCTCTTTCCGACCGAGCCGGACTGGGTGGAATTGCGGTTGACGGCGTCGTAAGCCGCGAAATCCTCGAAAGTGCCGTTCCAGCTGCTGCCGTAGGCCAACTTGTGGATCCTGTACCAGATGGTATAGCGTGACGGAGCGTTGAAGCAGCCTTGGTTGTCATTCATTATGCTGTTTTCCGAAGGGCGCCATACACCGTACATATAAGTCAGTCCTCCTTCGAACAGGCCTACCTCATCCTTGTATCGGGCATCGGCAAGGAAAGGAGCCCACTTGACCTGGGCAGGGTCGGAAGTGAAATCGACATTCGAGTACCACATATGCGTGAAGAGCTCGGAGAACTTTAGCCTTTCATTGTAAGGAATATTCCCGGAATAATGATATTCATCCGCCAGTTTGGCGAACCCGTGGCCTCCGGCCTCATGCCGGATGAGCTCGCCCGTCCTGACGAAACTGTCATCCTGCTTCAGGAAATATGTCACCGCAGGGCCGCTGGCATATTCGTGACCCTCCCACGTTTCAGGTTCGAAGAAATAACAGGTTCCGCACAGGAAGACCGTGCCATCTGTAAACTGGTTCCCGCACACGCTAACGAGGACTTCTTCCATACGTTTGTCGCTTCCGACGGCCTTGCGGGCAAGTTCGAAGCATTTTTCGTCGTTGCCTCCTATGGCCGTACCGCCCAGCATTATCGTACCCAGACTGCGTCCGCCGTGTTCATAACCTTCCGTCGCCGATACGGTCGTGACGATATAGACATTGAACAGTTCGCGGAACGACCTGTACGGCTCCACGTCGAAGAATTGTTCGGCGCAAGCCTTCATGTCGCTGAGATACTTGCCGTTCTCCACTTCGCGGTCGGAATAAGCATCGCCCATGAACACGAGGTCGATTCCGTTGCCCTTGGAAGCCCTCTGATAGACAGTCACTTCGCCCTCCTTGGAATAATCGCTGGACATATAGAAGTCCGGTTCTGGCAGATCCGTATAGTCATACGGTCTCATTACCTCCCGGTAAGGCTTCCAAGTGTTGTCGGTCGTATACAGCTTGTATGACTTGGAAGGAACGTAGAAGGTAACCAGAGGATTGCCGGTGCCCTCGATCGAAGCGACGGAAGGAGGCAGCAAACTCCGGAAATAGACGGATTCCAGTTTGGAGGAGTGCTGGAATGGATTGTATCCCATTGTAACCAGGTTGGCGGACAGAGTGACGCTCCTGAGTTCACGGCTGAAAGCGAAGGCATACATACCGACGGACGTCACCTGATCCCCCATCGTAACTGAGAGGAGGTTAGGCTTGTTGGAGAATATATGGTCTCCGAGCGCAGTGACCTCATCCGGGACCTTATAGTCGCCGCTGATGCCTGGAACGACGAACTGGAGGTAGCCGTCGGTTACCAATCCCTTATGGTCGGAAGTGGTATTCGGTCCATACAGTGTTTCCAGGTTGAAGCAATCTTCGAATGCTGAACCCCCAATGTATTGGATATCTTTTGGGAAGGTGAGGCTCTTGAGGTTCTCGCAGCCGAGGAAGGCATAGTTTTCAATGGCAAAGACTTCGTCCGGAATCACGTATGAGGTGTCATCCTTGCCGGCAAAGAAGAACAGCGTATTCCCGAACATCCCATCAGGATCGGACAAGTACTTGCGGTCCTTGGATATGAATCTGCTTTCACCAAGGAGTTGCTTCAGTTTCCGGCACTGATTGAATGCATACAAGTCTATGGACTGGACCGAGGCAGGGATATACACCGATTCAAGGCCGGAGAAGGCAAAGCAGTCCTGCTCCAGAGTCGTAAGTCCGGACGGCAGGACCACGGATTTCAGTTCCTTGGTAAGTGAGAATGAATTGCTCGAAATCCTGACGACACCCGAAGGAACCTCATAGGAAGTCAGGCCGGCCGGAGCAAAGGCGTAGATGACCCCGTCGATGACGATGCAGCGCTCGTCCTCCGAGACGTGATGGCCATAGAAACGCTCCAGAGCTGTCGGCTTACGGCAAGTGAATGCCTTGGCCCCCTTCAAGCTTGCAGGGACCCTGAACTCCTGGATTTTTTCCGAATCCCAGATTATCCTTTCTCCGATATATTCCACACAGTCCGGGACAAGGATGCCCGTGAGCCTCTCAAGGTCATCCAGATTCTCCGAAATCCGGTCGAAACTGGTCAGAGGGGAACTGTAGCGGAGCACGCCCACGCCGTTTTCATATGTGTTGGACACCAGGGAGCAACCGGACTGGCCTGCGACCTCTGTCAAAGGCTTACTGTCAAAAGTGGTATACCAAATCTCGTTGTCCTGCGGCAGCTCTCCTTCCGGGAAGCCAGGGTATTTGTATGCCAGTCCCTCATCGGCCTTGGCTATGCGTCCGAATACCGAACGTTTCAGTTCGACGGAGCGGTCGATCTTGAACGCCGCAAAAGTCCCGTCATCCTTGAACATCCTCAGCGTGAAACCCTTCTCGAAGACAGTAGGAATACATACGATATAGTAGGAAACACCGGTGGTGAAATGCCCGCCAGCCGCGTTCAGACGGATGACGGTCCCGCCTCCTGCGGAAGCAGCTTCTGATTTGACGGAGTCGTCGTCGACGGTGGCCTTTATGCTGCCGGCGATCACTTCGCCGGCATTTCCTTGGAGTTCGACATAGGCCACGTCCTCGCTCTCAAGAGAAAAACAGATGCCGCTCAACAAGTTACGGAAACGGATGCTTCCATCAGCCGATGAGACGCCGGCGCTGTAAAGGAAACCGTTCTTGACGTTGCCTTCTATGCCCTCCTGGATTTCCGGGAGATTCGCCGTGATGACGCTGCCGTCACAGGAGACTTCTTCTTTGTATGGATAGAAAGCAAGATATTTATCCGACTTTCCGATAGTACCGATGAAGCTGCACTCGGCAGACACTTCAGTTATGTTGGTGGTGAAGTGAGCTGAGGAAGTGCCGGCGAAGACCTTTATCTCGTCGCCGGGAATCCAATGGACCTTCGTCCCGTCCACGAGGGTGGTCCTTGTGGATGCATCCTCGAAAGTGGCGTTCAGGGTTATTTCGCTGCCGCAGCCGGCATCTTCCGGGAGTTGTATTTCCTGACGGGAGCAGGCAATGGCCGATACAATGACCGAGAGTATGTAAATGTACTTTTTCATCGTATTCCCTCCCGTTTATTTCAAATCCTCATAACCATATCCCTCGTTCGAGCTCGGGATCTGGACTGTAACCTCGCACCTGGCGCTCTTGCCTCCTGCCGTGGCCGTGACGATGGCATACCCTGGGCTTACAGCCTTCACCAGACCGTTCTCGACTGACACGACTGAAGGGTCGCTGCTGGTCCACGTGACGGTCTTGTCCGTTGCATCTGAAGGAGAAACCGTGGCCTCGAGCTGGAACGTTCCGCCGGGATTCAGCGTCAGGTCCGTCTTGTTCAGGCTTATTCCTGTCACATCCACTACCCTGGGCTGGACATTGACTTCGCACTTGGCGCTCTTGCCTCCGGCAGTGGCCGTGACAGTCGCCGTGCCTGCACTCACGGCCTTCACCAGACCGCTCTCGACAGAAACGACTGAAGGGTCGCTGCTGGTCCACGTGACGGTCTTGTCCGTTGCATCTGAAGGGGAGACCGTAGCCTCTAGCAGGAACGTTTCGCCGGGATTCAGCGTCAGGTCAGTCTTGTTCAAGCTTACGCCGGTCACGTCCACGACCTTGCGCTTCACGGAAACCTCGCACTTGGCGCTCTTGCCTCCGGCAGATGCCGTAATCGTCGTCGTGCCTTCGGCTGCCGCCGTCACCACGCCGCCGGATACTGATGCTACACTGGAGTTCGAACTTGTCCACGTGACGGTCTTGTCCGTGGCATCGGAAGGGAAAACTGTGGCGGTCAGACTGACCTTACCGCCGACTTCAAGTGATACCGAAGTCTGGCTCAAGGAGATGCCGGTAACCGCTATCACCGGATCATCCTTCGGCCCGCAGGCGACCATCGAAAGAACCGCCAGAGCCGCAATTATTGACGAAAAGAGAGGCTTCATATCACAAATATAACAATTAATATAACAATTGAATTTCCTGAATTTTCATTACATTTGACTAACGATAACCGAAAATAAACCAAATAAGATGAAACGTACCATTTTTATCCTAGCCTGCTGTATTATGTCAGTCTTATCAGTCGGCTGCGTATCAGCACAGAATCTCAAGACGGAAACGGTCAAACTGGAAGAAGAAGGGGATACCTATTCCCTGGCCCTCGACTTTGAACTCCCCGCATCATCGGAAGGAGTGGCCGGTAAGATAAAGGAGCATCTCGTGGAAGTCATCGACCAGCAGCTTAACGACGGAGCTTATCCTTCTTTCAAAGGAAACAAGTCGGATTCAAAGGCTTTGGTGCAATATTATTTTACGAACACCGTAAATCAGCTCCAGGAATTGGCCAAGGAAGCGGTCGAAGAAATGACTGAAGACTATATCCCTGAAAAAGCCACCCTGTCGGTTTCCGTCGACAAGGCTTTCGAAAGCGACGACCTGGTCGTATTCACTATGGATGTCGCGGATCATCAGCCTGGAATGCCGAACGACAATTACAGTACCACCAGCTATACTTTCAAGAAGGACGATGGAAGCCTTTTTGACAGATTCTTCGCGCAAGATTTTGACATCAAGCGTATCCAGCCTATCCTGAAGAGAGGCCTTTGCGAGTATCTCGAGGTGGGCCCTTCAGAGCTGTTCGATGAGCTTCAAGTAGAGGATGAAATCCCTCTCCCGGCAAACGCTCCCTGCCCTTCCGACACCGGCCTGGTATTCTCGTATGCGTATTACGAAATTGGCCCCAGATATATCGGAGCCCCTTCATTCACAGTGCCTTACGAGGCAGTCCTACCTTATCTCTCCGATGAGGCCAGGAGCCTTCTAGTGGGTGGCAAGGACGCTACCGCCGAACTCTCTTCAGTTGTATTGGATCTGTGCAACTATATCCCGGACCACGGGATCAGCGAAGATGCAGGGCAGTTTATGACGAAAGATTATTTCAGGGCAGTGGATGAAGCTTTCGCGGCACCTGACGGCGCTTATGGAGAAATCGGGGAGAGCGAATGGCTGTACTACTTCGTTACAGG
>ONPI01000128.1 GCA_900319685.1 uncultured Bacteroidales bacterium
ATTCCGGTACATGAGGGATTCAAACGGACACAGTTTCTATACCGGAAGTTTCGCCTACTACTACCCTGGAAGCGGCGTCACGATGATGCTGCTCACCGTTTCCCCTAAATCCAACAGGGAGGACAGAGGGTATGCCAGCATACTCGGATATTCCGCTCCCGGCGATGTCCTCATGCCTGCGAGATATTCCTATGCGAAGTATTCAGGAGACAGACTCTCCTCATACAAAGGCAATTACGCCTATCCGACCCTGCTCGATCCGGACACCAAGGCAGAACTCCTGGACGCCCCTTCGGGAGTGTTCCGGCTCAATGACTACACCCATTTCGTCAACAATGTCTCGGATGAGGACCTGATCCTCATATCCAGGCAGAAGACCGGGAACTTCAACTATTTCACAGCGTTCCTCTTCCTCACCCTGGTATTCTACTTCTTCCTTTCCGCGCTTTCGCTCTTCCGCAACAGGAACAGGCCGAAGGAAAGCAACTACTACAAGACCAGGATCAACCTGGCCTTGATGGTGGCCCTGATCATGACCCTTATCACCCTTGCGGCGGTGAGCGTGCTGTTCGTTTACCGTAGGAACAACGCCAACCTAAGGTATTCGATGTCGGACAAGATCAACGCCCTGCAGACTTTGATCGAGGCAAGGTGCCGCTATGCCGCTGACTATACCGCATTCAACACCCAGGAGGCGGCAGCCGTGCTGGAAGACATCAGCAGCACGATGAAGTCCGACATCACCCTCTACACCACTGGAGGAAAGGAATTCCGGTCCACCACTCCGGAAGTGTTCGACAGGATGCTCCTGGGCACCAGGATGAACCAGAAAGCCTTCGAGAACATTATCTATAAGAACCGGAGATACTATATCGGACGGGAGGATGTGGGCTCGCGGCCTACATATTTCCTCTATGCCCCGATATTCAACGGACAGGGAAAGATGATCGCCATCATGGGAGCCCCGTACACCGATGAAAGCTTCGACTTCAAGTCCGAGGCCGTACGGCACTCTCTCACGGTATTCACCGTCTTCATGATCCTGCTGCTGCTAGCAAGATTCATCACCGAACGAGCAGTGGACAAGATGTTCAAGCCGCTTTCAGAGATGGGCCGCAAGATGAACGAGGCCAGCATCGACAATCTGGAATATATCGTCTATGAACGCGACGACGAAGTCTCCAGCCTGGTGAGGGCATACAACCTGATGGTCCATGATCTCTACGACTCCACCCGCCAGCTGACCCAGACTGAACGTGACAAGGCCTGGGCGACCATGGCCAGGATGGTGGCCCACGAAATCAAGAATCCGCTCACTCCTATCAAGCTGCAGATCCAGAGGCTCATCCGCATGAAGAAGAACGGCAACCCGGCATGGGCGGAAAGGTTCGACGAAGTCTCCGAAGAGGTCCTCAGGCAGATAGATATCCTCTCCGACACCGCCAACGAATTCTCCACCCTCGCCAAGCTCTATTCGGAAGAGCCTGTAGAAATCGAACTCGACAAACTGCTGAAGGAAGAAGTGGACCTGTTCGACTGCAGGGAGAACATCAAGTTTGAATACAGGGGTCTGGAGGGGGCCAAGGTCAGCGGTCCTAAACCTCAGCTTACCCGGGTGTTCACAAATCTTCTCGGAAATGCTGTACAAGCCATAGAGAGCGCTCAGGAAGAAACCGTGGAAAACGGCCAGGAGCCATTCCAGGGCAGGATACTGGTTTCCCTGAGACGGTCCGGGAAGGAAGGCTTCTATGATATCGTATTCGAAGACAATGGACCAGGCGTGAGCGACGAGAACCGCAGCAAGCTGTTCACTCCGAACTTCACCACGAAGAACAACGGTACCGGCCTCGGACTGGCGATATGCCGCACTATCGTAGAGAAGTGCAACGGAGAGATCTCCTATTCCAAGTCCTTCTCTCTCAAGGGCGCGTGCTTCACCGTGCGCTTCCCGAGGATGGACTGAGGATCCTCACCTTGACATACACCGGAAGATGGTCGGAGGCGTGCTTTACATCCCCCGATTCGAACTTGTGCATCACTTCGGACTTAATCGGCTTCACCCTCGCCATGTTCTTCAATACCAGGATGTAATCGATGCAGACATGGGGATCGATGGAGGAAAATGAATATGACGTGTCGGAAAGCAGCTGCCAGTCGCCACTGAATACACCCAGAGTCAGGCTCTCGGGGGTGTCGTTGAAGTCACCGCACAGGAATACCGGCTTGTACGAGCCACCATACTCGGAGACAAGGCGTTCGTTCACGATACCGGCCTGGCGTACCCTGGCCTCGGCGGATATGTGGTCAAGATGCACTGATGCCAATACGTAGCCGGGAGTTTCCACGACAGCGCAGGAACGAGGCTCCGAGCCCTCCCCCTTCGGCAGGGCTATCGTGAATGACTTGATTATACGGTCCCTGGTCACTACCCCGTTGCCATAAGCGCCTCCGGCGAATGGCATCGCACGGCCGAAGGAATACTCCCATCCTCCGAGGCATCTGGCCAGGTATTCGGCCTGGAAAACATCATGCCTCGTATTGCAACTGTCCAGTTCGTTGAGGGCCACGGCTCGGGGTCCGGTCTCACCGATCATCGCAGCCACTTCCGGGACGCTGTCCTCAGAAAACTTCCCGAAAGCTCCCACATTGTAAGTCATGACCTTCAGGGTCGAGCAACCACACGACAGGGCAAATAACACAAAGATGAATAAGCTATTCCGTCTCATAAAGTGCGTTTTCCGAAATATAGCAAAAAAACTTTCGTATATTCGCAAAAAACCAAAGGCTTATGTCAGTCTGGAACAGCTTCAAGGAATACTTGTTCGATACTGCCAGGATCGGAGACCAGCTCGACACGACGGCAGCGGAACAGAATATAAGGAGGAACATCTATTTCCGTGGCCCGAATGTCTGGATCCTTGCATTCTCCATCATAATCGCATCGGTCGGCCTCAACATCAATTCCACGGCCGTAATAATCGGTGCGATGCTTATATCGCCCCTTATGGGGCCTATCGTCGGCGTAGGTCTCGGACTGGGAATCAATGACACCAGCCTGATCGGGAACGCTATCCGGAACCTCTTAATAATGGTAGGGATAAGTCTGCTGGCTTCCTGCATATACTTCCTTCTCTCTCCGTTGCAACTAGCGAATCCTACCGAGCTTGAGGCTCGTACCTCGCCCTCCATCTACGACGTACTCATAGCGCTCTTCGGCGGTTTCGCCGGAATCCTGGAACTAGCGCGCAAGGAGAAAGGAACCGTTATTTCAGGAGTGGCGATTGCCACAGCCCTGATGCCACCTCTCTGCACAGCCGGATACGGCCTGGCCCATCTCAACGGCCATTTCTTCTTTGGAGCCTTAGGCCTGTTCAGCATCAACGCAATCTTCATCACGTTGGCCACATATATGACTACCAAGTATTTCCACTTCCGGACAGTCACATATGAAGACGAGAATGTCGGAAAGCGGAAGCATGCGATCATCACCGCCGCAGTGCTGCTGGTCATCATACCGAGCATCTGGTCAGCCGTAAAGATGATCCAGAACAACAACTTCGTCGTGGCTTCAGAAGAATTCATCAGCAGCGACAGAGTATATGGAAAATCCTATATCTACGACTACAGCATCTCCAAGGGCAGACCGAATATGCTGACCCTTTACCTGACAGGCGAGCCTCTGAAATCGGATGTCAAACTGGAAATCGTAGAGAAGGCAGGGAGCTTCGGAATCCCGAGCGACAAGCTTACGATAGTGGACAAGGGTATCTCCAGCGGCAAGGATGCCGTGAACCCTGTAGTGTTGGGAATATACGACCGTCTGGAAAGGCAGCTGCAGCAGAAAGACTCCATAATCATATCCCTCCAGCAGCAGCTCAACAAGGCTCAAGCCGCTTCTCCAGGCAATGAGCCTGCTGCCGACAGCCTGAAGTCTGACTGATCCCGAATACTTTTCGTTTTCATTCTTACAAAGGCCGAAATCGTGCTCAAGGGTGCATCCAGATGGACCCTTGCGCGTGGAAGGAGGGGAACAGGGGGTATAATTCCGGATTCCTCCGGGCGTATATCGAAAATGCCAGGCCGAAGCCTGGCATTTTCGTAGCCCCACGTGGAATCGAACCACGATTTAAGGTTTAGGAAACCTCCGTTCTATCCGTTGAACTATAGGGCCGTCATATTTCCGTACAGTCCTTACTCGGCGCTCTTCTCGATGATCTGACGACCTCTGTAATAACCGCACTCAGGGCATACGTGATGATACATCACAGTTGCTCCGCAGTTCGGGCAAGTAGCGAGAGTAGGAACCGGTGCGAAATCATGGGTTCTTCTCTTGTCTCTTCTCTGCTTTGAGACTTTGTGTTTCGGATGTGCCATTGTTAACTATTTTTAAATCTATTACTTATTCTTTTCAAGGAGGGATTTCAGCGACTCGAACGGAGTCTGTGCATCCTTCTCTCCTCCAAGGCTCCCGCCGTCAGGCGAATTCAGGTACTTGACCGCATCAGGGTTGCATCCACCCTCTTCATGGACCCTCTGCACGGGCAGAGACAGGCATACATAGTCGTACACCACCTGGCTCAAGTCGAGGTCCGTATCGCTTTCCGGAAGGATAACGATCTCACGGTCGCCTTCAGTTTCCGGCCCGCTTGCTCCGGGTTCTGCCCCAGGGGTTGCAGGTCCGAACTTGACGCTGAGCTTGAAACCGGTATTGACCGGCAGCTGCAGGTCCTCGAGACATCTGTCACATGAGACTGTCACGTGTCCTTCGATCTCACAGTCGACTCCGGTAAAACGGCCGGACTTTTCCACCGAAACGGTCACTGACAGGTCTGCGTCCAGTATTTCTGAATTCTCAAAACGGTCAAAGAACTCCTTCCCCGCACTCCGGCGGAACTCGTTCCGCCCTTGCGCCAATCCATTCAGAGGAACTACAAAATCATCTTTCATATTTTCGCCAAACAGATTAAGGGTTGCAAAGGTATAAAAATTTTTCGGGAAATAAAATCTTTTCGGAAATAGTTTGGATTATTCGTCATCCGCTCCGTTCCCGGCCCGCTTCCTGTCCATCGGATCCAGCAGGATCTTGCGTATCCTCATGTGATGGGGTGTAACCTCTACAAGCTCATCCTCACGGATATACTCGAGCATCTCCTCGAGGGACATCTTCACCGGCGGCGGCAGGGTTATCTTCTCATCGGAACCCGCTGCACGCACGTTCGTCAACTTCTTGGTCTTGCAGATATTGATATTCAGGTCACGTTCGCGGGTGTGCTCCCCGACTACCTCTCCGCAATAGATCTCCTCGCCTGGATCGACAAAGAACTTGCCGCGGTCCAGCAGCTTGTTCATCGAATATGCAATCGCATCGCCGGTCTCCAGCGAAACCAGGGACCCGTTGGTACGGTTGTCGATCTCTCCCTTGTAAGGCTGGTACTCCTTATAACGATGAGCCATTATGGCCTCGCCCTGGGTGGCCGTCAGCAGGTTGCTGCGCAGTCCCATCAAGCCTCGCGTAGGGATGTCGAACTGCAGCAAGGTGCGGTCCCCTCTCGGCTCCATGTGGATCAGCGCTCCCTTCCTGCGTGTGGAAAGGTCGATCGCTGCTCCGACGAACTGCTCAGGGACTTCGATGGAAAGGTCCTCTATAGGTTCGCAGCGCTGGCCGTTTATGGTCTTGTCCAGGACCTTCGGCTGGCCCACCTGCAGTTCGAAGCCCTCACGGCGCATCTCCTCGATAAGCACAGAGAGGTGCAGTACTCCGCGGCCGTAAACTATGAAGGAATCCGCGTTCTGGCCCGGCTTGACTCTCAGGGCTAGATTCTTCTCGAGTTCCTTGTCAAGCCTTTCCTTGATGTGGCGTGATGTCACGTATTTTCCGTCCCTCCCGAAGAAAGGAGAATTGTTGATCGTGAACAGCATGCTCATGGTAGGCTCGTCGATGCAGATAGGCGGGAGAGCCTCCGGATTCTCGAGGTCGGCGACCGTATCCCCGATCTCGAAACCGTCTATTCCCACTACAGCGCAGATATCTCCGCAACCGACTTTCTCGACATTGGCCTTACCGAGGCCGTCGAACACCATAAGCTGCTTGACCTTGTGCTTCTCGAACTGGTCGTAACGTTTGCAGAGGGTAACCATCTGGCCGGTGCAGAGTTCTCCGCGGGTGATCTTGCCGACCGCGATACGGCCGACATATGGGGAATACTCCAGTGAGGTTACCTGCATCTGCACGGTACCTTCGACAACCTTAGGGGCAGGTACGACTTCCAGGATGGCATCCAGCAGAGGTGTGATGTCGGAAGTCGGCTGCTTCCAGTCCTCGGACATCCAGCCCTGTTTCGCACTTCCGAATATGGTCTTGAAATCCAGTTGGTCATCGGTAGCGTTCAGGGCGCACATAAGGTCGAAAACCTCTTCCTGAACCTCGTCAGGACGGCAGTTCGGCTTGTCAACCTTGTTGATCACCACGACCGGTTTCTTGCCTAGTTCAAGGGCCTTCTGGAGCACGAAGCGGGTCTGAGGCATACAGCCTTCGAAGGCATCCACGAGAAGCAGTACTCCGTCCGCCATATTCAGGACCCTCTCGACCTCACCTCCGAAGTCGCTGTGGCCCGGAGTGTCTATGATATTGATCTTGACTCCCTTGTAAGTCACCGACACGTTCTTGGCGAGGATGGTTATACCTCTCTCCCTTTCAATGTCGTTGTTGTCCAGGATGAGCTGCCCGAGGTTCTCCGGCTGACGTACCAGGTTAGCCTGGTAGATCATCCTGTCCACGAGCGTAGTCTTTCCATGGTCGACATGCGCGATAAGCGCTATATTCCTAATTTCCTGCATATTCCGAATAATTCCTTTTCAGTTGAATCTGACAAATTTACGGAATTCCCACGGAATCTGAAAAAATGATTAAATTTGTATGTTTGAAACGAACTCCTCTATGGCTGAAAAGATCATCATCCTCGATTTCGGATCCCAGGTTACCCAGTTGATCGGGCGCAGGCTCCGCGAGTTGAATGTTTATTGCGAAATCTATCCTTTCAACAAGGTTCCTTCCATGGACGGAGACGTAAAGGGTGTCATCCTCTCCGGCAGTCCATGCTCCGTAAGGGACGCAAACGCACCTCAGATCGACCTCTCCGGAATCAAAGGGAAATATCCCCTTCTTGGAATATGCTATGGAGCCCAATACCTGGCGCACAAGTTCGGCGGCGAAGTGGAGGGGTCCCTGGCGCGTGAATACGGGCGTGCGATGCTGGATGTCAAGGATATGGAATCTCCTCTGTTCCAAGGAGTAACACCTCACTCCCAGGTCTGGATGTCACACGGTGACACAATTGCCAGGCTCCCCGAAGGAGGGAAGGTGATCGCTTCGACGGAAAGCGTTTCAAACGCCGCATTCCGCATCGAGGGAGAGCCTACCTATGCGGTCCAGTTCCATCCGGAAGTCTTCCACACGACCGAGGGCTCCAGGATCCTCGGCAACTTCGCCCTGGGAATCTGCGGATGCAACGGAGACTGGACACCGGATTCATTCATAGAAACCACGGTTGCTTCCCTGAAGGAACAGCTCGGTGACGACAAGGTGATCCTCGGACTCAGCGGCGGAGTGGATTCAACCGTTGCCGGAGTCCTCCTCAACAAAGCCATAGGGCACAACCTTACCTGCATATTCGTCAACAACGGACTGCTGCGGAAGAATGAATATGAAGATGTCCTCGCGACTTACAAGGACATGAACCTCAACGTGATCGGCGCCGATGTCTCGTCCGAGTTCATTTCCGGCCTTTCCGGGGTTACGGAACCTGAAGCCAAAAGGAAGATCATCGGAAGGCTTTTCATCGAGACTTTCGACAAATACGCCAAGCAGATAGAAGGCGCGCGCTGGCTCGCCCAGGGAACCATATATCCGGACGTGATCGAATCCGCCGGGATCGAGGGCATAGCCTCCAAGATCAAGTCCCACCACAACGTGGGCGGACTGCCGGAGAAGATGGACCTCAAGATCGTCGAACCTCTGAAAATGCTTTTCAAGGATGAAGTGCGCAGGGTCGGAAGGGCCCTCGGCATCAAGGAAGAGCTTGTCGGCCGGCATCCTTTCCCGGGACCGTCGCTGGCCGTAAGGATACTCGGCGAAGTAACTGAAGAAAAGCTGCGTATCCTGCGCGAAGCCGATGACATCTACATCCGCGGACTCCGTGAATATGACTGCTCATCCCTCCACCTTCCGTCAGCCTCTGACCCGAGGATTGAGGCCGGGAACCTGTATGATGCTATCTGGCAGGCTGGAGTGATCCTGCTTCCTATCAAGAGCGTGGGGGTGATGGGTGACGAGCGTACCTACGAGAGTCCGGTCGCACTCCGGGCCGTGGTGTCCACTGACGCCATGACTGCCGACTGGTTCCATTTCCCGTACGACTTCCTTGCCCGTGTATCGAACGAAATCATCAACAAGGTCAAGGGAGTCAACCGCGTAGTCTACGACATAAGTTCCAAACCACCGGCAACAATCGAATGGG
>ONPI01000107.1:0-3917 GCA_900319685.1 uncultured Bacteroidales bacterium
CCTGTCGAACTTGTCATTGGCGAGGTTGTTCTCAGGCATAACGAATTTGGCCATCTGGTAGCCGGTAAGGGTGATGTCTGCCTGGACTCCTTCAAGAACCGGGGAATAGGAATATGCTCCGCCGTTCTCGGTGATCCTGCTGTATCCAGGAAGACGGACGGTCTGTCCCAGGCGAGGGTCACGGTCTACGACTTCCTCGGCGAACTGCATCGTCTGCCAGCCTTCCTTGTCGGTGAAGCGGGTGCCATCGGTCATCAGGTAGCAGTTCACAAACTTCTTGGTCAAGCTGTTACGGCCCTGGCTGTTCATGAGGGCAGCCGCTGTCGCGTTGTGCATCAGCTCGGTACCGAAGTCGAAGTTGATGGAGAGGATGTATTCGTCCGTAATCTCGTCATAGGAGGAGAACAGGACTGCATAGTCGAGGTTCGGTTTCCCGGTGGAATACACCTTGAATGGTCCTTCCTTCATAATCCTGTCGGCAGCCTTGGCTGATTCCTCGAGGTAATAGGTATATGGATGCTCCGGATAGGAGATGTCGTGATACTTCCTGTAAGTTCCTTCGTAGAGGCAGAAACGGGCCTTGAGTGCAAGTGCAGCCCACTTGGTGGCACGGTAGTTATGGCCTGAACTGTAGCTTTCAGGAAGGTTCTCGATCGCATAGTCGATATCCTCGATCATGTGGGTCATTATAACCTCGCGGGAATCACGAGGAGCCTGGAGGACTTCGTCGCTGGTACCCGGCTCGTGGTCAACCCACGGAACGTCGCCGTACATCCTGACTTTGTCGAAATAGAAATATGCCCTGAAGAAACGGCAGAGGCCTGAGTAAATCTTGTAAGCTTCAGGATCCTTGCAGTTCGCTTCCATATACTCGAGGCAGGTGTTCATCTTCCTGAGGTCGGTCCAGCTCCAGTTACTGCTGGTGTTCGGGACTATCCTGTTTGTTCCGCCCTTGACCAGGTCTGAAGGATTGGCCTTTATGTACTGGTCGCTCTGTACATTGTAAGGAGACTTCGGAAGCAGGTTGTTGTAGAACGAATTGGTGAAGAGCTGAAGCTCCGTCATATTCGTGAAGTATGTCTCAGGACTAAGCTTGGACTGTGGCTTCTTGTCCAGGATGTCATCACAGGCGGTAAAGGCGAGAAGTGCGACCGCCAATATTACAATATATCTTTTCATAATTGTATTCATTCAAGAATTAAAACGTGATGTCAACACCGAACATATAAGACTTCTGCCAAGGGTAGAAGGCCCTGTTGTAGGAACTGCTCCTGTCGAGGGCTCCTTCCGGATCGATATAGGCAGAATGTTTCTTGATAGGAGAGAAGTACTCGAGGTTTTCCCCGGTGAAGTAGATCCTCATGTTGCTCAGACCTACGTGCTTGATAGCCTTCTTAGGAAGGGAATATCCGATCGAGACGTTCTTGATACGGAGATACCTCAGATTCTGGAGGTAACGGGTGTTGTTGTGGTACAGCTGGCCCTTACCGTTGTAGGCGAGGTATGCTACGGCACGCGGGAAGTAGGCGTCAGTGTTGTTGTAGTCCCATACATCGTCTATGAAGTTCTTCGGAAGGAAGGAATTCATAGGCTGGGAGAACGGACCCCAGAATGCGAATGAATACGGGCTTGGATACCAGTAGTGGTTGCCGGTACCCTGGAGGAATACGGACACGTCGAAGCCGGCATAATCGACTCCGAAGGTGAATCCGTACTGGAGGTGAGGCAGGCTGTTACCGATGATCTTGCGGTCTCCCGGATCGTTGACGGTGTTCGCACCGATGCCGATGATCCCATCACCATCGATGTCTTCGTACTTCAGGTCACCGGCCTTCCAGATGCCACCGGGGATCTTTCCGTTCACATAGGAGAGATCCACACTGGAGGAATATGCAGCTGCCTCCTCATCTGTCTGGAAGAGGTCATTAGCCACGAAGCCCCAGATCTCACCGATCTTCTGGCCCACATAGTAGCTCTTCGCGAAAGTCTTTTCCTCATTCTCGAACTTGGTGATCTCGGAATCGTAGTCACTCAAGGTCGCGCGGAAGTTGTAGCCGAATGGTCTTCCGCCCAGCATTACCTGGTCCTTCCATGCCAGGGAAAGTTCGTATCCCTTGGTGCGGAGGTCGGCGGTGTTCTGCTTAGGCGCTGCGGCTCCGTATACCGACGGGAGTTCGACACCGTCCGTAAGCATGTGCTTGGTGTCACGGATGTAAGCCTCTCCGGTGAACTGGAGGCGGCTGTTGAACATATCCAGATCGAGACCTGCGTTGTACTGGACTGAAGTCTCCCAGGTGAGGTCCGTAGAGTTCGGAGCGGAGATGTTGGAATACTTGGCAACCGTAGCTCCTTCGCCGAAGCTGTAATGGGCGAAGTCGCTCACGTTGATGGAACGGACATACAGATAGTTGCTTACGTTCTGGTTACCGAGGGTTCCGAGGGATGCCCTGAGCTTGAGGTTGTTGATCGTACCGCGTGCGTTGTCGAAGAAAGGTTCTTCGGAAATACGCCAACCCACTGAAACCGAAGGGAAGAATCCCCAGCGGTGACCGCGAGCGAAACGGGAAGTTCCGTCGTAACGGCCTGAGGTCTCGAAGAGATAGCGTCCCTTGTAATCATAGTTCAGACGGCCGAAGAAACCGAGCATCGCATACTCAGACTGTCCTCCGGACACCTTCATCACGGTGGAACCGTCACTGTTTGCTCCGACGAGGTCGAGGTCGCTGAGTTCCGTGGAAAGGAGATAATCTCCTACCGCTCCGATCTGCTTGAGATGCTGGGTCTCATAGTTCGCACCGGCCATCACGGTAAGGTGATGAGCATCGGCGAAGGTATTCTCGTACGTTGCGTAGAGGTTGGAAGAATAGTAGTTGTAAGTATCGATGGTCTCCGAAAGTTCATCCAGTCCGGCTCCCGAGATGTAATACTGCATATCCTCTCCTCCCGAAATGTAATACTGCATATCCTCTCCCGGGTACTGCCTGTAAGGGATATTCTCGGTACGGTTGGTGTTCCTGTTCTGATGGAACCTGTAGGTGAAGTTGCCGATGATGGTCAACCCGTTGAAAGGCTTGATGGTGAGTTCGGACGTGTTGGCGAAGTCGGTCTTCCTGTCTACATTGATGTTCTTGCCCTCTGCGAATACGATATGGCGGCCGTTGCCGACAGCATACGATCCGTTGAGGATACCGTTTGCAGGAAGGTAGAGCCAGGAACCATCCGGGTTCTTAGGTGTGAAGATAGGGATGGCGTGTGCAGCGGAATATGCGATACCGTTCTCGACGTTGCCTACACCGATATAGGAATAGGTAGATCCGTAGAATGAGGTATTGTTGCTGAACCTCATGTACTTGTTGATGTCGAAGTCCACCTTGGAACGGAGGTTGAACTTCTTGAACACATCAGGGTTGGCCTTGATGATACCGGTCTCACGGTCGAATCCTCCGGACACGAAATAGCGCATGGACTTGTTGCCGCCGGACATGGATACGTTGTGCTGCTGCACCGGGTGCTGGTCGTTGAACATGTAGTGCCACCAGTCGAAGTTACCGTAGTACAGCCACTGGTTCACTCCGTTGCGGACCTCTTCGATGACCCAAGGACGGTCAGGGTGCTCGACCTTGTCGTTCACTCGGGCGAGGAGCCTCTGCATATCGGTATCGTTGTAGAGGACGTAGTCGGAGCCCTCCGATGCCTTGCGGAACTTGTTGATCGTATAGACGGACCAGTAACCCCTGGTCTCATAATCGGTGGAGGTAGTAGGCTCTTCCCAGCCCCAGCGTCCGCTGTAACGTACGACCGACTTGCCTTGGGAATCGGCACCGCTCTTGGTAGTCACGAGGATGACACCGAATGCAGCACGGGCGCCGTAAACGGCTGCCGCGGCAGCATCCTTGATGACGGAGATCGACTCCACA
>ONPI01000107.1:3938-14483 GCA_900319685.1 uncultured Bacteroidales bacterium
GAAGCTCCGTTGATGGATGTGAATCCTCGGATGTTCAGGGAACCAGTGGATCCAGGGTTACCTGAAGAAGTGGTGATGTTGAGTCCAGGGACGGAACCCTGAAGCATCGTGGAGAGTGAATGGGCCGAACGGTTCTCGAGTTCCTTGGACTCCACGGAAGTGATCGCACCGGTGAGGTTGACCTTCTTCTGTGTACCGTAACCGACCACGACGGTCTCGTTCAGCAGCATCGAGTCCTCCTTGAGGATTACCTGGACCCTGCTGGTGCCTGCGGGCACGAGAACCTTCTGGACTTCATAGCCCATGCAGTTGACCTCGAGGGTCACGTCTCCTGCAGGGACACTGAGTGTGAAACCGCCATCGGAACCGGTCATCGTTCCGTTTGTGGCGGAAGTCATGACGGCTGCTCCAATGACTGGCTGTTGCTGGGTGTCAAGAACTGTTCCCGACACCTGCCTGGTCTGTGCCGACAGCGAGAATGATCCCGCGAGGACCAGCGCCAGGATGGCAGCAAATGCTTTGGTTAGTTTCATGAATGGTTTGATTAAAAAATTGAATGATATAGAATTACTTCTTGTACTTGTAGTTCGAGGTACCGAAAGCCTTCGGACGGGTCATCGTCTCTGAATATTCATTTCCGAACCTGTCGGTCACCTTGATCTCGAGGGTAGAATTCTCGGACGTCGTCTGGACCGAGAAGAAATGAGGCCAGGATGACGTCACGAAATTGGTGGAGCCCGCCTTGTAGCGTGGAGCGGACATTACGAGCATATGCAGCGGGTCATATGCCACGACGGGTGTAGGAGTAAGCGCCTTGCCGTTTTCGGTGACCGACACCTTCCAACCTTTGTCATATGCCCAGACATTGATCAGCACGGTATTGGCAGCGAAGGAATTGGTCGAAGCGACCATGCTCTTCCATCCGGAGGCATTGTTACCGAGGTCGTCCGTAAGGACTTTCCTGACTTCGTTCATATCGTAACTGCGGAACTGGTAGCCAGGATCGGCACCCGCAGACCTATACTGCCAGGAAATGTCGGTTCCGTTGACCTTGCAAACGGTGTAGCCTCCCGGGGTCCCGTCCTGTGAGAGATTGAATCCGGTGGTATAGTACCCGGACCACCACCAGGAACCGCAGACTGCACCGGCATTGGTCTCGAAGAACCCGTTGGCGCTGTCGTCATAGGTAAAATAATTGTGCGTATGTCCGGAGAAGAAATGGACGTTGTAGCCCGTGAGGAGGGAACGGAATGCGGCGGTGCCGTAGTCCCCGCTTCCGTCGGAGTGGGCGGTCAGGCCTGCCTTGCTCCCGGTAGCCCCGTTCGGCCGGTAGGCAGGAGCGTGGGAGGAAATAATCACTGGAGTGGACTTGTCCACGGTAGCCAGGTCCTTCTTCAGCCAGTTCATCTGGTCCGAGGTGAAATCGGTGACATACTCGGAGCGGTGGTCCTCAGAGATCTTTCCGCTGGCGTTGTCGATGCTGGCCGGGCAATCCTTGTAATCGATGTCGTCCAGGACGATGAAATGGAACCTTCCGAGGTTGAAGGAATAATAGGTCGGGCAGATCGCGTCGCGGTATGGGTTCTCCTTGAGGAAATCCCCCACCTGGCGGTAGTCGTTGTCATGGTTGCCCATAGTATGCCAGATGCATATCCTGCTCAAGTCCCTGTTGATCTCTTCCTTGTATTCAGTGAAGCCGAATGAGTTGGCATACCAGTAGCAATCCCAGGTCATGTCCCCGAGGGTGAGACCGTACTGCTTGCCGGAACCGGAATCGATATCACCCTGCAGGGATACCATGAAATCCCGGAACTGATTGATGTCGTTCTGCTTCCTGGCAAGGTGCATATCTCCCATAACATAGAGCGTGAATATGTCATTGTCGGTCCTGATCAACTGGAAATCAGCCCTTTCAGAAGCTGACGACCCCTTGGTGACCGGCTTCCAAATATCCGGGATCACCCCGGTCATCACAGTTTCATATCCCCGCGGGACAGAGATGAACACATAGCCGTACTTCTTCTCGGACCTGATCCTGTACACTCCGTCTGAATTGGTCTTGACGACATCCACTCCGTCAGACATGACGACTCCCTCCACAGGCTGGCCGCCGCAAGTGACCTGACCATATATGCTGGCTCCTTCCGGAGTCACCTTGTCCCCTGGAGTAGGAGCATATGCGACAGTGACAGTCATCGAACCCTTGAAAGTCTTCTGACCGTCGCTGGAATGGTAAACCTTGTATGTGCCCGAAACCATGTCTGAAGGCAACTGGATCGTGAATTTCGAATCGCTTACGGAAGTGATCGGGCAGGTGTATATGTTGCCTTGAGGATCTTCCAGGATGATCTTGTCGGTTGCCTTGGGCGGATGGTTGAAGAGGACCTTGAAATCCATGGCGGTCGCGGTGCTTTCGATCGTAACTGCTGAAGGTACACTGAATTCGACTTCGGTCAACTTCTCGTCTTCTTTCTCCTTGCAGGAAAAGAAAGCAAGCACGGCGGATAGAGCGAAGATCAGGATAAGCCGGATTGTTTTCATACTAAAAGTTAAAAGCCTGTGTTCGTTTTATCAAATAATGTGGTAATTAATTACAAATGTAATAAAAAAAGTCAGTAATTTTACAAACTGAAACATTTGACGAAATGGGGAATTTTCTCGCACCTCCGGCTCACAAGCCGGAAATGACGGGCAACGTCGACAAGGAGTATAAGAAACTGCGCTGGCAGGTATTCCTGGGCATATTCATCGGGTATGCCGGATTCTACATCGTAAGGAAGAATTTCTCGATGGCCATTCCAGGACTCGAGAAACTTGGATTCGAGACCGGAGAGCTCGCTATCGTATTGTCAATGAACGCGATAGCCTATGGTTTCTCGAAGTTCCTGATGGCCAGCATCTCGGACCGTTCTGATGCCAGGAAATTCCTGCCTCTCGGCCTCGTGATGGCCGCTTTGTCAATGGCCTTCATGATCGTTCCTGTGAAATGGCTGGGAATCGAGCACAAAGCATGGGCGATCTTGCTGATGGCGGTGCTCAACTTCCTGGTGGGCTGGTTCAACGGGATGGGATGGCCTCCTTGCGGGAGGGTCATGACCCATTGGTTCTCAATCAAGGAAAGAGGCACATGGATGTCGTTCTGGAATTGCGCCCACAACGTTGGAGGAGCCCTTGTCGGACCTATGGCGACCTACGGCGCGATCTGGTTCGGTTCATGGTTCTACGGAGCCCATTCCGAATATTACTTCATTATCGGTTCATTCGTCTTCCCTGCCGCTGTAGCCATACTGATTGCGGTCATAGCCTTCTGCATGATCCGCGACACGCCTCAGTCATGCGGCCTTCCGTCGATCGAGAAGTGGTCCGGCCATGCCGCCCAGACATATTCCGAGAAGGCTGAGGAAGTACTCAGTATCAAGGAGATATTCAAGACCGTACTCAGCAACAAGCTCCTCTGGTACATCGCTTTTGCCAACGCATTCGTGTACATGGTCCGCTACGGCTGCCTGGACTGGGCGCCGAAGATCCTTACCGACAAGGGTATCGACATCAAGAGCACCGGCTGGGCATACTTCGCTTACGAATTCGCCGCTATCCCCGGAACCATCATCTGCGGATGGCTGAGCGACCACGTGTTCAAAGGCCGCAGGGCCCTCCCTACCGTCATATTCATGGCCCTGGTCGCGATAGCAGTATTCATTTACTGGAAGAACCTCGACAACCTCACCGTCATCATAGCCTGCCTGATCGCCATCGGCTTCTTTATCTACGGCCCGGTGATGCTGATCGGCGTACAAGCCCTCGACCTTGCGCCGAAGAACGCCGCCGGTACCGCAGCAGGCCTGACCGGTTTCCTTGGCTATGTCCTGGGTACCGCCATCCTGGCCAACATCGTCATCGGTTTCGCGATGAAGAACCTGGGGCTGGACAGCGTCTTCATGATGCTCATCGCGGCATGCGTAATTGCCATCCTTCTTATGATGCTCACCTACAAGGCGGAGCAGTATCTGGTCAAGGGGAAACAAGCCTGATTCCGGCGTAAATAATAAAATAAGAACAAAAATTTTGGAATAAATACAAACGTTTGTATATTTGCAGACAGACGGACACTCTACAAAGTCCGATGATTGCATAACGACATGACACTAAACTCGTCCAGAAAAATACAAACGATTGCATTGATAACTGCGATACTCGCGGTTTCAGTTGTATTCACCGCAGGGAAGAAGAAATCCTATGAATTCGCGGAACTCTACGAAAACCTTCCATTCAAGATGGAAAGAGTCCGCCGGCCGGCCATCCCTTCCAGGACGGTCAGCCTGACATCGTACGGTGCCGTAGGGGACGGAATGACCCTCAACACCGAGGCTTTCGCGAAAGCCATCAGCGGACTCAGCGCCAAAGGAGGCGGACACCTCGTCGTCCCTGAAGGAATATGGCTTACCGGACCGATAACCCTCCTTTCAGGAGTGGACCTCCACCTCGAGGAGAATGCGATCATCGTATTCAGCGCGGACCAGGACCTGTATCCGATCATCAACACCAACTTCGAAGGACAGGACATGAGGCGCTGCCTCTCCCCTATCAATGCCCTGGGACAGAAGAACATATCCATCACCGGAAAGGGAATCATCGACGGCAGCGGAGACAAATGGCGCGAAGTCAAGAAACAGAACGCGCCGCCGAAGGTCTGGAAGGACCTCATTAAGAGCGGCGGAGTCCTCAGCGAAAAGCAGGACGTATGGTTCCCGGACGAAGGCTACAAGGCCGCCCGGGCTACCTCCGGCAATTTCAACAAGCCTGCCGTCACTTTCCAGAATTCCCCTGCCTGGAACATCCACCCGCTGTTCAGCCGCAACATCATCATCAAGGACATCAACGTTCGGAATCCCTATTACGCTACCAACGGCGACGGTATCGACATCGACGCCTGTGAGAACGTAATACTCCAGGGCGCCACTTTCGATGTGGGCGACGACGCCATCTGCATCAAGTCCGGAAAGGACGAAGACGGCAGGAGGCACGGGATCCCTTGCAGAAACCTGCTCATCGACAGATGCACCGTCTATCACGGACACGGCGGTTTCGTGGTCGGCAGCGAGATGAGCGGCGGAGTCGAGAACATCAAGGTCACCAGGAACTGCTACCTCGGAACCGATGTAGGACTCCGGTTCAAGAGCACAAGAGGCCGCGGCGGGGTCGTAAGGAACATCTGGATCGATGACATCAAGATGAAGGACATCATTGCAAATGCCGTGATATTCAATTTGTTCTATGCCGGTAAAGCAGCCACGGAGGCAAAAGGAGGCACCACTGCGGAGGAGCCTGTATTCAAGGCTGACATCACCACTCCGGAGTTCTGCGGCATACATTTCAAGGACATCGTATGCAACGGAGCTGCCAGCGCCATATTCATCAACGGTCTCCCGGAGAAACCGGTCAGGGATTTGACTTTCACCGATGTGGTAATCTCCGCGGACAAGGGCATCGAGGTCAACGCGGCATGTGACATAGTATTCGAACGCGTTACCGTGAACACGCCTGGCGGCGATGCTCCGAAAGTGACCGGCTCGGAAAGGATTTCTTTCAAATAGTATCTGAATGAAAAAGAGCCTCGCCATCACTTTAGCATGCCTTCTGCTTGCAGCCCTCTCCCCTTCCCTCGCTTTCGGAAGGACGGCGGACATCGTCGTTTCACAGGACGGAAACGGAGACTTCAGTTCCGTCCAGGATGCCATCAACGCAGCTCCCGACTATGAACACGGCTACTTCACCATAATCCTCATAAAGTCAGGGACATACCGCGAAAGGGTCACGGTACCTCACAACAAGACCCGCCTGATCATCCGCGGAGAAGGAGCTGGAAGGACACGCATCGTCTACGGACTGTCGGCGAAGATGAAATGGCCGGGGACCGACAGGAACGTCGGGACTTCGGGAAGCGCTACGATGTACATCCACGCAAACAACATAGTCGTGGAAGACCTTACCATAGAGAACGACGCAGGTGAAGGCAAGGAAATCGGCCAGGCGGTAGCCGTGAGCATCAACGGTGACAGGGTATTCTTCCACAGGGTGAGCTTCATCGGCAATCAGGATACCCTCTACACCCACGGACAATACTGCCGCAACGGCTGGGCGGCCCGCAACTACTTCCTGGACTGCTATGTGGAAGGAACCACCGATTTCATCTTCGGACCGGCCACGGCGATGTTCGAGAACTGCGAGATCCGCTCCAAGAAGGACAGTTACATCACGGCTGCATCCACGCTCAAGGAGTTCCGGTACGGCTATGTCTTCAGGAACTGCCGGTTCACAGCCGGAGAAGGAGTCACGAAATGCTACCTTGGAAGGCCTTGGGGGGCATATGCCAAGACCATAATCATCGGGTGTGAACTCGGAAGCCACATCCTTCCGGAAGGATGGCACGACTGGGAAAAGGAAGGCAAGCCGGATACGAAGAAGAATTCATATTATGCCGAATATGGCAATAGCGGCCCGGGAGCTTCCTTGTCAGGACGCGTGAAATGGTCCCACAAGCTCACTGCCCGGAAGGCTGCCCGATATACATTTGAAAACGTAATGCTGGATCCTCATGATTCCGACATCTGGGATCCTTTGATTATAGAATGAAAAAGACTCTGACAGCCATACTCTTACTGTCCTCCATCCTCCTTGTCCGCTGCAAGGAGGAAAAACCGTTTTCTGTGCAGGTCGTCTCCAGCGAGATGACACGCAACGCGGACGGTGCCCATCTGGACGGAATGGGAGGCAAGCTCAAATGGAACTATACCACCGGCCTCGAGCTGAAAGCTTTCCTCGACGTATATGACCGCTACGGAGACGAGAATATATTCAGGTACGTGGACGGATGGTATGACAGCATCATAGGCCCCGACGGCAAGATACTCTCCTATAAGATAAAGAACTATTCGACAGACCACATCTGCCCCGGCAGGACTCTCTTCAGGCTTTATGACATGACCGGGAAGGAGAAATACCGGATGGCGATGGACACGCTCAGGAAGCAGATTTCCCAGCATCCGAGGACCAGCGAAGGAGGATTCTGGCACAAGATGGTCTACCCTGACCAAATGTGGCTGGACGGCCTGTACATGGCCCAGCCGTTCTATGCCGAGTACACCCGCAGGTATGAAGCCCCGGAGCGCAGGGATTCCTGCTACCGTGACGTGCTGAACCACTTCCTGGTGGTTGCAAGGCATACTTATGACCCTGCGACGGGACTGTACAGGCACGCCTGGGACGAGAGCCGGAAGATGTTCTGGTGCGATCCGGAGACTGGCCAGTCGGACCACGCCTGGGGGCGCGCCCTGGGATGGTACTGCATGGCCATCGTCGATGTACTCGAGATCGTGCCGAGGGAAACCGAAGGCTGGAATGAAGTTCTGGGCATATTCAGGGGGATATTCGATACTCTACCGGAATACGCGGACCCTTCTACGGGAATGTGGTACCAGGTCCTCGACCAGCCGGGACGCGAAGGCAACTACGTGGAAGCCACCTGCAGCGCCATGTTCACCTATGCGATGCTGAAGGGGATCCGCCTGGGATTCCTGGACAAGAGCTTGCACAAGGAAGCCTGCCGGAACTACTCCAGGTTGCTCGAGACCTTCGTGACCACCGGAGCAGACGGACTCGTCAGCCTGGAACACTGCTGCGCGGTAGCCGGACTCGGCGGGAAGGACAACCGCCGCGGAGACTACGGCTATTACATAAACGAAAGGATATGCGAGAACGACCCGAAGGGCATCGGCCCTCTGATCTGGGCGTCTCTTGAAATGGAAAGGAAATGAAAAGGAACGGAATACTGTTGGCATTCGCCGTGATGTGCGCCTTCGTATCCTGCGGGGGCAACGGCAACTCGGACGTACCGGTCTCAAAGGCACCGGCCGTACCTTCGGGGATAACCCTGCACAGCAAGACCGAAACATCGCTGAGCTTCCAGTGGGATGCCGTCAGCGATGCCACCGGATATGAGTGGAAACTCCTGCAAGGCAGCGAAACCATAAAGGAAGGCACTTCCGTCAACAGGAATGCAGTCATCTACGGGCTTACCAAGAACACCACTTACAAGTTCGCAGTCCGTTCGGTCGCCGGCGACCAGCATTCTGAGTATTCTTCCTTCCTGGAAGCTACCACAGACGGCCAGGAAGAGCCTCCTGTGCCACCTCAGCCTCCTGTATCCAAGATCGAGTATTCGGAATTCAAGATTCCGGCAGGTGAAGAGGACGGTGTTCCGAGGGCATTCCCGGGAGCTGAAGGCGGCGGAGCCTTCGTAACCGGCGGAAGGGGCGGACAGGTGATCCACGTGACCAACCTCAACGATTCTGGCGGCGGTTCCCTCCGTGCAGCCCTCAACACCAAGGGTCCGAGGACCATAGTTTTCGACGTAGCCGGAATCATCGAGCTCAAGTCCACACTGAAGATCGAGAGCGGATACGGCGACGTCACCATCGCGGGACAGACCGCTCCCGGCAAGGGAATATGCCTCAAGAACTATACTTTCAGGATAAACGCGTCCAACGTCATCATACGTTTCATACACTGCAGGATGGGAGATGAATGCAAGACGGAGGACGATGCGATGAACCTGTACACCAGCGGCAACGACATCCAGGACGTCATAATAGACCACTGCTCGCTGAGCTGGTCGACCGACGAATGCGGAAGCTTCTACGGCATGACCAATTTCTCGTTCCAGTGGTGCATCCTGTCGGAAGGGCTCCGCAACTCCATCCACGGCAAGGGGAAGCACGGCTACGGAGGTATCTGGGGCGGATCCAACGCGACTTACCACCACAATATCCTGGCCCACCACGACAGCCGCAACCCGCGTTTCGACCACGACTACGTCTCGACCCTGAAGGGGCCTGTGGATTTCGTCAACAACGTCATCTACAACTGGGGGGACAACAGTTCATATGGCGGTGAGAGTGCCAATGAAACGAATACCTACAAGCAATACAACATCGTAGGCAACTACTACAAGCCGGGTCCGGCCACGGCATCGTCGAAACACAGGTTCATCGATCCATGGACCAAGGACTGCTCCAACTGCACCAAGGCCACCGGTTGCAGCACCATCGTTCCGGGCCATTTCTACATGACCGGAAACGTAATGGCAGGAAACGACGAAGCCGATGCCGGCAAGACTTCCGACAACTGGACCGGGACCACCGCCGATTCCGATGTCATCGGCAAGATAAAGTCAGCTTCGCCGTTCTACTGGTCGGGTAAAGCGGCCGTCATGACCATCCATACGGCCGACGATGCCTTCCGTAAAGCCCTCGACCATGCCGGCGCTTCACTGGACAGGGACGACGTGGATGTGCGCATCGCCAGGGAGACCCGGAACGGGACCTATACCCACAAAGGCTCCAACGGATCCACCAACGGTTTTATCGACTCTCAGTCTGACGCTGGCGGATGGCCTTCATATTCAGCCACTTCCCAGCAACTGGAAAGAGTCGCCGACTCCGACAAGGATGGCATCCCGGACTATTACGAGGAACTCTTCGGCCTGGACAAGGACAGAGCTTCCGACGCAGATGCGAAGAGCCTCGACACCAAAGGACGCTACACGAACCTGGAAATGTACCTCCACTATCTCGTCAGGGACATAATCTCAGCCCAGAACGAAGGAGGATCCTACAAGAAACTCTAAATCATATAATATTAACAAACAACAAACCTTATGAGCAAAATCATTATGAAACTTACCGCTCTGCTTCTCGGCCTCGTCGGCGCACTGACGCTCCAGGCCCAGGAAGTGAAGGGTATAGTTACGGACTCAAAGGGAGAACCGCTGATGGGCGTCTTCGTCATGATCGAAGGCACCACCACCGGAACTTCCACAGGATTGGACGGTGACTATGTCATCGACGTTCCTGATGCCTCCAAGGCAGTCCTGCAGTTCTCGCTGATCGGAATGAAAACCGTTTCCATCCCGGTCGCAGGCAAGTCTGTCATCGATGTCGTACTCGAAGATGAGGCCACGACACTCGACGATGTGGTGGTTGTAGGTTATGCAACCGTCAAGAGACGCGACCTGCTCGGATCCGTTTCATCGGTAGGATCTGAAAAACTGACTGAGCAGCCTGTCACTACGGTCAGCCAGGCCCTCTCAGGAAAGATGGCCGGTGTATCGGTCGTCACCACGGAAGGTGATCCTGACGCCGACATCAAGATCAGGGTCCGTGGCGGCGGATCCATCACACAGGACAACTCCCCTCTCTACATCGTCGACGGATTCCCTGTCGAATCCATCAACGACATCTCTTCTTCCGAGATCCAGAGCATCGACGTCCTAAAGGACGCGTTCTCCACGGCGATCTACGGTAGCCGCGGTGCGAACGGAGTCGTGATCGTGACAACGAAGAGCGGCAGCAAGCAGAGCCGCTTCACGGTCAGCCTCAACTCATATTACGGAGTGAAGAGGATCGCCAACAAGGAGGCCATCGTCCCTATGGATGCCGAGAATTTCGTCAAGTTCCAGTACGAGCTTGCCAAGATCCGCAGCAACGT
>ONPI01000031.1 GCA_900319685.1 uncultured Bacteroidales bacterium
AGCGACGAAGGTCAAGAGGAATTTCCGTCCCGGGACGGATTGCATGTACAGCTGCCTCAACTTCATCACGCTGCAGAGGATCCTCGAGAAGGTGACCGGACAGAAATTGTACGAATATGCCCATGAAAACATATTCGCTCCTCTAGCTTTGAAGCACACCTGCTATTTCCCTCTCGATCCATCCCTGCCGAAGATTCCGGGCATCGACTACGACGCCCTGGCGGATCTTTGCGCCCCCACGACGGTGCAGGCTGACGGGCTGCCCCTGGTAGCCAGGGTCCACGATCCTATCGCCAGGAGGATCATGAGTGGGAACTCGGGCAATGCCGGGATGTTCTCGGATGCCAGGGACCTGTGCACCATCTGCTCGGCCATAATGAAGTGCGGAGAGGGTATCCTCAAGCCTGCGACAGTCCGCCTGATGACCACCGTGCCTGATGAAAACGACCCGAAGGTGGGCCGTGCCCTGGGATGGGACACTAAAAACGACTTCACGATATGCCACACAGGGTACACCGGTACCTCTGTGGAAATCGACTTGAAAAACCATACGGCCATAATCCTGCTGACGAACAGGGTACATCCGGAGGACAAGGGCAGCGTCAGGGACCTCAGGCTGAAGGTATCCGGGATCGTCGCATCCTCCCTCAATGAAGACAAGTGATGAAACGCATTTCCGCAACCATATTGGCAACCGCCGTGCTACTGGCTGCCGCAGCGTTACCTTCGTCCGGCCAGACGAAGGAAGAGCTGCTGGGCCAGCTGGACAAGACTATCAGCGAGGCGGACAGATACGTTTCGGACAAACTGCTGAGGATCAAGACCATCGAGAACACCCTCCACTCCAGGGGTGTGTCTCCTGAAAAGCAATACGAAATCTACGGGGAGCTCTTCGACGAATACCAGCCTTTCAACTACGTCAAAGCCACAGAGGTCCTGAAGGAGCAGAAATCGATAGCCCTAACACTCGGAGACCAATCCAGGATCAACGATATCCTGCTCAAGGAAGCAATGCTCAACACCGCTGCGGGAGAGTTCCTGGAGGCGATAAACACCCTCTCCCAGATGGACACCACCATATTCTCAACCGAGCAGGAAATACAATACTGCAACGTTCAGCAGCGATTCTGGAACGACTACAGCGAGTACCAGAAGAGCAACGACAAGTCCATGCTCCGCAAGGTGGGTTATTACCGGGACCGGCTACTTTCCCTCGCTCCCCAGGGCAGCAATATAAGTGAATATATCACTGTCCGCAAGTCGATAGACGAAGGCAACTTCGCGCAGGCTGACTTCATCAACCGGCATTCCCTCTCCAAGATGGATCCTTCCAGCCACGAATATGCCAACCAGGCATATTACCAGGCCAGGATCTGCGAAGCGCTGGACAGGCGTGAAGAGATGGAAAACTGGTTCATCCGCTCCGCAATGGCCGATATAAAGTCAGCGACCAAGGATAATGCCTCCCTTTTCAGCCTGGCCTCCGAACTCTTCAACGATGGCGACCTGGACCATGCCTTCCATTATACACAATTCTCGCTCGCAGATGCTCTTTCATTCGACGCCAAGCTGCGCCAGTGGCAGATATCCGCCATCCTCCCGGCAATACAGAAGGGATATACCGAGAATCAGGAAATGCATCACAGAAGGACGCGGGGGCTGCTTCTGGCCGTCTCAATCCTGGCATTACTGCTCCTGGGGGGCTTGTTCGCTCTACTGTGGCTTTACCGCAAGCAGATCGAATCCAACAGGAAGATAGCCATGATGAACGCCCAGATCCAGGAGAATTCCACCGCCCTGGCGGAATTCAATTCCAAGCTTTCGCAGATGAACAAGGACCTGACGGAGGCTAACGCAGCGAAGGAAGAATACATCGGGCTGTTCCTCGGCATGTGCTCCAAGTACATCGACAAGATGAAGGCACACCAGAGCAAGGTCCGCAAGATGGCGCTCGCAGGACAGTATGACGAAATCATCAAGGCTGCTTCGTCGAATGAGTCCGTGGAGGAAGAACTCAAGGAATTCTACGACATGTTCGACCAGGCTTTCCTGAAGCTGTATCCGAAATTCGTGGAGCAGTTCAACGGCCTCCTCCGGGAAGATTCGCAGATAGAACTCAAGAAGGGGAAACTGCTCAACACGGAGCTCAGGATATTCGCACTGATACGCCTTGGGATCACTCAGTCTTCAGATATCGCATCGATGCTCAGGTACTCTTCGAACACCATCTACAACTATCGCGCACAGATCAAGAACGCTTGCATCGGAGACCGTGAAACGTTCGAGGAGAGGGTCAAGCAGATCGGTAACTAAAGGCTCTCCATCTCCATATAAAATTTTAAATAAGTGGATGGCTTTTTGAATGATAAATATTCAAAATATGGCCATATTTCCACTTGTAATTACCAAGTGGATTCAATTTATTATGCTTATTTTCAATGATTTATGCTTCGCTCCCGTTCTCATATTTCCACTTAAAAATAATTAAAACGTTTAATTTCATACTCCCGGTCCACTTTTTCGAGCTCCAAAAGTCAACGTATTCGCCTATAAATCAAATATTTAATACAAATAAAACCATAGGACCTCCCCTTATTTGCAGGGGCGGTTCTGTTTTTTGTCTTTGATTTATATATTTGCCTCGAAAAGCACTTTTCAAGTGGACGATTTTCACAGAACAAATACTAATTAACTCTTCAAAAACAATGAGTAACAACATTCTCAGGCAGTTTGCACTGACAGTCATCTGCCTTCTCGGGATTGGCTCGGCGGTCGCTTGGTCGCAGAACATCCAGGTCAAAGGTGTCGTGCTCGATGAAAACGGAGCCGGAATGATGGGCGCCGGAATCATCCAGAAGGGCACTGAGGGAAGTACCACAAACGGTACCATCTCCGACTTGGACGGTAACTTCCAGATCACCGTTCCGCAGGGCTCAATCCTCGTAATCCAAGCATTAGGTTATGTATCTCAGGAAGTTCCGGCTTCGGAATACATGAGAGTACAGCTCGAGACCGACAGCGAGATGCTGAACGAAACAGTTGTCGTCGGTTACGGTGTCCAGAAGAAGAGCGTCGTCACCGCCGCGATTTCTTCCATCACATCCGACGATCTCAAGGCTCAGTCACAGAACAGGCTTGACAACATGCTGCAGGGTATGGCTTCCGGTGTCCTCGTGACCCAGAGTTCAGGTTCTCCTTCCGCAGGTTCACAGGTCCGCGTCCGCGGTGTCGGAACCATCCATAATTCCGATCCTCTTTACATAGTTGACGGAATGCCTGCAGGCAGCATCGATTACCTTAATCCTAATGATATCGAACGCATCGAGATCCTGAAGGATGCAGCGTCCGGCGCTGTCTATGGTGCCCGCGCCGCAAACGGAGTCATCCTCGTCACCACCAAGAAGGGCAAGGAAGGCAAGGTCCATGTCAACTACGATTTCTCCTATGGAATGCAGAATCCTTGGAGGAAGCCAGCCGTCCTCAACGCCACTGAATATGCGGTGATGATGAACGAGGGAATGCTGAACGATGGCCAGACCCCTATCTATGCCGATCCATATTCACTGGGAGAAGGTACTGACTGGGTCGATGCGATATTCGACAAGAATTCCCCTATCGTCAAGCATGACGTCAATATCATGGGAGGTTCCGAAAAGTCCGACTACAGCATCTCCGGAGGCTACCTTTCCAACAAGGGTACCATCGGTGGACGTTTTGACCGCTCCTACTACAACAGGTTCACCCTCAGGGAGAACATCGGAGTCACCCTGTTCGATGAATCTGCAAGCAGGAACTGGCTGAACAAGATGACCTTCCGCAACCAGGTTTCCTATGCGCACATCAGGTCACAGGGAATATCCACCAACTCCGAGTTCGCAGCGCCTCTCGGTTCTGCTATGGGAATGTCCCCTCTCGAGGCTATCTATGCTACGGCCGAGGACGAACTCCGCTACCAGAGCCTCTATCCGGCCGGTTATCCATATATTATAAGGAACAAGGACGGAGTCGCATATTCGATCGCTGACGCAGGTGTCTATAACGAGCAGGCCAACCCGATCGCAATGCTCGACCGTCCGGCAGGACATTCCAGCACCGACAAGCTCGTCGCTGGACTCACCACCGAGCTCCAGCTTATCGACGGTCTGAGATTCCGCAACAGCGTGACGATGGATCTGGCTTATGTTTACAGCCACAGCTATTCTCCTGAGTACTTCCTCACATCCAAGGATTTCAAGTACGATACGGTGACTTCTTCCACAACCTATGACAAGAATGGGAACGCTACCGTCACGGACAAGATCAACTATGGCTCCAGCGCAACCCAGAGCATGAACAGGTATTATACCTGGCAGGTTGAGAACGTATTCACATACGACAAGACTCTCGGCAGGCACGCCTTCAACGTAGTGCTCGGCCAGTCTGCTCTCAGGAGCATCTCCGCCAACGTAGGAGCCAGCGCCAACGGCCTGACTTTCCCTTATGACGAGTGGAAGATCTCCGTCAACAACACCCTCGGCCAGAGGGAGAACGGAGACCGCAACGGATGGGGAAGCTGGAATTCCATCCCATACAGCCTCCTCTCCTATTTCGGACGTATCTCCTACAACTACGACGAGCGATACATGTTCGAGGCTACTGTAAGGCGTGACGCTTCCAGCCGTTTCGGAAAGAACAACAAATGGGGTACCTTCCCTTCATTCTCCGTAGGTTGGAATATCAAGAACGAGGCCTTCATGAAGGATATCTTCTGGCTCTCCACTGCCAAGCTGCGTGCTTCCTGGGGTGTCAACGGTAACGATAACATCGGCGACTTCACCTATGCCGTATATACCTCTTCCAACAATAATTACGTATTCGGTTCCGGAGGAAACGGATCCGAAGCCGTCAACATCGGTGTCAAGCCTTCCGGACTTGCCAACCCGAATGTCAAGTGGGAAGAGTCAAAGCAGACCGACATCGGTCTCGATCTCGGATTCTGGGGCAACAGGTTAACCGCCACGGTTGACTTCTACAACAAGAATACTACAGGTATGCTCCTCTCGATGCCGGTTCCTGCCTATGCGGGAGACTCCGCTCCTACCGGAAACCTCGGCGACATGGTCAACAGGGGTCTTGAGATTGACCTCGGTTACAGGAACCACATCGATGATTTCAACTACGGCATCAAGTTCAATGCATCGTACAACAAGAACAAGCTGACCTATCTCGGCGATGATGCAACTTACCTGAGCGGATCCAGCCACAAGCTTGGAACCCTCACCCGCGGTGTCGTGGGGCTGCCTTTCCCGTACTTCTACGGATGGAAGACTGACGGTGTATTCCAGAACTGGGAGGAAGTCAATTCCTATGTCAACGCAGAAGGAGCTCTCCTCCAACCGAATGCACAGCCTGGTGATTTCAGGTTCGTGGATACCGATGAGAACGGAGTCATCAACGACGACGACCGTACGATGATCGGCAAGGGTATTCCTGACTGGACCTTCGGCCTTACGTTGAATTTCGACTGGAAGGGTTTCGACTTCAGCATGCTCCTCCAGGGACAGCTCGGTGCGCAGGCATACAACGTATCCCGCCGTACGGACCTCTACTATATCAACCTTCCTAAGAACATCCTCTTCAGATGGACTGGAGAAGGTTCCACGAACGAGTATCCTCGCTTCGCCTTCAATTCAGCCAACGAGAACTACAGGGCTTCGGACTACTGGGTGGAAGATGCTTCCTTCCTCAGGGCCCGCAACGTCCAGCTCGGCTACACTCTTCCTAACAGCCTCACCAGGATCGTTGCGATACAGCGCCTGAGACTGTATGTACAGGCAGAGAACCTGTTCACTCTCACAAGGTACACCGGTTGTGACCCTGAAGTGACCGGAGGCAACTCCGGCTATGGTACAGAAGTGGGAATCGACCGCGGTGTATATCCGCAGAACAGGACCTTCACTTTCGGTGTCAACGTTAACTTCTAATATTGGACATTGATATGAAAAAGATACTTTTGGCACTGAGTGCCCTTTCAATAATGGCTCTTTATTCCTGTACTGAGGAATTCGTTTCTCCGCAGCATAACTCTTCGGAGCCGCTGGACGAGTACTTCAATACGGAAGCACGTATGTATCAGAGCCTTGTGGCCGCTTACGATCCGCTCGAGTGGTTCGACTACTTCTATCAGTACGATGCCCTTCATCTCATTTACGACGTGATGGGCGACGATATCAACGCCGGTGGATCCAACGAAGGCGACCAGCCTATCATCGTCAAAACCCACTATTACACCGCCACCTCGACGGATGTATGCAACATGATGTGGACAATCGCTTATTCAGGCATCAACCGCTGCTGCATCGTCCTCGAATATGTCGACGGAGTGGAAGGATTGAGCGAAGCCACCAAGCAGCTGTACAAGGCTGAGGCTACGGTCCTGAAGGCATATTACTACAACATCCTCTGGAAGCTCTGGGGAAATGTCCCTTACTACGACCAGAACCTCACATCTCCTTATTTCATCGAACAGCTCGGACATGACGCCGTTTACGAGAAGATCGTCGGAAACCTCGAGGATGTATTCGCAATGAATATCCTCCCGATGAAGGCAGAAGGCGGAATGGAAGGCCGAGTCACCCTGGCGATGGCTTACATGCTTTACACGGAAGCTGTCATGTACCAGAATGACGAATCCCGTTTCTCCAAGGCCCTCGGCTTCATGAAGGAAATCATCTCCTCCGGACAGTACCGTCTCGTCGATGACTTCGGCGGAATCTGGGAGGAATCAGGAGAATGGTGTCCTGAATCCATCTGGGAGATCAACTTCATCTCCGAAGGCGCTGTCCGCGACTGGGGCTCTCCTATCGCAACCGGCGGCCAGGTCACTTCCATCCTTACCGGCATCCCTGCCATCAAGAACAGTCCTGACTACCAGGAAGGCTGGGGCTTCGGACCTGTAAGGGCTGCTGCGTACAACATGTACGATGCCACCGACATCCGTCGCGACGGAGGTATCCTCAACTTTGCTGAATATGCAGAGAAGACCGGTGCTTCATATACACCTCGCTGGCAGGATACCGGTTTCTTCCTCAAGAAGTATATCGCTCGCGTAGGCGGCAACCACGGCTATCTTGGTGACCCTAACATGAACTACGGCAACAACGAGCGCATATATCGCTATTCAGAGACCCTTCTCAACGCCGCCGAGCTGGCTGTCCGTCTCGGACAGGATGGTTCGCAGTGGCTCAAGCAGGTCCGCGACAGGGCCAAGAGCCAGGACACCGGAACTTCCCTGGACGATATCATCGAAGAGCGTCACAAGGAGTTCGTGGGTGAAGGCAAGCGCTACTGGGACCTCGTCCGCACCGGCAAGGCTGCGACCGTGCTGACCGCATCCAACCATGAATACCGTACTGTCAGTTGGACCGAGTCCAAGAAGTACTGGCCGATCCCTCAGTCGGAACTCGACAAGGATCCTAACCTCGTACAGAACAACTATTAATCTGCAGAAGAGATGAAAAAGATCTTTAAATATATCGCTTTGGCTCTGTCAGTAGCAGCCCTGGCCGCTTGTGCGCCGGATTATCCGGAACTCAAGGAAAGCGAGCTGCCTCAGGCCTCCAGCTTCGACGTGACCGTGGATGTCGACCAGTCGACAAACTACGTCACCTTCAACATGAACAACAAGGGGGTCGTCCCTGTATGGATTGTCGGACCGACCGATCCTATCGACAATGCTGCGGGCAGCAAGGTCACCGGCAAGAACTACGCATATACCGGAAACGGTGTCAAGCTTCGTTTCCGTGATGCAGGAAAGCATACCGTAGAGGTCAAGGCTTACAATGCCAACGGTGTTTCCGTAGGATCCCAGGTCATCGAGTTCACTCTCAACGAAACCTACCGCGATCCATTCGATGCCGCTCCTTACATCAAGGCGCTCTCCAACGGTTCTTCCCAGGCTTGGGAATGGAACTACAAGGAGAACGGCCACTTCGGCTGCGGCCCTGCAGGCGGAGACGGACTTGGATGGTGGAGCTGCGGTGCAAATGAAAAGGCCGACTGGAGCCTGTATGACGACAAGATCACCTTCGCCGCCGACGGAACATTTACCTACGATCCGGGCGACGGACAGGTTTATGTCAACAAGGGCTCAGGCGTCAGGCCTGACCTGAACACCAACAACGAGGACTATCTTGTTCCTTGGGAGGTCACGACATCCACATATTACGTGGAGAGCGAATGGAATGATGCCGGAGTCGAGGAAATCTACCTCGTAACCGGAGCGAACGTCCCTGTATCCTATATCACCGACAAGAGCGAACTCAACGGAAGCCGCTACCTGATCCTCGAGAACGAGACTTCTCAGATCAAGAAGTGCCTCAAGCTTGCTGTCACGGTGTTCACTTCCGACAATCCTGACGGTATCACCTGGCACAAGGAATTCGTGAAGGAAGGCAGCAACGCCAGCCAGACCGGAGACCCTCTCTATGGCATCACCAGCAAGACCTGGGTCCTCGCAAGGGATGTCCAGGGCCACCTTGGATGCGGTCCTGACCAGGGCAACCCTGCAGGATGGTGGAGCTGCGGTCCGGACGAGAAGAAGGATTGGGGAGTCTATGACGACGAAATCACCTTCTACGCCGACGGCAAGTTCGTATTCAACCCTGGCGAAGGCGGACAGATCTACGCCAACAAGGATGTGACCGTCATCGGTCCCGGCGTCGCCCAGGCAGAGGACTACCTCATCGACTGGCAGATCCAGGAATCCACCTACAAGGTCACCGGAGATGTCCTGACCCTGCCGGAAGGCGTGGTCATCGGATATGTCGCCAACAACGACGCCATCACCAACCCTACCTACGTCATCACTGAGAACACCGACGACAGGCTCGTAATGGTAGCCAACTTCAACGGAATATCCTGGCAGTACATCTACAAGCCGAAGGAGGGCCAGAATCCTCAGGGAGGCGGCACCTGGTACGATGTGGAAGGTGCAACCAACCTCTGGAGGAGCGCCACCATCACGCCTGAATACTGGTATTCCGCAGGAGACTGGTCAGGAGGTATCAACGCAGACGCACAGATCACGGCCAACAACGGCTTCACAGCCACCATCCCTGAGGGAGTGGGCGGATCTGAATGGCAGGCTCAGAACAAGCTCATTTCCAACATCAAGACTGAGGCTGGCAAGAAGTACGACTTCAGCTGCACCATCAAGGCAGACAAGGATATGACCATCACCATCAAGCTCACCGGTAACCCTGAAGAAGAAGGCGACATCCACTCGTTCTTCTACAACGGAGGAGTCAGCCTCGAGGCCGGTGATGCCGTCACTTTCCAGATGGACAACCTGGTACAGAACACTCCTACCGACAACGTTATGCTTATCTTCGACTTCGGAAGGAGCCCTGTCGGATCGACCATCACCGTTACTGACATCCTGTTCCAGGAGCACAAGGAAAACGGTGGCGGCCAGCCTTCCGGCCTCGATCCGAACTCTGACGCCAACCTGTTCAAGGGCCTCAACGTAACCGGTGACTACTGGTATTCCGCAGGAGACTGGTCAGGAGGTCTGGATCCTCAGCTGACCAACCTCGGCGACGGAAAATGGCAGGTCAAGATCCCTGCAGGAATCGGTGGAGCCGAATGGCAGGGCCAGACCAAGTTCCATTTCCCTGTAGCAGTATCAGCCAGCAAGGTATATGACTTCGGAATGAAGGTTACCCCTGACGACGACTGCAACTCGAACATCACCGTCAAACTCGCCTGGGAAGGCAATGACAACGACCACGCATTCTTCTATGTCAACGACTTCAGCGCACCGTCCGACCAGACAACCGCTTTCGTCAAGGAAGGAGTTTCCCCTGACGTAGATTACGATGCCGTCGTCCTCTTCGTCGATCTGGGCAGGGTTGCCGCCGGCACCACGGTGGTCATCTCCGACTTCTGCCTCCAGGAACACAAATGATGAAAGGATTCATTGATATGATAAAGGGTGGATTGCTGCTGCTTGCTGCGGCAGCGATCCTCTCTTCATCTTCCTGCGAAAGGGAAGAACAGCAGCAGGCCAAGGATGACATCACCCTTGACAAGACCGAGATATCGGTTTCTTCGGATGCCGCCACGGCAACCATCAACGTCACCGCCACAGGCGACTGGGGTGTGGGCTCGAACGCCTTGGACTGGTGCACGGTTTCTCCGAGCGGAGGACTGAAAGGAAGCGCCGTGGTCACGGTCACCATCGCGGAGAACTTCACCAGGGCGGAACGCGAGACAACTTTGACCTTCCGTTGCGGCACGGCACGCAAGACTGTGACAGTCAAGCAGGACAAGAAGGCTGAGGCCATCAACGTCCCTGACGGTTACTCTCTTGTATGGCAGGATGAATTCAACGACGCTTCAGTGGACGCTGCCAAGTGGCGTTTCGAGAACTGGGCGCCAGGACGCGTCAACAACGAACTCCAGCGCTATGTCGCCAACGGCGAACTGGACGGAAACAAGACTGCTTTCTGCCAGGACGGAGCACTGCATATAAGGGCGATGAAGTACAACGGACAGGTCATTTCCGCAAGGATGAACACACGTGTTTCATGGGAATATGGCTACATGGAAGCCAGCATCAAGCTCCCGAAGGGCAAGGGCACATGGCCAGCCTTCTGGATGATGCCTGACGACCAGAGCCTGGGGTGGCCTAAATGCGGAGAGATCGACATCATGGAGGAAGTGGGCGTAGACCCGAACATCACTTCATCGTCGATCCACTGCGAAAGCTACAACCACGTCAAGGGAACCCAGAAGACCGCTTCCCGCAAGACCGCCGGAGCCGAAGACGAATTCCATACATATGCCCTTGAATGGACTCCGAATTACATCAAGACCTACGTGGACGGAGTCCTTCTGCTGAACTTCCCTAACGATGGAGCCGGGAACGTATCCACCTGGCCGTTCAACAAGAAATTCTACATAACTCTCAACCTTGCCTGGGGCGGCGACTGGGGCGGTTACGCCGGAGTCGATGAAAGCAAGCTTCCGGCAACCATGCAAGTGGATTACGTGAGAGTGTTCCAGAAGAAATAGATGAAACGGTTTGCCCTGATAATACTGATGGTTGTCCTCGCCGCCTCCCCCCTGCTGGTTTCCTGCGGGGGGAACGGAGGGGATGAAGTACCCGCCGTATTCAAATCCATCAAGCCGCTGGACCTGACCGTTGTCCTGCCTGCCGGAGGAAGCGATGAGATAAGGTTCCAGGTGGAAGATCCGGATTATTCCTTCAACTTCAACGCCTACAGCCCTGAATGCAACATCGAGCTCAGGCTTCAGGGAGGGGGAGTCCCGACTGATTTCAAGATCACAAGGATCATAAAGACCGAAGGAGAAGGTATCTACACGGCAACCATCACCGACCAGGGCACCAACCCGATCTACAAGGAGAGCGTCTGCCTGGCCATGAAGCTGGGAGAAAGCTCCCTGATACTGTCGAAACAATTCACGGTCATGTCGGAATCTGCCGGCAGCGACGAGCTGATCGTCAACACCGGCCTTCCGATAGTGTATGTCAACACCGCCGGGAACAAATCCATCACATCCAAGACCACCGACGTGGAAGCCACATTCAAAATCAACGGAATGGGCAAGACAGATAACCTGGAAGAGGTGAGCTGCCGTATTCGCGGACGGGGGAACACGACATGGACGTGGCCGAAGAAACCATATTTGGTCAAACTGGACAAGAAGCAATCCATATTCGGTCTTCCAGAGCACAAGAGATGGGTACTCCTGGCCAACTTCATGGACCGGACCCTGATGCGCAACGTCGTGTCGATGAAGGTTGCTTCCATGATGTCAAACCTGGACTGGACCCCTCACGGCCAGAGCGTAGAACTGGTGCTGAACGGGAGCCACCAGGGTACATACCTGCTTGTCGAGCAGGTACGCGCCGACGAAGACCGCGTCCCTTGCGAGAACGGATACCTCCTGGAGTGTGACTTCCACTACGACAACCCTATCCAGTGGATAGACTATCACGGGCGATGCAACCAGAGAGGGGACGGGATACCTTTCGGCGTGAAATACCCGGACAGCGATGAACTCTCCCAGCAGCAGCTGACATATATCAAGAACTATGTCAGCACGGCCGCTACTGTTCTTTATGGTGGCAATTTCACGAATGCCACCAATGGATATACCAAATACCTGGACGTCGCCTCGTTCATCGACTACTGGATAGTATTCGAAGTCATGGGGAACCACGAACTGGGCAACCCGGGAAGCGTATTCATGCATATGAACCGGGAAGGCGGCAAGCTGATCGCAGGGCCGGTATGGGATTTCGACTGGGGCGTCCTGTCCTACAAGACTTCCCCGCAGGCAAAGTACGGCCTGCTGAATGACAAGGCGATCTGGTATGCCAGATTGTTCGAGGACCCGGCTTTCAAGGAAGCCGTAAGGAAGAGATGGAACGAGGTCCTTCCGAAACTGCAGACCATCCCGGCCTTCATCGATGAAACCGAGAAGGCCCTGCAGGCCACAGCAAACCTGAACTTCAAAATGTGGAATCCAGCCGGTGATGCCACCCAGAACGGTGGAAGCATCATCAACGGCGACGAGAACATGAGCTACAATGATGCCGTGGCTCTCTTGAAGCACAATTACAAAGAAAGACTGGAGGTGATCTCCAAGAGTTTGTAAGGATATGAAAAAGACAATATACTCCCTGGTAGCGATAGCCTTCCTGGCGACTGTCGCCGGCTGCTCCGCCAAAGACGATACGGAAAAGAAGATCGACAGGCTCATCTCTAAGATGACCCTGCACGAGAAAGTCGGGCAGATGAACCAGCTGTCCGGAGGAGAATGGCTGGCTGAAGCCGTGGAAAAAGGTGAAGTGGGAAGCATCCTCAACTGCACCGATCCGGCCGAGCTGAACCGGATACAAAGGATCGCTGTTGAAAAGAGCCGCCTCGGTATTCCGCTTCTCATAGCAAGGGACGTCATTCACGGATTCAAGACCATATTCCCGATACCTCTTGGACTGGCAGCGACATTCGACCCTGAACTGGTGGAAAAAGGAGCCCGCATAGCCGCTGTAGAAGCCTCTGCCAACGGAATCCGGTGGACATTCTCCCCTATGCTGGACATCGCCCGCGACCCTCGCTGGGGAAGGATTGCCGAAGGCTCCGGAGAGGACCCATACCTTGACGCCATGATGGGAGCCGCAATGGTGCGCGGATACCAGGGGAACGGTGATTCCACCTCCGTCGCCGCTTGTATCAAGCACTTTGTCGGATACGGTGCAGCCGAAGGAGGAAGGGACTACAATACTACGGAAATCACGGAACGCTCGCTCAGGAATATCTATTTTCCTGCTTTCAAGGCTGGTGTCGATGCCGGAGCGATGACCTTGATGACTTCCTTCAATGCCAACGACGGCATTCCTTCTACAGGTAACAAATGGCTCGTAAAGGACGTGCTGAGAGATGAGTGGGGATTCGGAGGAATCGTCGTGACGGACTGGAACTCTGCCGGCGAGATGATCGCACACGGCTTCGCCAGCGACCTCAAGGAGGCCACCGAAGAAGCCCTGGACGCCGGAGTGGACATGGATATGATGTCCTACGGCTACATATCCTTCATAGAAGAGCTGGTCAAGGAGAAGAAGATCAGCGAGAAACAGGTTGACAACGCCGTCAGGAACATCCTGCGCCTGAAATTCAAGCTCGGCCTGTTCGACAACCCTTACATCGACGAGGCCCGTGCAGGGGAGACGCTGTACGCCCCGGAACACCTCGAGGCAGCCAAGCAGAGCGCCATTGAAGGAGCCGTCCTGCTAAAGAACGACGGAGTCCTCCCTCTCAAGGATGTCAGGACCCTGCTCGTGACCGGACCTTTGGCCGACGCTCCGTACGAACAGCTCGGAACCTGGGCTTTCGATGGTGACGAAACCCACACCGTCACTCCTCTGGAGGCATTGAAGAAGGATTTCAACGTGATCTACGAACCGGGCACCGAATATTCCAGGGACAAGAGTACGGCTCTGGTCGCAAGGGCAAGGAGTGCAGCTGCCAGGGTCGATGCCGCAGTCGTATTCGTCGGGGAGGAAGCCATCCTTTCCGGAGAGGCCCACAGTCTTTCCGACCTCAATCTCCAGGGGGCCCAAAGCGAACTGATCGCCGCCGTCAAGCAAAGCTGCAAGAAGGTCATCGTGGTCGTGATGGCCGGAAGGCCACTGACCATAGGCAGGGACCTTGAGAACTGCGACGCTATGCTTTACTCGTTCCATCCTGGCACGATGGGAGGCGAGGCAATCGCTGAACTGCTTGAAGGAAAGGCTGTCCCGTCCGGCAAATCCCCAGTCACCTTCCTTAAGACCGCAGGACAGGCCCCGATGTATTACAACCACTTCAACACCGGGCGTCCGAACAACGGCAGCGAGACCCTGCTCGACGATATTCCTCTCAAGGCAGGCCAGACATCCCTCGGATGCACCTCATACTATCTCGACAGCGGGTACGGGCCTCTGTTCCCGTTCGGCTACGGCTTGAGCTATACGACATTCGATTATTCCAACCTCGATATAGACAAATCTTCCTATTCGGCGAAGGACACCGTAAGGGTAAGCGTGGATCTCAAGAATACCGGGGAATATGACGCGACGGAAGTTGTCCAACTCTACGTCCGCGACCTGGTCGGATCGGTCGTAAGGCCAGTCAAGGAACTCAAGGGATTCCAAAGGGTGGAACTGAAGGCTGGAGAAACGAAGGCTGTCACGTTCGCGCTTCCGGTTGCGGACCTCGCCTTCTGGACAGCAGGGAATGATTATTCTGTCGAACCCGGGGACTTCCAGCTCTGGGTGGCAGGAGATTCCGCTACAGGCGACCCGGTGTCATTCTCCGTCAAGTGACCTGTCCCGGAACCTGTATTCAAGGGCTCCGGCTATCCTGACCACTTCCTTGGTCAGGCCTTCGGCGGCGAATCCCCCCTCCGTCCTGGTGAGGGTGATCCTGTCTTCGAGCATCTTGAATATGGCGCTGACCTTGGAGCGGAGGCGGAATGTCATATCCTCGCCTTCTTCGCTTTCAAGCCTGTACCCCCTCGATTCCATCACCTCCACGACGCCGTCCCTGATATCGGAGTATCCGCCCGGGATGACCACGTCCTTGGTGATGAAGCCGAATTTCGGATAGAACGCAGCCACAGCCCCGAACAGGACGGCTATGTAAGCCACTGATTTCCATCCGTCGCGGAACATCAGTTCAGGAGAACTGTCCGCTATTCCCAGAAGGACCAGCGCCACCATTATCAATGCGAAAAGGATAGAAAACCAGAAGAAATATTTGATTGCACGGACGAGGTATTTCATTGTAGTTCGATTTTTGCTGTAGTAACAAATATACGTAAAAAGAAATACTTTTTTTATTTTTGTGTGTTAATCATAAACTATCAGGATTATGGCAGAAATAGATCCTATCGCGGAGCGCCGCGAACGTGAAGAACAAGAGAGGAAGAACAAGAGCCTCAAGACAGTCATGTGGGCTCTCGTCGGAGTCGCTGCCGTCATGGCTGCCGCTCTTGCCTACATCTGGTCTACCAAGTCCAGCCTCGTCAACGACCTGAATGCCGAGAAGGAGGAACTCACCCAGCAGATGATAGCCCTGAAGGGGGACTACGACAGCCTTTCTTCCGAATATGACTCGATCAACAGCCAGCTTGATTCCTCCAGGGAGGAGGTCAACCAGTTGATCGAAAGGATCCAGCAGACAGAAGCCACCAACCGTGCGAAGATGCGCCAGTACGAGAAGGAACTCGGTACCCTCAGGAGCATAATGAAGAATTACATCGTCCAGATCGATTCCCTCAACACATTGAATCACAAGCTGACAGCCGATGCTGCGGCAGCCCGCAAGGAAGCTGCCGAGAGCAAGGCGGAGAACGCCGACCTCAAGGGTCAGGTAGAGAACCTGAGCGGCAAGGTAGCCACCGGTTCCGTGATCAAGTCCAGGGGCCTGAGCGTAGCCGCTTACAATTCTTCGGACAAGGTGACCGACCGCAGCAGCCGTGTGGTAAGGCTCCTCGCATCCCTGAGCCTCGTGGAAAACGACCTGGCTCCAAAGGGCCCGGTCAGGGTTTACCTGAGAGTCAAGGACCCGGAGGGCATCCTGCTGACCAACAGCAACCAGACTTCCTTCAATTTCAACGGCCAGTCGATGGTTGCCTCCGCATCCCGCGAGGTTGACTACGAGGGCAAGGAAGTGGACCTGAGCATCTACCTGAACGACATTCCTTCCTACCAGCCTGGAATCTACACGGTAGAGGCATACACGACCAAGGCTTTCCTGGGCAAGACGGAACTCCTGCTCCGCTAAGTCGTGATCTACATCCACGTACCGTTTTGCAGGAGTTTCTGCACCTATTGTGATTTCTATTCGGAGATCGCTCCGAAGAAGGAGTGCGGAAGCACTGAAGCATTCGTGGACGCGGTCCTGGAGGAAGCGGAGTCAAGGAAAGAGGAGTTGTCCTCTCCTTCCCCGGTAAATACGCTTTACATCGGAGGCGGCACGCCAAGCGTGCTAGGGTGTTTCATCCTATACCAACAGTCCATTCGGGGAATTCACCATCGAGGTAAACCCGGAAGACATAGTTGAAAAAGGCGAAGGATATGTCCGGGGATTGGTCCAGCTAGGGGTCTCGCGCGTCAGCATGGGCATCCAGTCTTTCGACGACGGCATCCTCAAATGGATGAACCGCAGGCACGATTCTTCACGGGCCGGGGAGGCTTTCCGGATTCTTCGTTCCGGAGGGATCGGGAACATCAGTGTGGATCTGATCTTCGGCCTGTCGCAGCTCTCCGACGAGACATGGATACAGACGATAGAAAAGACCCTGGCTCTGGAGCCGGAACATATTTCAGCCTACCAGCTTTCCATCGAAGCTGGGGAAGAACTCTGCCGGAGGCAGTATGACATCCTATGCTCCCGCCTGAGGGGCGCCGGATACCATCATTACGAGATTTCCAATTTCGCCAAACCAGGCTATGAGGCCGTCCACAACAGCGCCTACTGGAGACGGGTGCCTTACATCGGCCTCGGTCCCGGAGCCCATTCCCTTTCTTCCGGGAATATCAGGTCATGGAACAGCCAGACTCTGCCGCGCCGCCGTCAGGACGGAAGGCTCGCCACATATTCAAGGGAAGAGGAAGTCCTGTCTCCGGAAGACATCCGGATCGAGAGAATCATGCTTCCGCTGCGTACGGACGAAGGCATCGATGCCGATGAATTATATTCATTGTCAGATATTTCCACTGTCAGGACCTTGCTGGAGGAAGGCGCCTTGGAAGAATACGGGACCCGCATACGCATTCCGGAAGACCATTTCTTCACCTCGGACGAAATCATCCGGGAACTGATATGATCAAATTAACCAATACCATGAAACCTTTCCACCACCTTGCTGTCTTGTTCTTGCTCACTGGGCTTACCGCAAGCTGCCACGAAACCACGGAAAACAAGGAAACAATCGAAGATGGCTTCCTGACAATCACATCCAACGGGAAATCTACTTTCAGCGTATTCGTCCAGCCTGGGTTGAACAACAACGCCACCGCTTTTATCGAAGATATCCGCAAAGCCACCGGAGCTACCCTTGCGTTATCCACGACACCTGGACAAGATGACAGTAAAGAAATCATTCTAGGAGACTGCAGGCAATACGCTGAAGCAATCAAACCGATAAAGGAGAAACTCCATCATGGGTACTCTGTCAAAGCTTCCGGCAACAAAATCTTCATCATAGGCACTGACAATGCCTGGACCACTCTGGGAATGGAATTCCTCTGCGTGAATATCATGACAAAGCCCGAGTATTGTTCCGAAGGGACATTCAAGATTCCAGATACATTCTCCCACACCCAGGACAGCGAGGACCCGCAGCTGATAGCCAGCCTGTTGTCGCGGGGAAGGACGTTCGACCTCGTTCCGGTCGAAGTGGGGATATGCCCGCGCGAGGGTGATTTCAAAGTAGCGCAGGGAGCTGCCTCCGACGGGGAATTCGTGTATTTCACCATGAAGGGGAACGAGGACAGCAGCACACACGACTCTGATGTCCGAATCTATAAGTATTCACTCTCTCCTTTCGAGTTCAAGGGTGTGTCAGAGACCTTCAACGGTCATCATGCCAACGATATGACGTACGACACCAAGAACGGCCGCATCCTGGTTGTCCATGGTTCCGGAGCCTCCCAGAATCTGACGGCCATAACGACCAAACCGGCTATGGGAAAGCCTTCCGTCATCACTACGACCCTTGGCATAGGTGGCCTTTCATACAATGCAAAGCGGGATATCTATGGCATTACCCAGGGCGGGAGCAAATACCAGACAGCCGACGCATCATTCAAGCTTATCAAGAACTACGGGCGTAACGACAATATGAAGAGTACCTATACTGCCCAGGGAATGGGAAGCGACGATTCCTATGTCTATTTCCCGATGAGCCCGAACAGCAACTCTCCGGAGAAAGTGAACCTGCTCGTAGTCTATGATTGGGATGGCCGCTATGTCGGCAATCTCAAGATTCCGCTAACAATCGAGTCTGAAAGCATGTTCTATGCTGCCGGTGAATATTATGTCGTCTTCTACGACAAGGCAGCCGCCCTGTACCGCGTTTACCCTGGACTTTCGTACAGATCCCAGGTCAAATCATGACACGGTCATCTCACAGCGGGCGCAGTCGAAGCCCAGTGAGTAGCGCTTGCCGTTGTTGAGAAGGTAAAGGCGCTCCGGAGGAGCAGCGTTCTGGTGGACCGGGCACATTCCCAGTTCATAACGGATGCAATACTTGGTACGCATCAGTTCAACATCATGCCGGTGGGTGATTTCGTACGCCCTCTCCACGTCCGTGGCGCCGCAGTCCCGGTAGATCTTTTTCGTCACCTCATTCGCCACATTGGACTTGTAGGTTACCTGTCCTCCCGAATCTGAAAGTACGGCGGTATTCCCTGAAGCCTCCGCAGAATAAAGCGGAATCGCCCGCAGAGGCATTCCGTCCAGCTTGGCGGCACATTCCCTGCGGATGGCGTTGATAGAGGAGACCGGAAGGAACGGCATCTTTCCACCCAGGGACTCCGCATGGAGCCCTTCAAGCGTGAATGAATACATCCCGGTAACTTTCCCGAGCTGGGAATAGAACATGTCCCGCATACGGAAAGGATTGGAAGCGAGAGTGGTTCCGCCATCATGTACGAAGCGGATTTCCCTTCCGTCCTGGCTCAAAGCCATGACATCCAGCAAGAACCGGTCATCAGCCGAACGGACAGCAACCTCCAGCGAGACAGGAATCTGCCTGACCGGGAGATTGGAATCCAGCTCCTTTTCGAATGCGCTGTCAAGATTACGGAACAAGCGCGCTCCGACATACAGTTCCGGTACGTTCCTGCAAGCTATACGGACGCCCCTGCACACATCTCCCCGGAATCCTACGATCTCGTTGTGGTCTTTCGAAACGAACGAGAACCCATCGCCGTTACGGAGGCAGACAGCAGGATTGTCTGACTTTACGATCACCTCCATCTGGCCGTCTCCGGAGGACAGTCTCCCCGGTGTCCTGTCGATAGATACGACGGTCCCTATCTCTTCGCCCACGGACTTCGGAGCGTCCATCGATGACCATCTGCCACGGCTGCCATCGATGAAAAGCTTGGTATATGTCCGGTTGAAAGTCTTGTCCAGATCCGGAGAGAAGCCTCCCGTCGAGCGCCCGAACGAAGTCCTGCGGTAGTATCCAGGATGCTTCGCAACGAGGTTGTCAAGGGCGATCGAATATGCCCTGACGACGTTCCTGACATAAGAGATGCCCTTGAGCCTGCCCTCGATCTTGAATGAACAGATTCCCGCATCTGCAAGGTCTGCCAGATAGCTGCGAAGGTTGTAATCCCTCAGCGACAGCAGGGCCTTGTCCTTGACCAGGACCTTTCCGTTCCCGTCCACGAGGTCGTAGAGCGACCTGCAGGCCTGGATGCATTCACCCCTGTTGGCGCTCCTCCTTTCAATCCTCTCGGACATGTAGCACTGTCCGCTGTAACAGACGCAGAGCGCACCGTGGACGAAGAACTCCAGCTCGCAGCTTGTAGCCGCTCGGATCTCCCTGATCCGATCCAGGGACATCTGTCTCTCCAGGACAAGCCGGGAAGAACCCAGGGATTCGTAGAAACGGGCCGCTTCCGGAGTCCTTATGGCACATTGGGTCGATGCGTGCACCGGAAGGGAAGTCATCTTCCATACAGCCGGATCCTGGGCGATTATCGCGTCCACCCCGGCCTCTTCGGCTTCTTCAAGCAGCCTCCTTGCCGCCTCCAGCTCATTGTCGTAGAGGATAGTGTTCAATGTGAGGAATATGCGCACCCCGAAACGGTGGGCATACTCGCAAAGGCGGCGGATATCCTCGATGGAATTGCCCGCAGCCTTCCTGGCCCCGAACTCCGGCCCGGCTATATACACAGCATCGGCACCGCAGTCGATAGCTGCGATGCCGATGTCGGCGTTTCTTGCCGGAGCAAGAAGTTCAAGGTCTTTCATTATTTGCTAAGCGAAGCGATAAGCTGCTTGGCCTGAGCTCCGAACTTCGGGTCGTTGACGACCTTCTTGTAGTATTCGACAGCCTTTGCGTTGTTCTTGAGCTTCTGGGATGCCTGGCCGATTACCAGGAAAGCCTTTGCATTCTCAACATAGGAATTAGCCTGCTCTGCTGCCTTGATGGCATCGGCATATTTGCCACCCTTGAGGAGTGTGCTGGCCTTTGACAGGAACATGTTCCCGCACTGAGCCTTGGCTGCATCAGCCTCACCGTTTTCAGCTGCCTTGTTGAAAGCCTCGAGAGCTTCGTCTACCTTTCCGAGCTTGGAGAGAGCCTGTCCCAGATAGAGGGCGGTCTTTCCATTGGCCGGATCAGCTGCCAGAGACTTGGCAAGTGCAGGAGCTGCGGTTGC
>ONPI01000215.1 GCA_900319685.1 uncultured Bacteroidales bacterium
GGCGGTGAGCTTGCCGTATGGGGCATCCTGGAGGACTGCCTGCGCCCATCCGCTGTCGTCATACGAAGGATCGAGCCATCCGTCCAGTTCGAGACGGGCGTCATAGATCTCGCCGTCATATTCATTGTTGCTCCTGATAGGGCCGTCGGCCGTGGCCTTCCAGTTTCCGTCGCTGAAGACTCTCTCGACCTTCCCGTCCCGGTATTCAATCTCAAGCTGGCAGATAAGGCATGGCCGCTGCTTGTCGTAATGCTTGTACTGGTTGATCGCATCCCAGTTCACCCTGAGTCCTGGGAACCGCCCCGTCCCGAGCACCACTCCTATGGCATTGGCGCCCTTCTTGACCAGCCCGGTCACGTCAAAGCTGTTGTAATACACCGTCTTGTCATAATTGGACACGGTAGGAGAGAGCACCTGGGCACCACCCACCTTGTTCCCGTTGATGTATGCTTCGTAGAGGCCGAGTCCGCAGATATGCAGCCTGGCTTCCTTGATTCCCTTCCCGGCTTCGAAGCTGGTCCTCAGATACCTCGCCGGCATGGATACATCACCGGTGCGGACGTCTTCCGGGGAATCTATACCTATCCATGATGCTTCCCAATTGACGGAAGGATCGGTCAGGAGTTCTGCAATATATGAATTTTTTGACGATATTTGTAATAATGACCCTTGCACAGCTATTCAAAAGAATCATTCCTTACGTCAAGCCCTATCGCTTCCTGCTGGTTGCGACGTTGTCCTTGACCCTGCTCGGCTCCCTGCTCGCGCAGGTCAATGCCGTCGTGCTGGACCGTACGGTGGATGCGATCAACGCCCTTGTAGGATCGCCTGACTTCACATGGGCAAAGGCTGCGAGGATCCTGATAATCGTCAGCATCGTCCTTCTCGGGAAGGAAATACTCCGCGCCGGCATCTCCTTCGGGCAGAGCATATTCGGAGAGAAACTCCGTATCAATATATCCCAGAGGCTCTCCCTGGGCGTGGTGGAGAGGATCCTCCAGTACCGGATGGCTTTCTTCGCCCGGAGCGACAATGCACCGGGAATGCTCCAGGCCAGGATCGACCAAGGCGCCAGCAGCATATCCCGCACCATACAGAACTTCTTCATCAACCTCCTGCCGATGATCGTCAGTTCCGTGCTCGCCCTCATACTCATATTCGCTGCCAACGTCTATGTCGGTCTGACGGCGCTGGCCATCGTGCCGATCTACTTCTGGATCACTTCGTTGCAGGGCCGAAAACTGAAGAGTTCCCGCAAGAACATGCGGGGTTTCAACGAGAGGCGCAGCGGTAGCATTATGAGTATCCTCGAGAGCATGAACGTGGTCAAGTCTTTCAACCGTGAAGGGATCGAGCTCATGAAGCAGACCGAACTCCAGGAGGGCTATTACGGGAATCAGCTGAGCATCCGGAGGGCTTCATTCGGATTCGATGCGCTGAAGAGTTTCGTCAGCCAGACCGGAACGGTCCTGATAATCATCCTCACATCTTATCTGGTCCTCATCGGTTATCCCGGGATGACCATCGGTAAGATCATGTACCACATCATGCTGTTTTCCAACGTGACGGCTCCGATCACCTCGCTCCAGCGCATATTCGATGACCTGAATGATGCTCTGGTGTATGCGGAAGGATACTTCGACATCGTAGATGCAGACGCTGAACTGGAACCGACGGGCAATTACAGGCCTGAAAAGGTGCATGGGAATTTCGAGATGAAAGGCGTGGACTTCACGTATCCGAACGGGACCAAGGCGCTTCATGATATTTCGCTGAAGGTCGAAAGCGGCAAGATCACCGCCCTCGTGGGACTGAGCGGGGCGGGTAAGTCCACCATCGTGAACCTGCTGGACAAGTTCTACGAGCCGGACTGCGGTACGATCACCCTGGACGGGGTGGACCTCCGTGACTGGGATACGCGTTTTCTCAGGGAGAACATCGGCCTTGTCCTGCAGAAGAACCATATCTTCGACGGGAGCATAGAGGAGAACATCCGCTACGGAAAACCGGATGCAACCTTCGCCGAGGTTGAGGAAGCGGCCCGGAAGGCCAGTGTCTATGACCAGGTCGTCGCCCTGCCTAAAGGTTTTGAAACTGCGGCCAACCATCTGTCGGGCGGGCAGCAGCAACGCATAGCACTTGCCCGCATGTTCCT
>ONPI01000212.1 GCA_900319685.1 uncultured Bacteroidales bacterium
GGAATGGATATCTCCAAGATAGATCCTGAGACGCTGATGAGCCTGTATTCCATTGTATTCCAGGATGTCACGCTCTTCAACAATACCGTGCTGGAGAATATCCGCATCGGCCGCAAGGATGCTTCGGATGCGGAAGTCATCGCTGCCGCACGGCTGGCCCACGTGGATGTCTTTGCCGAGAGACTGCCGCAAGGGTGGAACACGATGATCGGTGAGAATGGCAGCGAGCTCTCGGGTGGAGAGCGCCAGCGGATCTCAATCGCGCGCGCCTTCCTGAAGGATGCCCCCATCATCCTGATGGACGAGGCAACTGCTTCGTTGGATGTAGAGAACGAGACCTTCATCCAGGAGTCGCTTTCCCGCCTGGTCAAGGACAAGACAGTGATTATCATCGCACACCGCATGCGCACCGTCGCCGGGGCCGACAAGATCGTGGTCTTGAAGGAAGGCAAGGTGGAAGAGAGCGGAACCCCGTCTGAACTCACGGCTTCCGGCGGCTTTTACAAGCGGATGCAGGACATCCAACAGGGAGCCCTTGAATGGAATATTTAAACCTTAAAAGCATATGAAACCAGCATTCAAAGTCATTCTGATGGCCGCTGCCTATCTGGTAACGTTCATCCTCGGTGCCGCAAGCGGCGCCATCCACCCGGCATGCTACGCGTACATCGGGGCTCTTTTGCCGCTGGTGTTTGCATTCATTTATCTTTATACCTGCTCCATCATCCGTGGTTTCGGGGCGGCGACGGCCCTGAACGGATTCATTCTCGTCCTGTTCCTGATTGCAGGCGAAGCCGATCCTGGCTATATGATCGCGACGCTTGTCATAACGGCATTGGCAGAACTGCTCAGGAAGATCTTCGGATATGATTCGATCAAAGGCGTCCGCTGGAGTTTCATTCCTTTTGCCTTCTCCTTCTTCGCCTACATCTCCCACTGGTGGACAGACACGGAGGGCTCCCTGGCCGCAGCCGTAGAAGAAATGCCCGCCGGATATGACCAGCTGATGATTCCTGTCATCAACAATATTCCGTTGCTGATTGTTGTCCTGGTCCTGACGATTCCCGTTGCCATCCTGGCCATGCGCCTGGCGGAACGGGTATTGAAGAAAACAGCCGAAACCTTATGAAAAGAGTCTACGAGCCTCTGAACATGATCATGAACGGCCGCTACGCCGTTCTATATGGGAAACTTGCTCCGTCCATCCAACAGGAAATCCTTGTCAGGTTGGCCGGACTTATTGAGGATGAAAGGGATTATGAGGATAAGGGGAACTACGGCCATTTCTGCAACATTCTTCCGACTATCGCTATCGACGAAGTGCTGCAGCAGAACGGGAAGAGCCCTGATGAGGCATTTGAGATGGTTTCCACGCATATGTGGGCGGCCCTCACCCCGGATAAGTTCCAAAAGATGTCCAAACTGCCTTTCTTCCTGCCGCTGATGCGCAAGATCATCCCGCTGGGTTTCAAGTACGGCTCCGGGAAGGGCTGGAAGTATCTCTGGCATCCGGAAGATCCCAAAGAGTACTATCACTTCGAGACGCTGGAGTGCCTGTACAAGCATGTGTTCTCCAAGTATGGTGTCCTGGAGCGCTTCGGCCCCATGTTCTGCCGCAGCGACATCATCAACTATGGCAATCTTCACAATATTGATTTCATCCGCACCCAGACCCTCTGCCAGGGCGGCGACTGCTGCGACTTCTGCTTTGTGAGGCATCGCAGGGGAGAGGTCTGGGAGCGTACCAAGAGTATATAACCTATCATCAATGAACATGATACCGACCTATAAGAATTGGATGCCCAAGGGCATGATCTGGAGCTTTGCGGAAGGTGCCGTTCCGGAGTCTATGGAAGAAAACTGGAGCGAGGAGGACGAGATGTTCGTGTTCCGGAAAGAAATGCCAAATAAGTAGATTCGGATTTGTCGGTCAAGCCCATTGATGACAGGCCTTCCGGTTATTTTGAATCCTGGCGGAATTCGCTGGGTGTTGTGTTCATTACCCGCTTCATATAGCGCGTGAGGGCTGGCTG
>ONPI01000211.1 GCA_900319685.1 uncultured Bacteroidales bacterium
AGGTCCCCGGGGGATGCGTTCAGGATCCATGTCTCCCCGTCCGAGCTCATCTTCAGGTCATAGTAGCAGTTCAGCCTGATGAGTATCCTGGCGAACCTCCAGCTGATCTCATCAAGCCAGGACAGGAAATACCGCTCCGCCTTGAAGTACTGGCCGGCGGATCCGGCCGGGACTTGCTTCGGCAGGACATCGATCAGCCAGTAGGGCTTCGACAGAAGATTCTCTATGCAATCAGTCTTGTCCATTCAGAGACAAATTTAGGAAATCTTCACATCAATAAAAACTGCCAGGATGGTTTGCTGACCGGATAACCGCGCTACTCTTCCATCCTGGCAGTGCCGCTAATCTAGCCGGGGCAGGCTTTACTTCTGGTTCAGGATATTCACGATGACCTCTACCTGCTGCTCGGGCTGGACATCCGGGGTGAGGCGGGTGATACGGACCTCGTAGATGTCATGCAGGCCCATGTCCAGGTACTTGGAGATGTCGTGGTTGTGCGCCCTGGGGATGAATCCAAGCTTGTAGTCGTTGTAATAGATGGCCACCGCATAGGGATCGAAGGCGTTGTCCTCCTCGCGGACCAGTTCCAGCTTGGTCCCGATCTTGAGCTGGTCGAAGGCCTCGCAGCCCTCCCAGTAGCCGAAACCGGCGATGTGGAAGTTGGTTAAGTGAACCTTCTTGACGGGCTTGATGTCTTTGCTTCTCATAAGGCTTTCAATTAAACGATTGAACATACGGTTACTGTTTCTGAGAGCAAAGTAAAAGCGAGGTTGCTCCAAAATGTGGGACAACCTCGCAAAATATTCAAAGTTTTACAAGAATAATGTGGTCCTATTCCTTATACAGATTCGCTGCAGCCTGATGCATTTCCCTGATATCCTTGGCCAGGGACTCAGGTTCGAGGACCTTGATGGCAGAACCCCGGGAAAGCAGGGGACTGAAGAAATCCGCCGTTGGTCGCAGCATCATTTCGAAATCCGAGTACTCCTCCGTCGTGGCAATCTCCTTCTGGCTGTGATGGAAGGGGAGGTCCCGCATATAGGGCACTTCCCGTCCGTAGGCGCGGATGACCACCCGCTGTACAGGGATATCCGGGTCCCTGACGATGCCGTAGCTCTCCTTGAACCACCCGGCCGGATCGAAGTCCTTGGCGTATTCATACTTGTCCTCCGTCACCTCCAGGGAAATAATGCGGTCGAAGGCAAGAGTGAAGAGGTTCGCATTTGGATCAGGGAACTTCACGAGGGCGTACCAACGCTTGTTGAACAGCTTTACGAAATACGGGTCCAGCTTCCATTCTGATACTGTTGCATCGGCACCGTACCGCCGGTAATCAACCTTAACCCTCACGCCGCGTTTCATCGCATCGATGAACTTGTGCAGGTTGTCGCCGTCTGAAGGGATCGACTCAAGCAGAATCCGCTTCTGGACGGCCTTGCTCTCTGAGAGAATACTGTTCACCGACAGCGTGGAGAGCATCCAGTTCTGGATCGTGTCCTCCTCCAGCACCTCCTCGTTGAAGATGTAGTACCGGAATCCGTCCTTCTTGTCGCACTCGATGATGATCCCGAACATGTCCAGGATCGCGTCCCGGTGACGGTTGAACGTGCTGCGGGCGATGGGGACACCTTCACTGAGCTCGGTGTCGAGCCAGCGCTGGTTGATCTCCTCGAGCGTGAGACGGCCGAAGCGGTGGATGGTGTTCACCAGCCAGATATATTCCTGGAAAAGGGCGTAGGCTTTCATTGTTGTAGCGGGATGGTTACGCAAATATACTCAAATTAAGGGGAATGGAGGCTATGGGATATGAAAAAGCCGGAACTGAGTCCGGCTGTATGGGCTATTTCTTGTCCTTGTCGTAGTATTCTTCGGAGAACTTCTTGCGCATCTTCTTGCGCTCACCGGCGGTCATTCCGGGAGCGGCGGCACAAGCGCTAGCCATCTTGTCATAGAACCGGCCCTGGGCTGCGTTTTCGTTCTCGAACATTTCCTTCGTTCCGTCCGCTGTCTGCTCCCAGACGACTGTGTTGGTGATGGAGATGGTAGT
>ONPI01000057.1 GCA_900319685.1 uncultured Bacteroidales bacterium
ATCTTGTAATACTCTGTAGTGTCTTCTCCGAGCTGGAACATCGGAGCATACTTGAACTCTGCCATAAAAATCTATTAAATAGTTAACAATCAATTATCTTCATTATCAATCAATGTCTTCGATCGGTTCGGCGATGGCGCCTGAACCTCCCTGCATCAGGAAGCGTTTCATGAATTCGTTCAGGTCGCCGTCAAGGACGCCCTGGGTGTCGGCGGTCTTGAGCCCGGTGCGCAAGTCGGCCACCATCTTGTACGGATGGAGCACGTAGGACCGGATCTGGGACCCCCATTCGATCCTCTTCTTCTGACCCTCGAGACGGTCCCTTTCCTCCTGCCTCTTCTTCATTGCAAGGTCATACAGGCGGGACTTGAGAAGGAGCAGAGCCTTCGCCCTGTTCTTCGGCTGGTCGCGGGTCTCCGTATTCTCGATCAGGATTTCCTCCTCCTTCCCGGTGTCAGGATCCTGGTAGAGGTAACGGAGCCTTACGCCGGATTCCACCTTGTTGACGTTCTGGCCGCCGTGTCCTCCCGCGCGGAAGGTATCCCACGAAAGCCTTGAAGGATCGACGTTGACCTCGATCGTGTCATCTACAAGGGGATAGACGAATACGGAAGAGAACGTAGTCTGACGCTTTCCCTGGGCATTGAAAGGAGATATCCTCACCAGGCGGTGAACTCCGTTCTCTGCCTTCAGGTAGCCGTAGGCATAGTCTCCCTCGAACTCGATGGTAACTGATTTTATCCCTGCCTCATCACCTTCCTGCTGGTCGGTGATGGTGGTCTTGTATCCGTTCCTCTCGCCCCAGCGGAGGTACATCCTCATCAGCATCGCGCTCCAGTCATTGGCCTCGGTGCCGCCCGCACCGGAGTTAATGGTCAGGATAGCCCCCAGGCTGTCACCCTCCCCTCCGAGCATGTTCCGCATCTCCAATGCCTCGATGTCATCGAGCGCCCTGCCGTATTCGGTCTCCAGTTCCCTGGTCTCTTCAGTACTCACGGTCTCATCCGTCTGCCCGCCAAGGCTCTCCTTGGCGAAATCATACAGGACTTCAAGGTCCTCCGTCTCCGAGAAGGCCTTGTCGAATCCTGACACCCAGGACTTTATTCCGTTGAGATTCTTGAGGAAGGCCTCTGCGGCCTTGGGGTCGTTCCAGAAATCCGGAGCTTCCGTCTTCTTCTGCAATGCAGCTACCTGTTCCCTTTTGCCAGGGATGTCAAAGACACCTCCCCAGCGTCTCCAGACGCTGATGCAGAGCTTCGATCTGGTCTTTTGAAATCATTTGCTCTCCATATTAAGATGAATGCATAAATATACGCAAAATTACCGAAGCTTCGGCAATTCCCGTGTCCCGATCAAGGTTCCTGTCGGCATTCCGTGCTCCAGGCGCTTCGTCTCGAAACGTGGCGCAACCGGTTCCTGGGCCCTGGTCCTCGAATAGACTTTGCCGGCCGCGGTAAGGGCAGCCCTGAGCATCGTCTCGTTCTCGTCACCAAGCTGGAAGCCGTCCAGGGGATCGTCGTGAGACTGGACATCCACAGCGATTCCCGGAATATCTCCGACATGGGTCGGATCTGCCGGATTGGAGCGGTTGTGGCCGTTCTTGTCGGCAAAAGTGCTGACCATCACGTACATGCCCCAGTCCTTGATGAGGGTGAAATCATACTTCTTGCTGTCATACAGGTCATCAGGCCCCAGCATGTATCCCGCGCAGTATTTCCCGTATGTCCTTTCCCCGACAAGAGTAATGTCCATATACGGTCCGAGACCGACTATGACTCCCTCGGAAGCCGAAGCGGATCCGCCGGTGGTGATGAAATATACCTTTGAAACTTCAGGATTGGCATCCGCGACATTAGCACTGTATGTCTTCCCGTTATAATTCACTGAAAAATCCGTCCCGAAATAAGTATTGGTGTCATATTCCTGCCTCTCCCATGCCTGGGTCAGCCATGAATTGTAAATCTCGGTCTGGAACACACCCTTTGAAGACACCACGGAAAGCGGAGCTATCAACGATGCCAGCACAGATTCAGTGAATGCATATCCTCCTCCGTTGTAGCGGAAATCGACGATAAGCTCATCTATTCCCTGAGCCTTGAAGTCCCTGAATACGTCAGGAAGGACTTCGACCGACTTGAGGTCGAAAGAGTTGTACATCAGGTACCCGACCTTCTTGCTTCCCAGGTCGAAGACCTTGTTGACGAGTATCGGGTCCTCGTACATCTGCACGGCCGTCAGGCTGACGGTCTGCCCGGCGCTCTTTATCGAGCCCCCTTCATAGCGGCCGAGACCCAGCGAAATCGATGCGGTATTGAAGACATCGTTGTAGTTGTCTGCAGTGATATCCTTACCGTTTATGGAAATGAATATGTCACCTCTCTTGAGGCCCGCTTTCTCTGCCGGACTGTCCTTGCAGACATAGTCCACGATCAGGAAATACGTTCCGGTCCTTTTGCCCTGGGCATCCACGAAGGCTCCGCCCGAAAGCTCATATCCGTACGAGACCCCCAGTCCCTGGACTGAATTCGTGAAACCTTCCAGGTCATCGGTGAGCACCGTCCAGCGATCCACGTAACCTGTCTTGTTGACCACGTTGCTCTTGTAGCGGATTTCCTTGACGACCTGCACCGGACTGCAGCAGGTGTCAGGATACAGGCGGCCCAGGCTCGTCGATACCTCCTGACTCCAGAGATAATATGAACTGAACATATCTATGGCGAACTGGTCGGCCTTCTGAATGGTTGGCGTAGGTCTCGGTTTCTCCGGGACCTTGGAATACCTGTCCCCGCAGGAGGCCAGGGTGACCGCGGCGCAAACCAGCGCCGTAATGATGATGCTTGATGTTTTCATAGGCTTCAAATTTAAGCAATAATTCGGGAAAATGAATATATTTGTATTTCGTAAACCACATCCTGCAGATGATAGGCATATTCGATTCCGGTTCCGGCGGACTGTCCGTGCTGAAGGAGATCGTGAAACTCCTTCCCTGGGAGAAGTATGTCTATTTCGCCGACAACGCATTCTGCCCGTACGGCGAGAAAAGCCCTGAGTTCATCAGGCAGCGCAGCATGGAGATCACCGATTTCCTGCTCGGCAAGGGAGCCGGCATAATCGTGGTCGCCTGCAACACCGCCACCGCGGCTGCAATCTCAGCCTTGAGGGAAAAGTATCCGGTCAAGTTCATCGGTATGGAACCGGCCATCAAACCGGCTGCCCTGAGTTCTGAGACCGGAGTCGTCGGGGTACTCGCCACCGCCGGAACCTTGAAGGGTTCCAAATACCTGACCACCAAAGGATTGTACGAGGATAACGTAAAGATCGTGGAACGAGTAGGGAAAGGATTCGTAGAACTTGTGGAAAGAGGGATACTGGACGGCCCTGAGGCCGAAGCCACGGTCCGGGAAAGCCTCCAGCCCCTGCTGGATGCGGGGTCCGACAGGATTGTCCTGGGATGCACCCACTACCCTTTCCTCGCCGGAGTAATCGGCAAGCTGGCCGGTCCGGGAGTCAAGGTCATAGATCCGGCTCCCCACGTCGCCCGCCACCTTTACGAAGTGATGGAAGAAGAAGGGTTGATCCGGAAAAACAGGCGCAGGAAACCGGTGGTCGAGCTGTATGCTTCCGGGGACGACACCTCAGCACGCAGGATGCTGGAGATGGTCCTCGATGAAGGGAAATGACAACAAAACCGATATTATGAACTATTCCTATTGTTCTGACAAGTACCAGTACACCATGGGAAAGTCATTCTACGAGACCGGCAGGAAGGACGTCATCGCGGTCTTCAACATGTTCTACCGGGTAGCACCCGAGAACAACAACTGGGCGGTTTGCTCCGGTACTCAGGAAGTCATAGAGTGCATCCTCAACCTTGGAAACGAGGAACCGGATTTCTTCTCCAAGTTCCTCCCGGGGGATGAATATTCAGAATTCAGGGATTATCTCTCTTCGATGAGGTTCACCGGCAACGTGTACGCTATGCGCGAAGGTGAGATCGTATTCCCGAACCAGCCTATCATCACGGTGGAAGCTCCCCTGATCGAGGCGCAGGTGCTCGAGACCCCTCTGCTCTGCATCATGAACCACCAGATGGCGGTGGCCACCAAGGCCTCGAGGGTTTGCAGGGCCACCAACCATCCGGTCAGCGAATTCGGTTCCAGGCGGGCACACGGTCCGTGGGCGGCCACCTACGGAGCCAAGGCTGCCATCATAGCGGGCTGTGCAAGCAGTTCCAACATCCTCAACGGAGTGAAGAACGACGTACCGTCCACGGGTACGATGGCCCACAGCTTCGTAACCTCATACGGCAGTTCCGTGGAAGGTGAGCATAAGGCCTTCGTGGACTACATCAAGACCCACATGGGAGAAAACCTGATCCTCCTGATCGACACATACGACACCCTCAAGTGCGGTGTCCTCAACGCCATCCGTTCTTTCAAGGAGTGCGGCATCGATGATTCCTACCCTTACGGATACGGCATCCGCCTGGACAGCGGAGACCTTGCCTACCTTTCCCAGAAAGTACGCGAAGTCCTCGACGCCCACGGTCTGAAGAACTGCAAGATATTCGCCACCAACTCTCTGGACGAGTACCTGATCTCCGACCTGGAGCGCCAGGGAGCCCGCATCGACTCATACGGTGTCGGAGACGCCATCGCCACCAGCAAGGCCGCCCCTTGCTTCGGCAATGTGTACAAGCTGGTCCAGATAGACGGGGAACCTGTACTGAAGAGGTCTGAGGACACGATCAAGCTTATCAATCCAGGCTTGCAGCTCACTTACAGGATCATCCGGAACGAGCCTGGATACGAACATACCTATGAGGCTGATGTAACCTGCCTCAGGGGCGATTCCATCGCAAGGAAGATCGAAGCCGGAGAGGAATTCACCATCTATGCCGAAGCAGACCGGTTCAAGCACAAGACCTTCAAGGCAGGGTCATATACCTGGAGAGCCCTCCAGCTTCCGGTCGTACTGGACGGCAAGGATGTATCGGAGGAGCATACCCTCCTGGAGAAGAAGGCATTCTTCAACGACACCCTGTTGCACTTCAGCCCTTCGGAGCGCCGTCTGATAAACCCGCACTACTACAAGGTGGACATATCCGACGACCTCTACAAGACCAAGATCGGCATCCTGTCGAGGCTTAACGAAGAGATCGCAAACTTCAAGATAGACTAAACGAGGGCGGCGATACGGCCGAGCCAGTGGGCGTCAACCTTGTCGAACGTGGCAAGGGAGTCGCTGTCTATGTCAAGCACGCCGGTAACCGAACCGTCCTTGAATACAGGGACGACGATCTCGGATTTGGACATGGACGAACAGGCGATGTGTCCCGGGAATTCCTCTACGTCAGGGACGACGATGGTTTTCGCCTCTTTCCAGGCGGTCCCGCATACACCCTTGCCGAAACCGATCCTGGTACAGGCAACCGGCCCCTGGAAAGGCCCGAGGACAAGTTCACCGTCCTTTACCACATAGAAGCCTACCCAGAAGAAGCCCATCCTCTCCTTGACCAGCGCAGCTGCATTGGCCATCCTCGCGACCTCGTCGGTCTCATCCCCCAGAAGGTTCTTCAAGTCCCTGGCAAGGGCGGCATACCTGAATATCGACAGAGGCAGGTGGCAATAGCCCCCCGGATTCTTCGAGAGGTAATCCTGATGACGCTCATCGGCCGGGAAGAAACAAGCCAGCGGACAGACTTCAACCGCAAGTGAATCCCCCTGCTCCCGGCAAACCTCCAGGATCACCGGAAGGTCTTCGGGCGATGAATAGTAAATACCTGTCCTGTAACGGGTTCCCTCATCCTCTCCCTGCTTGTTGACGCTGTATGGATCGATGGCGCAGAAAAAGTCTTCCAGAAGCTCCTTCAGCGGGATGACGGCAGGGTCGTATGTCACGGCCACCGTCTCAGCGTGGCCGGTGGTATCGGTATAAACCTGCTCATAGGTCGGCGAATCGACACTTCCGTTGGCGAAACCCACCTCGGTGGACACGACTCCGTCTATGTTCTTGAGGTAATGTTCCAATCCCCAGAAGCATCCGCCTGCAAAATGGATCCGTTTCATTTCTCTTCCTCCTCCTGGATAGACTCACGTACCGAGCGCAGATACTCCCTGCACTCCTTTATCAGGACCTTGGAGCGGCTGACGAGCGCCCCTATGTCATCGAGGCTGGTCTTGGGATCTTCGATCTTCGCCGCTATCCCGTCCAGTTCCTCGACCGCTTTCGTGTAGTCGAATTTTTCTTTTGCCATATCCTTTGGTTTTATTCGTTTTCATCCATGAATATATCTTCCTGAGGTGGAAGGGTTTCTTCCACACGGCACTTCAGCCGTCCGTCGAGGAAAAGCATCTGCACGATATCACCTTCCCTGCTCCCTGAAGAACCTGTCATCCTGACTCCCCTGCCGTCAAGCGGAAGGACATAACCCCTCCTCAGGATATTCGCAGGGTTGGTCACCCGAATCTTCTCCTCAACCAGGCTGAGCCTAGATTCCGCCTTGTCCAGAAGCCTCATGGAGCCCATCCGGACGGCATCCATGATCCTGTCGAGACGATGGCCCTGGGAGGAAATGCGCGAGTCCACCAGATTGCGTATGCGGGACTCCAGGATATCCAGCCTGGAAGACATCGAGGAAAGCCTGTTGTTGAAGGATATCCGCAGCCGGGACTCATAGGCGGACAGACGCTCGTCTTCGCTTATGAAACACTCCAGGAAAAGGTCCGCGAGGGCGGTCGGAGTCTTCACGAAAGTATTCGCCACCATGTCCGCCACGTGGTAATCCTTCTCATGCCCTATCGCGGTAAACACCGGTATCGGACAGCGGGCTATCCCGGCAGCAAGGGAATAATCGTCGAAGCATGCCAGGTCCAGGTCCGAACCGCCTCCACGCAGGATCAGCACAGCATCGTACCGCACCGGACCGGCAACTATCCCATCGAGGGCGGCGATGATGGAAGCAGGAGCCCCGTCTCCTTGCATCAGGGCCTCGAAGAGCTTGACATTGAATACGAAGCCATATTCATTCTGGGTCAGGTGCTTGCGGAAATCGCCCCAGCCTGCGGCTCCGGGAGCTGAAATCACCGCCAGGGAATATGGGAGCAGCGGCAGCCTAAGGCGCTTCTGCAATTCCATCAGTCCTTCCCTGGTGAGGCGCTCGATTGTTTCCTGCTTCTTCCTCTCCCCTGCCCCGAGGGTGAAGTCCGGATCGATTTCGTCGATGTCCAGGGAAAGGCCGAAAACAGGATGGAAGTTCACCCTGGCCCGTGCAAGGATCTCCATCCCGACATCCAGGGAAGAATGGGTGACACTCCTGAAATACTGGTCGATGTAGTTCCACCTGGAAGCCCAGATGGTCGCCCTCACCTTGGCCACGACGCTTCCGCCTGCACTCTCCGAAAGGTCCAGGTAGCAGTGGCCGTTCTGCTTGCGGTTCAAGCCGCTGATCTCGGCCCTGACCCATAGCCTGTCAGGGAAGAAACCTTCCACGGCAGCCTTCATCGAGTCCAGGAGTTCGGACAATGAGATGTATTCCTTTTCCATCACACCAATCTCTTTCTTTCCTTGTAAACTTTCCTTACAAAATTAACAAAAATAGACTATCTTTGCATTATGACTATCAATGAAGCAAAATTTGCTGGCAGCTGTACTCGAGTATCCCAGAAGCCCTCGCGCAAACTGCCCGAGTTTGCTTTCATCGGCCGGTCGAACGTTGGCAAGTCATCCCTTATAAACATGCTCTGCGGGAACAGGAAACTCGCGAAGACTTCCCAGACACCCGGCAAGACCAAACTCATCAACCATTTCCTCATCAATGACAGCTGGTACCTGGTGGATCTGCCCGGATACGGCTTCGCCAAGATCTCAAAGGAAGGCCGCGAGGAACTGCGCAAGATGATCAACGACTACATAGGCCAGTCCGAGGATATGGTGCTGCTGTTCGTGCTGATAGACTGCAGGCACGACATCACCAGGATCGACCGCGATTTCATCACGGGACTCGGCGAAAACGGAATCCCTTTCGCAATCATATTCACAAAATGCGACAAGCTGGGGCCGAACGCACTGAAGGCCCAGATCGAGAGAGACAGGCATATCCTCTCCGAACAATGGGAAGAACTGCCCCCGATGTTCACCTCGAGCGCCGACACCGGTGCCGGAAGGGATGAGATACTCGAATATATCAGGAAATACATCTAACCTCATAAATCATGTACATCGAACACAGAATGGAATTGTTTGCGTGCAGAGCCTCTCAGGACTTCGCATGCAAGGTTGTTGAAGGTCTGAACAAGATCGGAGCACCGAACGGTGAGAAGTATCATCTCGGAGCATCCGAAGTGACTCAGTTCAGCGACGGAGAATTCGTACCTTCCTTCACTGACAGCGTGAGAGGTGCGACGGTGTTTATCCTGCAATCCACCTTCCCGCCTTCCGAGAACCTGATGGAACTCCTGCTGACCATCGATGCTGCAAAAAGAGCTTCCGCCGACAAGGTCATCGCCGTCATGCCGTACTTCGGGTGGGCAAGGCAGGACCGTAAGGACAAGCCGAGGGTGTCGATCGGAGCAAAGCTGGTCGCAAACCTGCTTACCTCCGCCGGAGTCGACAGGATCATGACCTGTGACCTTCACGCCGACCAGATCCAGGGATTCTTCAACCTGCCTGTGGACCATATCTACGCCAGCAAGGTATTCATCCCGTATCTCAGGTCGCTCAACATAGAGAACCTCGCCATCGCGGCTCCTGACATGGGAGGTGCCAAGAGGGCGAACGCATATGCCAAGGAACTTGCCTGCCCTGTGATTATCTGCCACAAGTCCCGCGAAAGGGCCAACGTGGTGGCGTCGATCACGGCCATCGGTGACGTCGAGGGCAAGAACATCGTGATCGTGGACGACCTCATCGACACTGCCGGTACCCTGGTCAAGGCTGCCGACGTGCTGATGGACAAGGGAGCTGCAAGCGTCATGGCCTGCGCCACCCACGCTGTCCTGTCAGGCCCTGCCTACGACAGGATCAACGCTTCCAAACTCAAGAAAGTATTCGTCACCGACACGATTCCTCTCCGCAAGGATGCTGACACAAGCAAGATAGAGGTCGTCTCGATGACAGAGACCTTCGCGGCCGTCATCCGCAAGGTTTACTATTACGAGCCGATAAGCACCGAATTCATCTTCTAGCACCACACCGTGAAAACCGTCCTCGCTGCCATACTGATCCTCGCCGCCGCCATCGCCCTGATGTGCGTCGGCATCATCTTCAAAGGCAAGTTCCCGGAGACTGAGGTCAGCCGGAACGAGAATATGAAGAAGCTTGGGATCAAGTGCATGCGGGAACAGGAGGAAGAGATCAAGTCCTGCACCGGGAAATACAGCGAGGACTGTGTCGGCTGCGGGTTTTACAACAACAAGGAAAAATGAGTCTAGTAGCAATCGTCGGAAGGCCGAATGTCGGCAAATCCACACTGTTCAACAGGCTCGTCGGGATGCGCAAAGCCATCGTCGACGAGACTGCAGGCGTGACAAGGGACCGCCACTACGGGAAATGCGAGTGGTGCGGCAGAGAGTTTTCGGTGGTTGACACCGGAGGATGGACCACCAACTCGGACGATGTATTCGAAGGGGCGATCCGCAAGCAGGTCGTCATAGCCATCGAGGAAGCCGACCTTGTCCTGTTCATGGTCGAGGCTGCCACCGGCATCACCGACTATGATTCCGAGATTGCAGATATACTCAGGAAGAGCGGGAAGCCTGTCGTCCTCTGCGTCAACAAGGTGGACTCCGGGGAGAAGATGTTCGACGCCTACCAGTTCTACGGACTCGGCCTGGGAGAGATCTGGAGCATTTCCGCCGCCAACGGAAGCGGAACGGGAGACCTGCTGGACGAAATCGTCAGGCTCCTTCCGGAGGACTCCGCTCCGCAGGATGACGGACATTCCGACCTTCCGCACATCGCCATCGTGGGCAAGCCTAACGTGGGCAAGTCTTCCCTTACCAACGCCCTTCTCGGAGAAGAAAGGAATATCGTAACCCCGGTGGCTGGGACCACTAGGGATTCCATATCCACCTACTACAACAAGTTCGGCCACGAGTTCATGCTTGTAGACACGGCCGGCATGAGGAAGAAGGCCAAGGTCAACGAAGACCTGGAATTCTATTCGGTGATGAGGTCCATAAGGGCCATCGAGAGCGCTGACGTCTGCCTGCTGCTGATCGATGCCAATTCCGGAATGGAGGCCCAGGACATGAGTATATTCAACCTCATCGTCCGGAACCGCAAGGGCTGCGTGCTGGTGGTGAACAAATGGGACCTTGCGGAAACGCATCGCTCCGTTCGATGATATTCCTATCATATTCACTTGCGTTCCGAAGAAACAGAGGATAATGGACGTGCTGGACGCTGCGGCACATGTCTATGACAATTATTCCAGGAAGATTCCTACGGCAAGGCTGAACGAGGCCCTGCTCCCGGAAATCGAGAACTACCCACCTCCTGCATGGAAGGGGAAATACGTAAAAATCAAGTATATAACCCAGTTGCCGACTAGTTTCCCGGCATTCGCTTTCTTCTGTAATCTCCCGCAGTACGTGAAAGATCCGTACAAGAGATTCCTGGAGAACAAGCTCAGGGAGCATTTCGACCTGCTGGGATGCCCTGTCCAGGTCTTCATGAGGGCCAAATGATAGGAGAGAAGGTCATGAAAGAAAAGGAAAACAACAAGACAGGTTTCTTCGGGAACTGGATAGTCAGGAACATACTCTGGGCGGTCGCATTCTTCGTCGCCCTCCTCCTGGTCGCAAGGATCGGGCTGAACGTGATAACCAACCACGGACAGATGATCGAAGTGCCCGACCTCACGAACCTGACGTTCGAACAGGCCCGCAAGGAGGCCGGAAGGAAAGGCCTGAAAGTCGAGATCGTCGATTCCATCTTCGTACGGAGGATGGCCAAGGGAGCCGTTTACAGCCAGAATCCGAAGGCCGGCGCCCAGGTCAAGAAAGGCCGCTGCATAATGCTGACCACCAACGCCTTCAACACCAAGAAGGTCAGTATGCCGAACCTCGTGGGCTATTCGATGCGCCAGGCCATGTCGGAACTCAACTCCAGGGGTCTCGCCCTCGGAAGGCTCATCTACGTGGATGACATGGCCACCAACAACGTCCTGCGCCAGTTCTACCGCAACCGCCAGATCAAACCGGGACGGCAGATCGAATCCGGATCGGCGATCGACCTGGAAGTGGGCTTGAACTCCGATGACAAGGAAACTTACGTACCGAACGTCAAGGACATGAAGTATCTCAGGGCGGTCGATGCAATACACGAGAGTTCCCTGAACGTCAGCAAGGCGGTTTTCGACAAGTCAGTCAGGAATTACGCCGATTCCCTCAACGCAGTGGTTTACAAGCAGAGCCCGGCTCCTTCCAAGAACCCTGTCGGAATGGGTTCCGGAGTTTCGATATACCTGTCACTCGACGTGCGGAACTAAAGTGGACGACGACAAGCTCTACAACGGTCCGGAGGAGACCCCGGAAGATGAAGAGCAGGGAATGTTCGAGCATTTCCGGCTCAACATCGACGTGGGACAGACCCCGATGCGGATCGACAAATACATGGCCACCCATCTGGAGGACACCTCGCGCCACAGGGTCCAGTGTGCCATAAAGCAGGGCTATGTATTCCTGAACGACAAGCTGGCCAAGGCCAACATGACGGTCCGTCCGAACGACGTGATCAGGTTCGTGATGCCGTACAGGCGCCGCGGACTCGAGATCCTGCCCCAGGACATCCCGCTCGACATTGTATATGAGGATGACGACCTCCTGGTGGTGAACAAGCCGGCCGGAATGGTGGTCCACCCGGGTCACGGTCACTTCGAAGGGACCCTCGTCAATGCCCTCGCATACCATCTGGGAATATCCCAGGGCCCCGAAGCTGAAGACGAAAGGATGGGCATCCTGGTCCACAGGATCGACAAGGACACTTCAGGTCTCCTGGTCGTGGCGAAGAACGACGAGACCCAGCTCGACCTGGCCAGGCAATTTTTCGAGCACACCATTGAGAGGTGCTACGTGGCCGTGGTATGGGGGAACATCAAGGAAGATGAGGGAACGGTTGACGGCAACATCGGACGCGACCCCAACGACCGCCTGCGTTTCAAGGTATATCCGGAAGACGACGAGAAAGGCAAGCACGCCGTCACCCACTACAAAGTGATGGAAAGGTTCGGCTATGTAACAGTTGTGGAGTGCAGGCTGGAGACCGGAAGGACCCACCAGATCAGGGTCCACATGAACCACATCGGGCATCCCCTCTTCAATGACGAACGCTACGGAGGATCGGAAATACGCAAGGGCACCATATACGCCAAATACCGCCAGTTCATCGGGAACTGCTTTGAAATCTGCCCCCGCCAGGCCCTGCATGCAAAGACCCTGGGCTTCAAGCACCCAGGGACTAAGCAATGGATCCGTTTCGATTCGGAGCTGCCGGACGACATGACGGCGCTCATCGGGAAGTGGCGCAGCTACACCACCGTACAGCAATAGGATTCCCTATCTCATAGGAGGGCCTCCCGGACCACGTCCGCCAAGACCCATCCTCATTCCTCCTCTGTGTCCTCCGAAGGTACCGAACCTGTACGTGAGGGCTACAATGATGTATCTGCCGAGGGTATTGTTCCAAGTCTCCCTGTAAACTCCGTTACTGTCAGAAACACTCAGGTTCTTGGCCTGGTTCAGGAGGTCATATCCGCGCACAGCGAGGGTGAACTTGTCCTTGAACAGCAGCTTGTTGATCTCGGCGTTGACGATGATTTCGTCTTCCTGAGGAGTGGTGTATCCACGATACCAGTTGTAATCTGCGCTTGCCTTGACGGTAAATCCGCCTGGCAGGGTCAGGTTCACTGAACCGTCGATCTGGTTGTTCCAGGTCTTGAGGTCTTTCGCAGTCTCCAGGGTGTAGGTGGAACGGTTCATCCTCGTGCGGCCTCCGGCCATGATCTCGATGTTGTCGGTCCTGTAGGTAATCCTGGCTCTCTGCATGATGCCGAACGTCCTTGCCACATTCTCTGCGAAATCTGCGGAATGGGTAAGGTCAGGATAATCCTTGAGGAATACGTCATACTTCGTGAAGGTTCCGTTTTCATCCAGGTATTTGCTCATGTCGAGTCCGGTCTGTCCGACATAGGAAGTAGAGAACGAATAGCTCGTCCTGTTCATGAGGAACAGGGAGAAATTGGACTTCGCGATAGGCATGTTGAAGAACAACCTCAGGCTTCCGTTCCCCGAATTCGGACCGTTGACCGGGAAGGTGTACTGGACACCCTTGCTGTGCCACATGGCGGATACGATAGGATCCTGGACCAAGCTGCCTTCCAGATTGGCATTCAAGGACATGAAGCTCTTCTTGTTGGTCAAGCGGAACTCTCCTCTGAAACCATGGTTGAAATAAGGCCTCAGGTCTGGATTACCGAGTGATATCGATGTTGGGTTAGAATTGTCAGGGACAGGCATCAACTGCGTGGTAGAAGGCTGCGAAGAACGTCCGCGGTAGAAGAACCTGGCGTTGGAATTGTCGGAGAAATCGTACCAGAACATGGCGGAAGGAGCATAGTTGATGACATCGCTGTCATATTCCTTGCCGTTGGTCACATTATGTGTCTTGGTAGGCATGACGGAGAATCCGACCTGGGCGTGGAGCTTGTCCTTCTGGTACTGGAGGTCGACACCTGCACTCTGGTTATTGTACGTGTTGAGAATGTCGCTGGAATAGGTCTCATCCTTGGTCTCCCCGTTCCTGTTGTATATGATGTTGTCGACCGAGAACAGATTTACCTCTCCGCTGTTGTATGCATCCTTGATGGACTGGTTCTTGCTCCACCTGTAGCTGTAATTGGCCGAGGCGTAGAATCCCTTGCCGAGAGGCTCGGTATAGACCAGACGGCCGAAGAGGGAGGAACTCTTGGTGCTCCTGTCGATCCTCTGGTTGACTATGTCCTGCATGGTCTCGCCCCCGAAGGAGGATTCGGTAAGGGACTGTGTGAAGCCATCCAGGTCGTTGTTGCTGAAATTATAGTTCCCCATGAAGGAAATGGTCCTTCCAGGAATACCCAGACGCTGCCTGAAGAGGAAGAAACCGTTCGTCGACCAGTTCTTGTTCGCTCCGGTGTTGTTGGAGAAACCCTTGTTCTGAATATTCTGGATACCACCCCTTTCCTCAAGGGTTTCGAAATCGGAGAACTCATGATAGTCTCCGCCGCCGAAATTGACCTGAGGCTGGAAGAGGATGGAAGTATTCTCGGAGAATTTGTGCTCGAGACGCATTCCGAAGCGGTTGCCGTAGGAATTCGTGACGTTTACACCAGGGGAATCGATACCTTCCCTGTTGATGATATAGGACCCGTCAGTCTCGGCGGTTCTCTTGTAGCTCCTTTCCTGGACCGAACGGTTGGTGTTGTTATAAAGATAGTTGCCACCGAGGGACATATCCCCGTCGAAGAGGTCCCAGGCCCCGTTCAAGCCGCCCATCCAGGAGCGTGTGATACCGTTGCCGCCGCCCCATCCGCCTTGGCCGCGGCCCATTCCGCCGCCACCGCCGCGCATTCCGGACATCATGTTGCCGGCCAGGTCGTTGAATCCTCGGTTGTTGGTATTGTTGCCGTTCAGGATGAGGCTGATCTGCTGCTTGTCCGTGAACTTGCCGATGAAGGCGCCGCCCTGGTAACGGTAATCGCCGGAGTTGGTTCCGAAACTGGTTGTCTTGTTGTCCAGGATGTCATGACCGCCTCCCAGGGAAACGTTTCCGAACATTCCGTTCATCATTCCCTTCTGGATATTCAGGTCGATTATGGTTTCCTCCTCGCCATCGTCGATACCGGTGAACTCAGCCTGCTCCGACTTTTTCTGGACCACCTTCACCTTCTCAATGATCTTGGCCGGAAGGTTCTTGGACGCAAGCTGAGGGTCATCCAGGAAGAAGGTCTTTCCGTCGATGGTTATCTTGGTGATAGTCTGGCCGTTGGCGGTAACCGTACCGTCTTCCGAGACCTCTACTCCCGGGAGCTTCTTCAAGAGGTCCTCCAACATGTCGTTGTCGGTAGTCTTGAAAGAGGAAGCGTTATATTCGATCGTATCCTTCTTTATAATGATAGGATTGCCGGTGGCCGAGACGCTGGCGGCATCGAGCACCTGCTTGTCCTGGTCCATCTTTACGGTCCCCATAGCGAAGTCTCCACCCAGCTCCACATCCTTGGTGTAGGTCTGCGTACTTGTAAGGCTTCTGCTCTCCCGACTTTGTAAGAGACACGGTGGCGAACCCCACCGGCTCATCCGTCTGCGAATCCTTCAGGGTCACCGTAAACGTACCCCGGTTCTGGGCGGCCATCAAGGACACCGAAAGGACGCTGACCAGGAGGGCGATTATTCTCTTAATGCGCATAAAAAACAAAAAATCTTCTTTTAAGAATATCCAAACAACATTTTGACACCCCCGGACGGCCGGGGTTTAACGGGGAAAGGGAAAAAACTACAAGCCCTCGTAGTCTTCCTGAAGCGTATCGCAGGAATATACATGCACCTTGCCGGAACCCGGAACGGTATGCGTGGCCCGTATGACCCATCCTTTCTCCGAGGAAGGATCGCCGGACGGTGCCGCGAAAGTCCAGTAATGCAAGCGGTTGGTCCAGTAAGACTTGTTCTTCGGATTCCTCCCGTTCTCGTTGATGAAGTAGGAATAACAGCACCAGTCCCTCTGCCGGCGTGTCACCTGCTGCATCGGATACACCACCCCGTCCTGGATGAACTCGATCTTCCAATCTTCCGGATTGGCATACCACACCGTTGCGATGAACTTGCCCTTCAGGTCTTCTTCCCATTTGAATTCCACGCCCTTGGTCCCGTCATAGACCTGGTTCCCGTCATATACCCTCATCTGAAGGGTTTCAGGCTGGCCGGTGAAACGGGCGACTTCGTCGGTAAACGCTGTACCGCCGACTTGATACACGGCATATCCGTTCGGAGTACCGTCCACGCAGATATTGGCGTGCCACCAGGCACCGCAGACAGAACCGAAGACATGCTCCCTGATGGCTCCGCCACCCTTGCAGACATAGTCCTTGTGGATATAGGTTTCAGGATAATGGGTGTGCCCGATCAGGATCTCGGCACTCTTGAAGGCCGTGAGGGCGGAAAGCACATCGTCGTAGTGCCTTCCGTAATTGACGTTTCCTCCTCCTGTCTCCGCACCCTGCCTGAAAGGAGAGTGGGTGCAGAACACCACCAGCTTATCCTCCTTGCCGTCCACGAGAGCGAGGTCCTGCTGCAGCCATTCCATCTGCTCGTCGGTGAACCCCGACACGTACAGGCAGTTGTTCCAAGGCTTCTGCTCGTTGTCCGGCTGGGTACCTGTGAATATGATGTTGTCCATCATCACGAAATGCACCTTTCCCCTGTCGAAGGAGTAATCCTGAGGCCCGAACCAACGGATGTAGTTGTCTATCGCGTCATAGGCGTTCGTCACCTTGTTGGAATGGTCGTGGTTGCCCGGAATATTGTAAACCGGCATCTTGCCGCCCGACCAGCTTACTGAGCGGAACAGCTCATGCATCGGAGCCCAGATGTCGAAATTGTCGTATATGATATCACCAAGGCCTACCCCATATACATTGGCGGAATACCTGCCCGACCCGACGCCTTCGTCCAGAGTCCTGCCCACGTCCGAAATAGTCTCAGTACGGAGCCGGTTCACATCGAAATCGCTCTGGCACTGAGGGTCGGCCAGTATCACGAGGGTGAATTCATTCTCTTCATTGTCAAGTGGTTCCAGCACAAAATCGTGCCTGTCAAGCTTGGCAGAAGCATCCCTGTAGGCATAGAACGCCGGAGCTCCGGTCTCATCCTGGGCCATCCCGTACCTGGAAGGGGTCCGGTACCATACTGTACGGGCCCTCGGATCGGCTTTCATCTGATACACTCCCCTCTTGTCGGTGAGGGTGAAACCATAGCCGTCGGAGACTGCTACTCCCTTGATGCCTTTGCCGGTACGTGAATCTGTGATGATGCCCGCCAGGTCGTTCCCTTTGCGGATCCTGGTCCCTCCTATCCTTTCCGCGAAGGCGGAAGTAGAGAGCGTCAGGAATACGAGTACGATATTCAATAATTTCATCTCTGCTGCGTTTATTAATCTTACAAAAATAGTAAATTTGCTGCAAGAATCGGACTGAAATACACTATAGATATGACTGTACAGGAACTTCTCAAGAAATGCCAGGCGGAGAAAACCGCTGTGCTCGCAACTAATTTCTACAATTTCGAGACCCTCACCGCAGTGATGAAGGCGGCAAGCAAGGTCCAGGCTCCGGTGATGCTCCAGCTGACCCGCAGTTCAATCGACTATATGGGCTTGAAGGTAGCGGTCCGTATGGCCCGCCAGGCCATAGAGGACTATGGAGTGCAGGGTTGCATCCACCTCGACCACGGCCCGTCCATCGAACTCGTTCAGAAGTGCCTGGACGCAGGTTTCGAGTCCGTGATGATCGATGCCAGCGAGAAGCCTTTCGAAGAGAATGTCGAGACTACTTGCAAGGTAGTCGAAATGGCCAAGCCATACAAGGCTTCAGTCGAGGCTGAGCTGGGCTACGTGGCCAAGCTCGGTCAGGAACAAGGAGGTGGATTCACCACTCCTGAAGATGCCGCCAAGTTCGTGGAAGCGACCGGTGTGGACGCTCTTGCCGTCGCAATCGGATCGGCACACGGATTCTACAAGCTCCCTCCTCACCTGGATATTCCGAGACTTGCAGCGATACACGCAGCCACTCCTGTCTGCCTGGTGCTCCACGGGAGCTCCGGCATCCCTCACGACCAGGTGCGTGAAGCCATCGCCAACGGTATCGTCAAGGTCAACCTGGCCACCGAGATCAAGGATACCTTCATGCGTGCGCTCAAGACCGTCCTGACGGAAACAAATGAAATCGACCTCCGGAAGGTATTCCCGAAGGCCGTGGATCCTGTCGTGGATCTGCTCTGCGACAAGTACAGGATGGTTGGTACGGCCGCTATCTGACCCTTCCCGGGTTATCCTGGATGAACTTTTCCCAACTTGAAGACCCTTTCAGCTTCGCAAGAGGATTGGAAGTGGAATAGTAGTGGCACATCGCAATCGCGAGGGCGTCGGTAGCATCCAGATGCTCCGCCTGAAGGCTGATGTCCAGAGTCTTCTGCAGCATCGTGCACACTTGTTCCTTCGAAGCCGCACCGTTGCCGGTGATGGCTTGCTTCGCCTCGCGCGGGGCATATTCGCGGACCGTGTCGATCCCGTTCTCGAGGGCGGCGATCATCGCCGCGCCCTGGGCCCTGCCGAGTTTGAGCACCACCTGGGCGTTCTTGCCGTAGAAAGGCGACTCAAGAGCCATCTCCGTGCCGTGGTAGGTCTTGCAGACCTGCGATACGGTCTCGTAGATCTGGCGAAGCTTGGCATAAGCGTCGGTGTCCTTCCGCAGGTCGAGCACTCCCATATCCACGAATACGGGCTTGCCGCCTATGACATCAACGACCCCGAAACCCAACAGGCGGGTTCCGGGGTCTATTCCTATGATAGTTCTCTTGTCCATAATCTTGCTTATGGACACAAATTTAATCAATCTTGTCGAATCCCGTATAAGGACGAAGGACTTCCGGAATGATTATGCCATCCTCGGTCTCGTTATCCTCCAGGAGGGCGGCGACGACACGCGGGAGAGCGAGGGAACTGCCGTTCAGCGTGTGGCAGAGCTGGGTCTTGCCGTTCTCGTCCTTGTA
>ONPI01000009.1 GCA_900319685.1 uncultured Bacteroidales bacterium
AAACCTCGGCATCCCTTGCTACTGCTATGAGGCAGCCGCATTCAAGCCGGAGCGGAAGAACCTCGCCGTCTGCAGGGCCGGGGAATATGAAGCCCTGCCGGAGAAGATTGCAGACCCTGCCCGCAGGCCGGACTTCGGACCGGACGAGTACAACGAGACTGTCGCCAGGTGCGGCGCAATCAACGTGGGAGCCAGGAACTTCCTCGTGGCTGTCAACTACAACCTCAACACCACATCCACCCGCAGGGCCATGGCCGTGGCCTTCGACGTGCGCGAGAAAGGCCGCAAGAAGCGCGAAGGCGGTTCCTTGACAGGTAAGGTCCTCAAGGACGAGAACGGCAAGGATATCTGGGAGAAAGGCACCCTGAAGGGCTGCAAGGCCATCGGATGGTATATTGACGAATACGGCATCGCCCAGGTGTCGATGAATATCACCGACATCGAAGCCACCCCTCTGCATGTCGCCTTCGACGAGGTGACCAGGGCAGCGGCTGCAAGGGGACTCCGCGTTACCGGAGCCGAGATCGTAGGACTGGTCCCGAAACGGGTCCTGATCGATGCCGGAAAGTATTACCTTGAAAAACAGCAGCGTTCCCTCGGCATCACCGACGAGGAGATAATGAAGATAGCCGTCAAGTCTATGAGCCTGGACGACCTCAAGCCGTTCGATCCGCACGAGAAAGTGATCGAATACCTTATGGAAGATCCTGAGGAGAAGGCCGCCCGCGAACGTCTGGTGAGCATGACAGTCAAAGGCTTCGCCGAAGAGACGGCATCCGAGTCCCCTGCCCCTGGCGGAGGATCGGTAGCAGCCAATATGGGCGCCCTGGGAGCTGCCCTTTCCACGATGGTCGCAAACCTCTCGAGCCACAAGCGCGGCTGGGACGACCGCTGGAAAGAGTTCTCCGACTGGGCTGAGAAAGGCCAGGCCGTGATGTCCGAACTCATATCCCTGATTGATGAGGACACTGCCGCATTCGACAGGATTATGGCCGCATTCTCGCTCCCGAAGGGCACCGATGAGGAAAAGGCAGCCAGGGATCAGGCCATCGAAGACGCCACCCTCTATGCCTCACAGGTTCCTCTGCGCACGATGAAGGTTTCATTCAAGGTGTTCGAAGTCGCCCGGGCAATGGCAGCAGATGGTAATCCTAATTCCGTCTCCGATGCCGGTGTGGGAGCCCTCGCAGCCCGCAGCGCGGTCCTCGGTGCACAGCTCAACGTGAAGATCAACGCAGTGGGACTGAAGGACAAGGAAAAGGCCGCTTCACTGATCGCCGAAGCAGACGAAATCGCAGCGAAGGCTGTCGCCGAAGAAAAGGAAATACTCGATATCGTTAATTCCAAGATCAATGGATAAGTTTCAGCAAGAGATACTTGCGGGCATCCCGCAGGACAGGCTTCCGGATCCGAAGCCATACGATACTACCATCAACCACGCACCTAAGAGAAAGGACATCCTGACCAAAGAGCAGAAGGCTCTGGCATTGAAGAATGCCCTCCGGTATTTCCCGGAGAAATTCCACGCCGTTCTTGCTCCGGAATTCGCCAGGGAACTCAGGGACTTTGGCAGGATCTATATGTACAGGTTCCGCCCTTCCTATGAAATGTATGCCCGTCCGATCGACGAATATCCTTGCAAGAGCCGCCAGGCCGCAGCGATCATGGCTATGATCCAGAACAACCTGGATCCGAGAGTCGCCCAGCATCCTCACGAGCTGATAGTTTATGGCGGCAACGGTGCGTGCTTCCAGAACTGGGCACAGTACAGGCTGGCGATGCAGTACCTCGCCACTATGACCGACGAACAGACCCTGGCTATGTATTCGGGTCTGCCGATGGGGCTTTTCCCAAGCCACAAGGACGCCCCGAGGGTGGTTGTGACCAACGGAATGGTCATCCCGAACTATTCCAGCCAGGACGACTGGGAGAGGTTCAATGCGATGGGAGTATCCCAGTACGGCCAGATGACAGCGGGTTCTTATATGTACATCGGGCCTCAGGGTATCGTACACGGCACCACCATCACGGTGATGAACGCAGCACGGAAACAGCTCAGGAAGAAGAACGTGCCTGGAACGAGAGAGAATATGAAGGGGATGCTCTTCGTGACTGCGGGACTTGGCGGAATGTCAGGCGCCCAGCCAAAGGCCGGCGACATAGCAGGCGTGGTAAGCGTAGTTGCAGAAATCAATCCGTTGGCCGCACGCAAGCGCTACGACCAGGGATGGGTGGATGAGCTCCACGACAGCCTCGACGAGCTGATACCTCGTATCCGCAAGGCAGTCGAAGGCAAGGAAATCGTCTCCATGGCATATGTAGGCAACATAGTCGACCTTTGGGAAAGGCTGGCGGACGAAGGTATCCACGTCGATCTGGGTTCGGACCAGACTTCCTTGCACAATCCTTGGGCAGGAGGATACTATCCTGTCGGCTTGACATTGGAAGAATCCAAGGTGATGATGGCCGAGGAACCGGAAAGGTTCAAGGACGCTGTCCGTGCATCGCTCCGTAGGCACGTGGCTGCCATCAACAGGCTGGCCGCTGATGGAATGTATTTCTTCGACTATGGGAACGCCTTCCTGCTGGAGTCTTCCCGCGCAGGAGCCGACATCCTGAAACCGGACGGTTCGTTCAGATATCCATCTTACGTCCAGGACATTATGGGGCCTCTTTACTTCGACTACGGTTTCGGGCCTTTCCGATGGGTATGTATGAGCGAGAAGCCTGAAGACCTTGCGAAATCGGACGAACTGGCAGTCAAGGTCCTCACTGAAGAGGCCGCCGAAGCTCCGGAAGAGATCCGAGGCCAGATGCAGGACAATATCCACTGGATAGAGGAAGCCGGAAGGAACAACCTCGTCGTGGGTTCGCAAGCCAGGATCCTGTATGCCGACTGCGAAGGCAGGACGAAGATAGCCCTGGCATTCAACGAGGCCATAAGGAAGGGTGAGATCACGGCTCCTATCGTACTCGGACGAGACCATCACGACGTGTCCGGAACCGATTCTCCGTTCCGCGAGACATCGAACATCTACGACGGTTCCCAATTCACCGCCGATATGGCCATCCAGAATGTTATAGGCGACGGTTTCCGGGGCGCTACCTGGGTCTCGATCCACAACGGAGGCGGAGTCGGCTGGGGTGAAGTCATAAACGGTGGCTTCGGAATGGTCATTGACGGATCCGAAGATTCCGACCGCCATATCCGCCAGATGCTGTTCTGGGATGTGAACAACGGCATAGCCCGACGCAGCTGGGCACGCAACGAGGGTGCCGGGAATGCGATACGCAGGGAGATGGAGCGTACACCGGGGCTGAAGGTGACCTTGCCTAACCTCGCAGATGACACATTGGTAAACAAAGCAATCGAAGAATTATGACACATATCATATCCAAAGCCCACCTGAGCCTTTCCCGGCTCAAGGAAATCCTTGAGAAAGAAGAGAAACTCCAGCTTGGAGAAGAGGCTGTGGCAGCCATAGAGAAATGCCGCAAGTACCTGGACAGCAAGATGGAAGACTTGGAGAAACCGGTTTACGGCGTAACCACCGGATTCGGTTCCCTGTGCAACGTAACCATCCCTGCCGACCAGCTTTCCCAGTTGCAGTACAACCTGGTAGTCAGCCACGCCTGCGGAGCGGGCGAGACTGTACGCCCCGAAATCGTACGCCTCATGCTGCTGCTCAAGGCCCAATCCTTGTCTTACGGCCACTCCGGCGCGCAGCTGATAACCGTCCAGAGGCTCCTGGATATGTTCAACAACGACATATTACCGGTAGTATACCAGCAGGGATCCCTCGGCGCTTCCGGCGACCTGGCTCCCCTCGCCCACCTCAGCCTCCCTCTGATAGGACTTGGAGAAGTGCTGTACAAAGGCCGCATCGTGCCTAGCAAGGAAGTCTGGGATGAAATGGGATGGGAACCTATCACCCTGCAGTCAAAAGAAGGCCTCGCATTGCTGAACGGCACCCAGTTCATGAGCGCTCACGCCATCTGGTCCCTCATCCAGTGCCACAGGCTCTCCGAATGGGCCGACAAGATCGGAGCAATGTCCCTCGAAGCATACGACGGAAGGATTGAACCGTTCCTGCCTCTCACCCATCAGCTAAGGCCGCATAAAGGCCAGATCGACACGGCCGCCAGGTTCATCGATATCCTTGAAGGAAGCGGACTTATAAACGGATACAAGGAGCACGTCCAGGATCCGTATTCATTCCGCTGCATCCCACAGGTGCACGGTGCGGTGAAGGACAGCATCCGCTATGTCGAATCCGTCATAGAGAACGAAATCAATTCCGCCACCGACAATCCGAACGTATTCCCGGATGAGGATATGATCATCTCCGCCGGCAACTTCCACGGAGAGCCTATCGCCATTCCTATGGATGCGCTGGCCATAGCAATGTCCGAACTTGCGAATATCTCCGAAAGGAGGATATTCAGGCTGATTTCCGGACAGAGGGGCCTGCCGAAGTTCCTTGTTGCCAACCCGGGCCTCAACAGCGGTTTCATGATTCCGCAGTACACCGCGGCTTCCATCGTCAGCCAGAACAAGGGCTTGTGCTGGCCTGCATCAGTGGATTCCATCCCGTCATCACAGGGCCAGGAGGACCATGTCAGCATGGGTTCCAACGCCGCCACCAAACTCGTGAGGGTCATTGACAACTGCGAGGAAGTACTTGCCATCGAGCTCCTTAACGCAGCCCAGGCTCTCGAGTTCCGCCACCAGATCTCCGGTGCCAAGTCTTCCGACAAGATCGAAGGAATATTCAATGAATACCGCAAGGTCGTGCCTTTCATCAGTGACGACCAGTACATGCATCCGCTCATAGTCAAATCCATCGAGTTCATAAGATGAACATAATCACCAACATCGGCGAGCTTTGCGGCATAGTGCCTAAGGGAGTCCTGCGCAAGCAGGGCTCGGAAATGGACGAGCTGGTCACCTTGAAAGACGCGTTCCTGACGGTCCGGGATGGCCGGATAGCCGGTTTCGGGTCGATGAAGGACTGCCCCGTTCCGGGAATGGACGACGAAGTTACCGATGCACGCGGGGGGATGGTCATGCCGGCCTTCTGCGACTCCCACACCCATATCTGCTACGCCGGAACACGGGAGCGGGAATTCATCGACAAGATCCACGGATTGAGCTATGAGGAGATCGCCGCCCGCGGTGGTGGAATCCTGAATTCAGCCGACCTCCTTCACTCCACCGGCGAAGACGAGCTCTTCCGCCAGACGATGGCCAGGGTCGATGAGATGATAGCCAAAGGCACGGGAGCCATCGAAATCAAGAGCGGATACGGACTGACGGTCGAAGACGAGCTGAAGATGCTCCGCGTGATACGCCGCATAAAGGAAGAATCCCCTGCAACCATCAAAGCCACGTTCCTGGGCGCCCACGCCGTCGGGAGGGCATATTCCGGAAGGCAGGAGGAATATGTGGACCTTGTCTGCAAGGAAATGGTTCCTGCCGTTGGCGAAGGAAAGCTTGCGGATTTCATCGATGTCTTCTGCGACGAGGGATTCTTCACCCCGGCCCAGACCGAAAGGATAATCCTCGCAGGTCAGGAATATGGACTCAGAGCGAAGATCCACGCCAACGAACTGGCCGTCTCCGGAGGCGTGCAGGTTGCAGCAGCCCACGGGGCCCTGTCCGCAGACCATCTGGAACGGACGACTTCGGCTGAGATCGAAGCGCTCCGGGGAACTGTCACTATGCCTACGATGCTTCCGGGATCATCCTTCTTCCTCGGCCTCCCGTACGGACGCGCAAAGGATTTCATCGATGCCGGACTGGGCGTCGCCCTCGCCTCGGACTACAATCCTGGCTCTTCCCCTTCCGGGGATATGCGCTTCGTCATGGCGATGGGGTGCATCAAGATGAGGCTGACTCCGGAGCGGGCGTTCAATGCATGTACCCTGAATTCAGCCTATGCCATGGGTGTCTCCGACATCCTCGGATCCATCACGGAAGGAAAGAAAGCGAACCTGATAATAACGGATCCGCTTCCTTCACTGGCTTATATTCCTTATTGCTACCAGACACCTTTCATCCGGAAGGTGCTGCTATCTGAATGACATCCTGGCTCCTAAAGTCATCATGAAATCCAGAGGCCGGTCCTTGTAAATGGTCCGGACAGGTGATCCGTCGTCGAAATGGTAGCTGAGCCCTGGCTCGGCATATATTCCCAGACTGCGGCCCAGGTTGATCTGGGCGCCGGCAGCCGCATTGAGCGACCACAGCAGAGGCTTGATCTCGCCCGATACGCATTTTTCGGCCATTCCTCCTCCGGAAAGGTACAGCCTGCACCAATCATTGCCATACAGGTCGGCCGTCAGGTTGACCGGAATACCCAAATACTTCAGAGTCTGTATATTACGGTTGACCGTAGATCCCGAGGTGGTGGTGACGGTGCTGCGGAGCAAGGTATATGAAGCCCCGGTCTCCACTCCGAATTTGCCTCCCAAAGGCATGTGGAAGGTCAGGGACATCCTGACCGGACGGTGATGCCTGGTGTCGGTTTCAACTGAAGATGCCGAGATGAGAGGGTCCATCGGAGCGAAAGCCCTTGTCGGCTCGTCCGAATATCCGGAACTCCTGGTGTCACCTGAACCATAGTAGAACATCGCCGGATCGTAATTGCTGACATCCTGGCTCTGGGTGGCGGCTCCGGCAAGGGATGCTTTCATGGAAATCCTGGACAAGAAACCCGTATCACCGTCATCGGTGGCGGACATGTATCCCGACCAATCTTCGCCGTCGTGGTTGGTAGCCACCCGCCGGTCTTGCTTCTGTTCCACCGGCACCGTCGGCTCTGCTTCTACGACCATTTCAGACTCGGGTTCCAAAACCACATCAGGCTCAGCTTCCGCGGCCATTTCCGGTTCCGTTTCACGGCTGTCCTGGTTCTCAGGCACTGACTTCACAGGCAGAGACCTGACCCTTCCAGGGGCGGCAGGCTCAACCGGCCTGACATCGGCATCCGCCAGCAAACTGGCAAGTTCCTCGGAAGAAGCCGGATCGTCCCCAGGATTTACTGAAGAAGATGGCGTTATGTCCGTCTGGGCGACGATCCGGTCCTCCTTAGGATCATTCGACAAAGTATTCGTGACTATCAGCACGGCTGCCACAGCTGCTGCCGCAGCAGAAAGCCACATCCAAGGCACGAATGCGGCCTTGCGTGGTTTCTCTTTCGGAAAGACGGAAGCCTCGATGTCGCTCCACAGCCCCTCCGGGGCGGATTCCTCGTAGGAATCCAACCTGTCCTTGATGCTGTTCAACAAATCGTCTTTCATCTCTTTTCCGTCTTTTTCTTGTAATCGTTTATCCTCTTCGCCAGAAGGTTCCTGGCCCTGTGCAGCTGTGAAGCTGACGTGCTTTCAGTTATTCCCAACAACTCCGAAATCTCCTTGTGGCTCTTCTCCTCGAAAGCATATAGGTTAAGAACCGTCCTGTAGCCTTCAGGCAATTCCTGGATCATTTCCTGGATCACCTTGGCCGGGATATCTCCGACATCAGGCTCTTCTTCATTTTCCAGCTCCGGCAGGTCCCACTTGTATTCCAACGTGTTCCGGGACTTCCGTTTCCTAATCTTCTTAAGTGCCTCGTTGACCGAGATCTGCCTCATCCAAGCCTTCAGCGAGCCCTCTCCGCGGTACGTGAACTTGTCCAGCGAACTGAATATATTCACAAAACTGTCCTGCAGGACATCGCGCAGTTCACCCTTGTCAGGCAAGTATCTGGAACAGGTTGCGGTCAGGTAATTGGCGTAGCAGTCATAGATCTGCTTCATCGCTGACCTGTCTCCATTCCGGGCGCGCTCGACAATCTTCTTCTCGATATCTTCAGCCAACACTCCCATGCGAAACGGAGCCCTACAGTTTCGTAATCCTGTGAGGCTTGCACTTGAATTTCAGTGTCTTAGCTCCGTCGTTCGAATTCCAGTGGAGAGTCAGTGAAACCACCTCCCCTTCTTCGCAAGGGATGAACCCGGTGATATCGAACGCAACCAAGTCGTCCTTCCACAAAGTTCCTGAGTCATTCTTCCTGTCAAGCCACAGATACAGGTCGTAAGGCTTGTCCGGATGTATGCCCAGGTTGAGCTCGTGCTTCACCAAGTCGTCTCCGCACTGGTATGCGTAGTGGACATTCATGTAACCATCTTCGCATACATTCATCCAATCGTCTATGAGTTCGATTGGTTGGTCTCCGAGGATTTCGTCTTGATTGCGGAACATCAGGGAGACTGCCTTCTTTGTCCATATTGAATCTATATAATTGACTTTCACCTCCTTGGTGAACAAGTCGCTCTCCTGGGACAACTCGGTGTAGTCCAACAGCGCTCGAACTTCTTTCCCGAAAACGTTGCTCCAGGAAACGGGATGAAGGGTGGTTTTCTCGTCAAGCTGGAAGTACACCGTACCTGACTCCAGGGTCTTGACCGTCACCATTCCGTTTACATTGACGACAACGCGCCGGTTAGTATCTTCGAAGTCTTCCGAGTAGGTCATACAGGAAACCGGCAGGAACAGAGCCGCAAACAGCAAGCCCCAGCCGATTCTCCACAATTTAAATCTTTTCATCTTCCTTCAGTTTCATTATACTAAATCCCGGCTCCGGGATTCCTTGCACTAAAATGCAAAAAAAATGATATATTGCAAAAAAACGACAATGGACGAGAGGAAACCGGCCGGTGTATTGGACATATCACTCCTGGACAGGTTCCCGGCAACGATGAAACTAGGGGACTCACTGTACCTCAACGAGAACCTTGACGAAAAGGATCCCGAGACCCTACGTTCATTCATCGCCTCCCTCCCTTCCCTGCCTGCCAAGCTGCGTTTCTCATGCACCATCCTGTGCACCGGCGGAAGTGCCAAGCTCAGGGTCTCCAAGCACAAGTTCATAGTCAGGAAGAACGATGTACTTCTCGTGAGCGGTGGAGCGATCCTCCATAACATCACCCTCGGAGAAGACTTCAAAGCCATCGCGTTATCTATCCCTTCGGACAGCTCCTTCGCTACCGGCAACCATATCAGCACCAAACTCCTGAGAGGCTACATGGCCAATCCCCAGCTGCTTTCGTTCGAGGAAGACGAGGCGGAAGTCCTCCAGAAACTGCTCCTGTTCATCCGCCACACCATCCTCTCGCCGAAGAATACCTTCAAGGAAGATGCTGTCGAAGGAATATTGCTCACCATGGGAAGCATCCTATCTTCCAAACTAGCCAAAGACAAGGGAGACATGGAAGAAATCGAGGCACGCAAGACAAACATCCTGATGCGCAGGTTCCTCAACGAAGTCAGCCTGCACTACATGGATGAACGTAGGATCGGCTGGTATGCCGACAGGCTCTGCGTCTCACCGAAGTATTTCGCCCAGGTCATCTACAAGGAATCCGGGAAATATGCCAAGGACTGGATAAGGGACTATGTGATCAGAGCAGCCAAGAAAATGCTGAAGAGCGGCAACTACACCGTACAGGAGGTGAGTGACGCTCTTCATTTCGCGAACCAGTCCTTCTTCGGGACCTATTTCAAGAAAGCCGTCGGGCTTTCGCCGAAGGATTTCATCAGGACTTATTCTTCAGGAGATCACGGATTTCCTCAAGGAGAACCACATCATCCGGCTTAGGTGCAGGAGCTGCAGGAGCTTCTTCCTGCTTCTTGTGCATCTTGTTGATACCTTTGATAACCAAGAAGATACACAGCGCGATAATCAGGAAGTTCACAATCTCGTTGATGAACGTTCCGTAGTTGATCGTAACGGCAGGCTTGACTATTTCCTCGCCTTCCATGACAGCCTTGCAGAGAGTAACCTTGAGGTTCGCGAAATCGAATCCTCCGATGAGGGCACCGATACAAGGCATCAATAAGTCGTTGACAAGGGATGTGACGATCTTCCCGAAGGCTCCGCCGATGACGATACCGACAGCCATGTCGATCACATTGCCCTTCATTGCGAATTCCTTGAATTCGTTCCAGAATTTACACTTCTTTGCCATATTCTTTGGTATTTAAATGGTTTCTGAGGAATTCCCCTGCCTGGGCAAGCGTTTCCGGCTTCCCGGCATCGATCAGGGTGAGGTGTGGAGGCACCACACCGTACACAGGATACCTGGCGCACTCCTTGAGGTAGAAGTCCACGATAGGGAACCTTCCTTTCCAGCCATCCTCGTCGAAGACACTGAATATCCTGTCGGATATGTAGTGGATGCCCGCGAAGGCATATTTCCGGCACTTGTCCGGATCCAGGCCCGGATACGGGCTCCTCACTTCCCCTGTGGCGGTGTCAGTCCATCCTACGAGCCTCATGTCATCATCGAAAAGGAAATACCGCCTTGTCTTCCGCTCGCTCACCACAAGGCTTGCAAGGGCCTCGGGACGGGTCCGGGAGATGAACCAGCCGATGTCCAGGTCCGAGATTATGTCCACGTTATGGACCAGGAAAGGGCCGCCTTCCAGCAGCTTGCGGGCATGCAGGATGCCTCCTCCGGTGTCCAGCAGGAAATCCCTCTCGTCCGAGAACCGGACATCTACCCCGAAACTGTCCTGCTCCTTCACGTATCCTATCACGGAATCAGGGAAATGATGGACGTTGATAACTATCCGGTCTATCCCGGCAGCCTTGAGCTTGGACACCACATGGTACAGCAAAGGCTTCCCGTCCACGGGGACGAGAGCCTTCGGAATGGTGTCGGTAACAGGCCTGAGCCTGGTGCCAAGCCCCGCCGCAAAGACCAGTGCTTCCATCTACAATATCTTTTCTATGTCAAGCTCCCGGTGCAGGACCGTGATCTTGATGTCAAACTTCTCAGCCAGATGGCGTGCCAGATGCTCGGCGCAATAGACAGAACGATGCTGGCCTCCGGTGCACCCGAAACAAACCTGGAGATGGGTGAACTTCCTCTCAATGAATACCTTGACGTGGTTATCCACCATCGAATACACGCTATCAAGGAACTTGACGACACCACCGTCGTCCTCCAGGAACTTGATCACCTCATCATCCATGCCGGTGAACTGCCTGTAGTGCTCGAACTTGCCCGGATTGTTGATCGCACGGCAGTCGAAGACATAGCCTCCGCCGTTGCCCGAAGTATCCACCGGGATACCCTTCTTGTAAGCGAAGCTGTATATCGAAACCTCCAGCCTCTTGTCCTCGGCGATGCTGTTGAAGCGAGGCAAGGTCACAAGGCTGGTGAGCACCTGGTTCAGGTACGGATAGTCCGAGAAAGGCTTCTGGAGCAGCCTCCTGAGGTTCGCAAGGGCATACGGGACGCTCGCGAGGAAATGAGGCTTCTTCTCGAAATATCCCCGGAAACCGTACGCTCCGAGCACCTGGAGGGTGCGGAACAGCACGAACAGGCGCAGCCTCTCGTTGAAATGGACTTCATCGACCTCGGTATATCCCTTCAATGCGGAGATATATGCCTGGATCATCTCCTTGCGCAGCTTCTCCGGATAATGGGCCCGCGCCTGCCAGGCGAAGGATGCCACATCATAGTAGATCGGTCCCCTGCGTCCGCCCTGGAAGTCGATGAAGTACGGTTCGCCGTCCTTTATCATCACGTTCCTGGCCTGGAAATCCCTGTACATGAAGGTGTCGCCCATATCCTGCATCAAGTCGTCCTTCAGCTTTTCGAAATCCTCCTGGAGGGTCACTTCGTTGAACTCCAGGCCGGTAGCCTTCAGGAAACAATACTTGAAATAGTTCAGGTCGAAGAGGATCATCCTCTCGTTGAAGTCAGCCTCAGGATAGCAGACAGACCAGTCCACTCCCCTCGCCCCTTTGAACTGGAGCTTCGGAAGCATTTCCATCGTATGACAGAGAAGAGTCCGCTCATACGAACTGTACTCTCCGCTCTCGCGGCCCTGGGAAACCAGTGAATACAACGTCGCGTCGCCGAGGTCCTCCTGGATGTAACGCATCCTGTCCTCGCTCACTGCCAGGACTTTCGGCACATTGATGCCGTTCTTGAGGAAATGGCCGCTCAGGCTGATGAAAGCGTTGTTTTCGTCCTTGTTCAAGCCTATTACACCAACAAGGGAGATATTCCCGCCCCTGAGGCGGAAATATCTCCTGTTGCTGCCCGAAGAGTTCAACTCTTCGCTATCGGTAACTGTCTGTCCTGTGTAACTCTCGAATAACTTCTTAAGTTCGTCCATCAAAGATTAACGGTTAGTAAAGATTGTATTTCCTGGCCATGTCGCCATACATCTGTCCGAGGACCTCGAGGTAAGGTTTCCCGCCTACGAGAGTGGTACGGTAAACCGTATCGTCCACCTTGTAGAACTCCATCCCGTCGAGGGTGATGATGTCGTAGTCGTCAGGCAGTTCTTCCACCAGGGCTCCGGATGGAGGTACGATCACCTCGTACTGTCCGTTGGAGTTGACGATGTAGAAGACTCCGTCCTGATAGTAATATGGCTGGTTGGCATAAGCGTAGCTCTGCGCAAGTCCAAGCCTGTTGGCGAGGGTGTAGGCATCGTTCGCACGAGTTGTGTTGAGGGCAAGGGCACTGTTCTGGGCCGCTATCGTGGCGTTGTTCTGTGCGATTATCCTGTTCTGCTCGTCGATGATCCTGTTGTTGGCATCGATTGCCCTGTACATCCTGTAGGTATTGTTATAGTAGGCGAAACGGACGGTGGTGAATACCAGGTCGGTGATTGCCGCCTCGATGCAGATTCCATAAGGAGGTCTGCAGATTACCCACCAGTCATTGTATGGCCTGTAATATATACCATTGTAGAAGCAGTAGTCGACACCCCAGTAGTGCAGCCTCCTGTAGTGAGGCGGGAGATAATTGACCCTGTAGCCGTAGAAGTGAGGTTCGAAGCCCCAGAAGTGGCAAGGACGGTCATAAGCCAGGAAATCGCGCTCCCTCGGCGGGATCCTGTGGACGTTCCTGTCCTCTCCAATCCTCATGAAGTCGTTGCGAGTCTCCCTGTTCACATCCGCTCCGCTCCTGCTGCGGCTCATGTTGCTGTCGTAAGAGGTAAGTCCGTTCTTGGTGGCGTTCCCAACCCTCTGGTTCTGCTCGCGGACGCTGCCGCTGTTAGAACTGCGGGAAGCGGAACTCCTGGAAGAATTGCCGATAGGCCTTGCGACCCTCTCTCCGGAAGTCCTGGACTGGGTAGCCGAGCTTCTGCTCTGGGTAGCCGAACTCCTGCTCTGGGTAGCTGAGCTCCTGCTCTGGGTAGCTGAGCTTCTCGAAGAGGAGGCGCTGCTCCTGGACTGGCTCGCAGTGCTCTGGGTTGCAGAGCTCCTAGAAGAGGAGGCGCTGCTCCTGGACTGGGTTGCAGAGCTTCTGCTCTGGCTTGCCGAACTCTGGCTTGCGGAGCTTCTCGACTGGCTTGCAGTGCTTCTCGACTGGGTTGCGGAACTCCTGCTCTGGGTCGAAGAGCTGCTCCTGGACTGGGTGGCAGAGCTCCTTGAAGAAGAAGCGCTGCTCCTGTTATTGTTCTGAGGAGAGCTGTATGACGGAGAAGAAGACCTCACCGCAGAAGAACTCCTGGTAGAAGCGGAAGCGCTTCTGGAAGAAGAACTGTATGACGGAGAGGAAGACCTAGTCGATGAAGAAGAGCCTCTTGAAGATGAAGATGAGCTATAGGAAGGTGAGGAAGACCTCGTCGAACCGGAACTCCTGGAAGAGCTCCTGCTCTGGGAATAGATATCTGCCGGGAAAGCCAGCAGTGCAAGTGCTACTATCGAAGCAGTTGCGATTTTGAAAATGTTTTTCATATCTCTAGCGTTTTAGTTATTATTGATATAAGCGGTACTTCTGAGAGAGCGCCTTGAATCCTTCGGCATCCTTGGACCAGTAATCAATGATGTCGGAGACTTTCAACCGCCTCTCGAAATTCGTCCTTACATAATCCGTACCACAAACTTTATCAAACATACCATTACGCGTAGATGACATTCTGAACGGGTTTTTCCCAGGATATAATTCGCTCACGGCCTGCATCACATAGAACTGCGTGAGGGTAAGGGTTGCAGCGGAATAATCAGTGTAATGATACTGCACCCCATGCACCAGCTTGTCCTTGTCTGCCCCGAACAGCGGCTTGTAATGGATGGTCCTGAATACGGTGCCCGGTATTCCGTAACTGTCGAGGCGCTCCTTGAGCTTGTCTGCATCGATCCATTCTGCGGCGAACACACAGAACGGGAGAGTGTAGCCCACTCCGATATTCAGGTAGTTCTGGAATTCCCCGGCAATCCCGGCGGAAGGATAGCCTATCGCGGACTGAGGGAAAGGAATATTCGGTGACGGGAGGACCCAAGGGAGGCCGGTATCTTCATAGAGCATATCCCTGCGCCAGCCGTCCATAGGAACCACGGTCAGCTTGCATTTGAGAGGAGCCAGGTTGCCGTTCTCGCCCCGATTGAGGCCTTCCTCGTTCAGGAGGGTCGCCAGTTCGCCCACGGTAAGCCCGTAGATGTAAGGTATCCTGAACTCGCTGACGAAGGAATGGAAGCCGGGCTCGACCAGGCAGCCTTCCACCTTCTCGCCGCCCAGGGGATTCGGACGGTCCAGGACCATCACCTCTATCCCCTGCTCCGCGCAGGCTCGCATCATCAGGCCGAGGGTGCTGATGAAAGTATATGAGCGGCAACCCACATCCTGGATGTCATATACCACTACATCCAGCCCCTTGAGCATCTGAGGCGTCGGTTTCCTGTGCGCACCATAGACTGAATACACCGGACATCCGGTCACCGGATCGGTTGCATCCGACACCGTGCCTCCGGCATAGACGTCGCCCCTGACTCCGTGTTCCGGAGCGAAAAGCGCCTTCAGGTTCACCTCGGGAGCCTCCGCGAGGATGTCCACTGTGGATTTAAGGTTGCGGTCCACTCCGCTCGGATTGGTAAGCAGGCCGACATTCCTGCCGATGAGTCCTTCGAAGCCCCGTTCGACGAGGACTTCGATCCCGGGACGTACCGGCACCGGTCCAGGGCACTCTTCCGCCTTGGTCTGAGGCGGAGATGTAGGCTGTCCGCAAGCAATCAGGAATATCTGCAGGGCGGCCGATATCAACAATGTCCTTTTCATAATCCTATTCAGTTACTATTTTCCGCCTGGCAATCTCGGCGGCGAGGAAAGTCCCGACGCAGCTTACCATCACCAGCGTGAAGAATCCTACATATCCCAGCCACTGTTGCAGATATCCTGCCACCAGGGCCGGCAGTTTCATAGACAACCACATGAAGGCCGTGCAGATCGCATAATGTGAAGTCTTTAGAGGACCGTCCACGAACTGCATCATGAACAAGGTGTATGCAGTGAAGCCGAAACCGTAGCCGAACTGGTCCAGGACGATAAGCGAACCGATGGACCAGACGCTCTCGGGACGGAATATGGCCATCAGAAGATAGACGGCGCATGGAAGAGCCAGGGAAAGGGCCATCGGCCACATGGCACGCCGCAGGCCGACCTTGGAGGCATAGATGCCGCCCAGGATGCCGCCCAGCAGGAGGGCTACCACTCCGAAAGTGCCGTACACAAGTCCGTACATCTGGGTACCCGCAGCCAGTCCGCCGACATCGGCTCCGTCCTTGAAGAAAGGATACAGCAGATTAAGGGACAAGGCCTCCGGAAGCCGGAACAAGAGCATGAACGCTATCGCCCACCAGACGCCTTTCTTCAGGAAGAACGACTTGAAGGATTCCCCGAATCCGGACAGGATTTCGGATGCGCTCCGAGTCCCGCGCCTGTCCACGTCTTCGCTCGCCTTCGGCAAAGCCAAGAGGTGATATACCGCCACGGCTGCTATCAGTGCGGCGGAGATCAGTATCACGGTGGACCAGGCTCCGGGAACGCTGCCGGTCTTCTTCTGGAGGATGCCTCCGAGCATTACGAGCAGGCCCTGACCGAGTACGAGTCCGCCGCGGTAGAAGGTATTCCTGATACCCACGAAGGACGACTGCCTCTGACGGTCGAGCGCAAGCATGTAGAAGCCGTCTGCAGAGATGTCGTGGGTCGCCGAAGCGAAGGCCACCACCACGAAGAGAGCCATCAGGGCGCTCATCGAGCAGTGAGGCAGGAATAAGGCGATGATTCCCAGGGCGATGAACATCGTGAACTGGGTGAGGAGTATCCACCACCTCTTGCTCCTGAATATATCCATGAACGGGCTCCACAGCGGCTTTATCAGCCACGGGAGACTTATGAGCGTCGTGAGAGGGCCGAGGGTGCCGTTATCCACCCCCATATCCTTGAAAACCGCCAGGGCCACGGTGTTGACTATGGCGTACGGCAGTCCTTCGATAAGGTAGAGGGTCGGAACCCAGGCCCATGGTGTTCTTCCAGCGTTGTTCATATCCTTTCAATCTTGGCTCCGGGATAATAGTGCTTCAATATCTCATCGTATGGATAGCCCTTGGAAGCCATCACTGCGGCTCCGATCTGGCAGAGGCCTACCCCGTGCCCCCATCCGGAGCCGTCGAGGACAAGGCGGTCGCCCTTCCAGGTAATCTTGAATGCGGAGCTTTTAAGGTGGGATTCGGACAGCCACTTCCTGATAATCAACTCCTTCCCGGCAACGACCGTGGCTTTATCCCCCTCGATACGCAGTTTCTTGATCCTTCCGGACGGACCGGTCTCCACAGGTACCAGGTTCCGGAGAGTGCCGAAGTCGATGCCGGAGCGCCTCCTGAGCAACTCGGACACCTCTGCCCGGGAATACTCCGTGTGCCAGCGGTAGAAGTCCTTGGTCTCGAGATCGTAGTCGTTGAGCACCTGGGACAGTACCTTCTCGTCGGCAGTGTCGCAGAATACATCCCCTCCTTCAGCCTCGGACGGAGTATCCGGAAGTGCCTGAAGGTAAGGATAATCCTTGTCCTCCCAACAAGTGCTGAACAGTTCCATGCGACCTCCGCAGCACTTGGAGAATCGTGCGTCGCAGATCCCGCCGCCGTAGGTCAGGACCTGCCCCCAGGTCTGGTCGATGGCCTTGCGGACAGTTTCGCCGGCCACCATCGAGAGACCCTGGTATCTCTGGCAATGGTCATCCGCGCACACGTCGAAGAGTACGTGGTCCTCATGGTCGAACCATTTGATATATTCCTTCACATCCTGGCTTCCGCCTCCGACGGACTCGCCCGAGCCGTACATGGATTCAAGATGGGTAACCACTGCCGGGACGCTGTCCAGCATGGATTCATCCGCTCCAGGGATATCCTTCGGGGCAGCTTTGCCTCGATGGGCTATCTGCGCCATTACCCACGAACGGGAGATTACTGCGTGCGCCTTCAGGAACTCCAGTCCTGCTGAAGACTTCATCTCCGAGGATATCACGCTGAGCAGGTAATCTTCCACCCCGACGATATTCACTGCCGTGACTTTGCCCTTGTCCACCAGGAACTTGAGGGTGCCGGCAAATTTCTGGGTAACCTTCCGCTCCCAGTGGAAGTCCACACCGATAGTCACGTCATGGAGTATGAAAGATGGTTCCGCGAACATGGTGGACTCGGTCTGGGCTTCAAAGGTCAGCTCATCGTAGAGTGCTCCGTTGTAGCAGATCTTGCCTTCCTGGTACGAGACCTTCTGCGGACCGGCACCGTCGGATATGATCTCGAAAGTGATCTCCTGCGCGGACATGATGCCTACCTCGAGCCTGGACTGGGTACGGGTGAGACGCCAGATTATCTCGTCCTGGACTTCTTTCCCGACGGAGACTTCCTCCAGCATGGAGGACAGCAGCCTGGAATCCAGCTTCTCGAAATCTTCCCTAGCGGGGGCTACATACACACCGGCGATGTCGGCGCACCCGGGACTCATCGCGAGATGGTCATCTCCGGTGGAGTAATAATGATGCGAACGGTGTTTTTCCCTGAATATGACCACGGAGCGGTACTGCCCGCCGCTGAACCAGCCAAGCAGGTTGATGCGTGGTTCACTGTCGCCTTCCTTTACCGGGGCACAGTCCAGTAGGCGGTAGAAAAGCTTGGCCATCGATTTGGCCGTACGGGCTTCCAGGACGAAAACCCCTGTGGTATAGAGGTCCAGATGGTAGAGCCTTGCTTCCTTGACGGACGCCAGGTACCGCAGGGATGAAGTGTCTTCCCCATCCAGGATAGCATCGACTTTATTCTCCAGCGGCATGCACCCTCTGTGGCAGGACTGGAAATGCATATGGTCCGGGGCGGAAGCTCCGCAGTCAGGTCCGTTGTAGAAACAGATGCGGTCCGGATTGGTCCTGACGAAGTCCAGCAAGTCCTGGTAACGATGCCAGATGGACTGCGGAGTGTGGTCGAAACTCGAGATGACCAGATGGGCCGGGAAAATCGGAAACGGATTCAGGGTGATGCGGTACATCTTCCCTTTCCTGCCCTCGAATTCGATGTTGTACTGCTCTGCAGGGCGGTTTTCAGGACAAAGGAAACATGGACGCCGGCTGATTGACTTCTTGTCCAGGGCAGCCTCGGAGGAAATCCTCCGGCAGGGGTTGTGCTGGACTTTGACTTCCAGTCCTCCTACCTCGAGTGTCTTGACCTCTGCTTTCTTCAGGTCGCGGTAGTTCTCCGCGGCCAGAGGCCAGACCGAAAGCTGGTCCTTGATGAATTTGCCGATCTGTCCTTCCATCACAAGAGAGCGAGCAGCATATCCTTGATGGAGACGAACTCCTGCTCGAAGTTAGGGGTGAACACATTCTTGCCAAGGTGGGACTCCACCTCATCCATATTCCAGTAGCGGCCCTCTGCAACCTCATCGTTGCAAGGGTGCAGGTCGAAGTTGCCGACGGTGGCATAGACGTTCACCAGTTCCTTCTCGACCTTGCTTTGCCAGACATAGGATTTGAGATACACGGGATTATATTCACGGAAATCCAACTCCTCGAAGGACTCCCTGAAAAGTGCGGTCTCGAGGCGCTCGCCGTAATCGACGTGTCCGCCGACGGCGGTGTCCCACATTCCCGGGAACTGCTTCTTCTTCATCGATCGCTTCTGGATGAACAGTTCTCCGCCGCGGTTGACGACATGGAGATGCACCACCGGATGGAGCAGCATGCTTCCGCCGTGAACCGTCTCCCTGGAAGCCTGCCCGATGACGAGCCCGGATTCCTCCACTACAGGCACCATCTCGGTCCCCGTGCGAGGTTCGCTTCCGGGTTTGTCAACGGTCGGCAACGGCAGCACAGGAGCCGGATCCACCGGGTATATAAGTTCAAACATTATTACAGTATCTTCTAAAAATCAATCCTGGCGCAGAAGCAGGACTTGTCTTCCGTCCTGCCTTCCACGTAATATGTCTTCCCGGTCTCGGTTATCTCCACGGAACGAGTGAGGATGACCGTCTCGCCGGGCTTGGTCTCTTTGTTGAAATTGATCCAGACATCCTTGACCCTGCAGTTGGAGGCAGTCTCATAATCAATGCAATCCATCGCCCAGACGATGTATCTGGCGTTGTTGGTGTGCCCGATTATGTCGATATCCGAATATGCGGCGGTATGGCTGCCCACGACTTCCGGCTCGCTGCCCTTCGGCATAACGACCTTAGGGCAAGGTTCAACTATCGCATCATCGGGGCAATGGGTAGTGAACGGGACCATCCTGAGCACTTCTTCGCTCCTGACGAGCCTCCTGCTGTCCACATCCATAACGATCCATGAAGAAGTCCCGAGTACCAGGGCCTTCGACTTGTCCCCGAAGCCGGTGTCCCCTTTCGCCCTTATCTCGAAGTCGCGCAGGAAGAACAGGCCTTCCTGCCCCTTGTGCCAGGTGAATATGGTGATGTCATCCCTCCATCTCGGGGGATTCTGGAACTTGAAATGGAACCGGGAAAGCACCCACGCCGTATGATGGACCTGCAGGTCGTCGTAGCCGAAATGGAGCTTGTCAGCCGCCAGATAGGCCATTTCCTGCGCAAAATCCATGAATGCGGCGGGTTTCAGGCGGAAAGAAGCGTCGGTTGCATAGCAAGGCACCGTAATGTCTCGGGAATATCTGTTGTCTGAAGTGTATCCTTCTTGCATGTCAAGTCAGGCTGTTCAATAATTGATGATCCTCAGTTCCTCCGGCGTATAGAGGATCGAGTCGATGAAATCAGGTGCGATGTGGGCCAGGAGTATGAATATTCCGAGGGCCAGCAGTGCCGCTCCGAGGATACAGAGGAGCCAGGCCAGGGCTTTCCGCCTGTTGCGGCCATCGGTACCCTTGCTGCCCTTGCTGCCAGTGATGTTCCTGATGTTTTTGCTGCGATGACGGCTTCTGCGACTGACGGGGACCACCGGTTTATTCTCGAACTTGTATGTCAGCCTCTCCGGCTCGGTTGGTGCTTCAGCCGGCTTCTGCGGTTCGGCTGGCTTCTGCGGTTCGGCCTCCGGCTCCTCGGTTGGTGCTTCAGCCGGGGTTTCGGCAGGTGCTGGCTTTTCGGCAGGCTCCGGTGCGCTTTCTACGATTCTCTGGAGCTCCTCGACCGCAGCCGACACCTCCTCATCGGTCTCCTCATGGGTCTTCAGGGAGACTGGTCCCAACCCGCAACCATATGGATATATATCCAGATCTTCGTCTGCTATGAAGAAGAATGTGTTCTCCTTCGTGGCCCTCAGGCGTCCCAAGCCAGGCAGCACGACCAGTTTCTTGGTCAGCAGCTGCTCCCGCAACCCGGAAATGAAGTCCCCCAGTATCCGGGAAGACGTATCCCCGTCAAGATCGTTCACCTTCGAATAGAAATCATACAGGGACGTGTCCGCATTGTTCTCCCGCTGGCGGAAGGACAGACGGCGGTACGGCGGATTGATGGTATATCCCTTGTCTGAAAAGGTCGAGGGCATCAACTCGGAGACGAACGTACCCAAACCAGGTAGCGTAACCTCATCATTGTCAAGAATCAGATTCTTGATCATTTCGGAAAACAGGTCGATGTCCATCGCTCAGAGTCTTTGTACGGTTTGCATTATTCATACAAAGATAATCAAAAAAAGGACAAAAAAATTTGGAGAAACGTGTTTTTGTTGTACCTTTGCAATCCCAAACCTTCCTCAATAGCTCAGTTGGTTAGAGCACCTGACTGTTAATCAGGGGGTCGTAGGTTCAAGTCCTACTTGAGGAGCAGGAAGGCCGAGACGCAAGTCCCGGCCTTTTTTTGCTTCCAGCGCCCGCAGCATGATTACTGGCGAATAGTTGTTGCCGGATTCAAATGCAGATGCCAATTTGGTGATTTGTGCATTTTTGTACTATCTTTACATTCACAGTCAAAGTCTTATTGATTATGAAAACCATAGCCATACTTTTAGCCGCAGGAATGACAATCTTGTCGACAGTCAGCTTCAGCAACCGCGCAAATGCCACAGAGATCTCGCAGGTTAAAGATACGATGGTTCTCGGCAAACTCTATTACGTAAACCTCAAAGAGGGCGAGAAGCCTGTGATGACTGCCCTGACTCTGTTCGGCGACCGTTGCGGAAGCCATGATTTCAACAACAAACCATATTCCTCTGAAGGAATACGCTCCGTCTTCGAACTTAACGAATGGATAGAGTTCCATCCGCAAGCCAATGTAGGATCAGGGATAAAGGTGATGGTTTTCAAGCACAAAGCCGACCAAAGCTTTTATTTGCAGAATCCTTTGGGCGAAGAGACCCAAGGCTATATCCTGGAATATGACCTGAACAAGGATCCTGAAGATGAATCCAGGCATTGGGGGTCGTTCTACCTTCATCCGGAAGAAGTCGATCCGGGTTACTACGATTTTGTTTTCATCTACGACAACCAGGTATTTGCCACCATGCTCACCCTCTTTTTCAAGGATAACGAAATCGCTGAGAAATCCGATTCAGAGTTGGAAAAGTTGATGTCCCGTAATCCATCCTGATCCATTATTTCAAATATTGCTATCTTTGAAGTTTGAAATATCCAAAAAGAATAGAGAACGCCCATTACGATATGAAAAGACTAGTAATGTTTGCTGCAGTGGCTGCAGTACTGACCTCATGCCAGATATTCGGTATCGTGACGGAAACAGGCAACGGAGTCGCCACCGAGATGACATTGGTGGTGAAAGACTTTGATGCACTGTCTGTTCCCGCTATGATCGACGTGGTCTATACACAGACTCCGGGCGACCAGTCCCTGACTTTCACCTGCGATGAAAACCTCGTGGATTATTACCTGATTGAAGTCAAAGGGAACACCCTGGTTGTCGATACGCAACCGGGCATCATCAGCCTGACCCCTCGGGTGAATACCGTCCTGACCGTCAACTCTCCTGTCCTGAACTCAGTGAAGCTCTCCGGCTCGGGAGACTGCACCATCAACAGCCCTATCTCGGCTGAAGACGGTTTCAAGGTATCGACCAGCGGAAGCGGCGACATCGAAATAAACGGAGATGTGACATGCAAATCCTTCTCCGCATCGACCAGTGGCAGCGGTGAGATCGAAATCTCCGGCATCAAGTCCAAATCGGCCGAATTCACTACCACCGGCAGCGGTGACATCGAGGTCGATATGATCACGGCCGACAGGATCAAGGCCTCTACCAGTGGCAAGGGCAATATCTCCCTGGTCTGCAAGGATGCCGGGGATATCGAAGCCCGGACCTCCGGGAGCGGCAGCATATACCTAAGCGGCAATGCCCGCAGCCTCGACCAGAAGAGCTCCGGCAGCGGCCGCGTCAAAATTGATAATTTCAGCGTACAACACAATTAAAGAATATCATGAAGCGTTTTATCATTTCACTGCTGCTGGCAGCAGTTCCTGTGATGGTATCAGCACAGGTGCAGCAGGTAATCGACAAGGCTGCCCAGAGGCTTGAGATCGTAACAGTTGAAACGGAACAAGGCAGCATTGCAAGTACCCAACTTGAAGTATTCCAGATGAAAGACGATGGCAGTTACTGGCTGTCCGTCGGAAACCTTGGGGTAGGCACCGACCTCTTGCAGATCCAATTCGATCCCGTCTTCGAACTGTTCATCCCGCTCGGAAACACCCTCGAAGAGGCGTTGGAGAAATTGAAGGATCTGCAGTCCCTGTACAAGAAGCCGAGGCTCTTCACGACCGTCGTGGACGGATGCCTCGCCGCCATGTATCCGAATGGCGACATGGAGCCCGTTACCGTCACTTCAAGAAGGTTCGTGGCCACCAAGCTCCTGTCATTCAGCGTACAGCGAGACGACTTCGTCCGTGCCACCTACATCAGCAAGATGGATTTCGGTTCGCTGGTCCTGAGCCTGAAGATGTACAAAAAGCTCCACCCGAAGGAGAAATAGAGATTGCCGGTCAAGCCGGCAATGACGGCCTGTACGTCATTCCCGACCTGTACGTCATGCCCGACCTGATCGGGCATCTACAGGCTCAACACATTGCCGAGAATGGATCCGAAGAACAAAAAACGCCTCCTGGCCGTCGGAGGACTGGCCCTGATGGCTCCCATCACCCTGCAGCTCGCTTCCGTTCCGGCAGCAGCAGCCAAGAAACCCAACATCGTATTCTTCCTCGTCGACGACTACGGCTGGGTGGACAGTGAAGTCACCTACGACGGACAGATATACCCGAACCACCTCC